>JAMCYH010000288.1:0-824 GCA_023474025.1 Deltaproteobacteria bacterium
GCAGCCCTCAGGCGTTTGTGCCGCACATCGGTTGCAAGCAGTTTCAGGTAAGCGCGCAACTGTGGTATCCAACGCTTTATCGCAGTGATGTTATCTGGGGCACAAATGGGACGACTGGTGCTCCAGGAGGATTGGTGACTCCTTTCGGCGTTACCCCATTAAGTTTGGTGGATAACCTCAACCTGGACCGCAATCAGTATTTCGGAGTTTATGAAGGTCGGTGCCAGGTTCGTCCGAATTGGGGGCTAAGGTTCACCTTCATGCCGATGATGTACAGGACCAACTCCAACCCAACATCTCTATTCATTTTTGGGAACGTGCCTTACTATACCTTTGTTAACACTCTAACAATCTGGAATCGTTATGTTTATCGAGCTGAGCTGGTTTATGACTGGTTTCATAAGTGTAACGCTGTATCGAGTTTGTTCGGCGGGTACATGATGATTGACGACAATCTTACAATCAGCCAAGTAAATCTTCCTAATAATCGTAGTCGATCCCAACTCCTGGGACTATATACAGCAGGCGCCAGCATCGAGAGGCTCATCAGAGATATAGGCTCGGCAACGGTGACCACAGAATGTAGAGCCTCAGTCCAGTTCAACAACGACTATTTTGGTTGGGACGCCGTGGCGCTAGGTAGAATATACATGCCCATGAACTGTGGGAGGTATGGATACCTGGAGGGTGGATATAGATGGTTTGTCCTCGAAACAAGCCAGCCCACAAATTATGACAAAAGCACTCTTGCAGGTCCGACTGCCGGAGTTGGCCTGATCTTTTAGCGCCAATCGAGTCCACTGGTGTATTGCGTGAATTAACAA
>JAMCYH010000288.1:879-11749 GCA_023474025.1 Deltaproteobacteria bacterium
TTTTCTGGAATAGCGACCTCCAAAAGAAGGATGAATCAATTCAACCCGGTCTCCCTCGTTAATCAAACATGATGAAAAGTCTCTTCTATGAACGTAACGTCCGTTAATCTCAACTATCACCGCAGGATCATCTTCCTGGGTAGTATCAAGAAGATTCTGAACGCTGAGAGTCGAGCCGTAGAAATTTTCAGGGAATCCATTTAAAATGAACTTCACGTTATCTCACACCATGGACACAATTAGGTCGCTATTCCAGAAAACAGTTTTGAGGATTATTTGGCCCCCGTAGAGGATTCTGAATGTCCTGGATTAACAAAACCACGCAGACTAACTGCATCTCCTCAGTCCTCTTAACGGACTGAGCCCCAAAGCCGACGAGAGAGGCCAAAATAACTTCTCCGCCGGCTTTGGACTTTTAATAAAAGACCTTAAAGATTTAAGCTTCTTCAGCCTTTTTCTTTAACGTCATAAATAATCGTTCAGAAGTTACCGGGAGTTCGTTAACTCTCACACCCGTCGCATCATATATCGCGTTAAGTATAGCCGGAATTGTCGGCATAATGGCGCCTTCTCCAACTTCCTTTGCCCCGTAAGGGCCATTCGGCTCATTTGATTCGACAATAATCGATTTAACCTTTGGCATATCCAATGCTGTAGGAATCTTGTATTCTCCCAGTGATGGGTTTATGATTCTGCCTCTGGAATCAAACTTCACTTGCTCAAACAAGCATTCACCAAGTCCCATGGACAGAGATCCCTGCATTTGTCCTTCAACCGAAGTCCGGTTTATGGCCAAACCACAATCATGAGCGTCCGTCATTGCGTCAATGGTTATCTGCCCTGTTTCAAGGTCAACCGATACTTCGACGATTTGAGCCGAGCACCCATAGGCCGGCGACGTCCCCACCGCAGCGCCCTTGTATGAACCACCCAGTTTTGGAGGTTTGTATTTTCCTGTCCCAACTATTGTGCCTGCTTTTAAATAGGCCAACCTGGCGGCTTCCCTGAATGTTAGGTATTCCCCTGAGGGTGGGTCTGTCCAGCCCCTATGTTCTTTTATATAGTTAGTTCTCAACTTGTCAAAATTACCAGCGCCTCCGTCGAATTTAACGATTCCATCGCTGAAGGTTATCGAGGCTACAGGCACATCCAGTTCTTCCGAAAGATAAAGAGCTATCTTGTTTCTGATTTCCTCCGCCGCCTGTTTTGTCGCATGGCCCGTCATAAGGGTTTGTCTACTCGAGTAGGCTCCCAGATCTACACTATAATCGGTGTCTCCGGAATAAACCCGAACATTATCCAATGGTATTCCCAATGTCTCTGCCGCAATCATGGCCATAGTGGTATCCGATCCCTGACCAATTTCCGCAGACCCAGTGAGCACATTTGCCACGCCACCGTCTTCACTCAGCTTTATAACCACTGTCGAATGGTAGGTATCTGACCGGTAAATTGGATAACCGGCGCCTGACACAAAAAAGCCGCAGGCCATACCGATTCCCTTTCCTCGGGGAAGTTTACCTTTTTTGTTATCCCAGTCGGATCCAGCTTTAATTGTTTCGATGCATTCTTTCATACCCAGACTGGACATGTCGAGTTCATTGACAGTCATATCACCCGTGGTCATGATATTTTTTAGTCGCATTTCGATTGGGTCCATACCAATCTTTTCGGCAGTCATATCAATGAGTTGTTCGAAACATGCTCTGTGAGCCACACCTCCATGACCTCGCTGCGCCCCACATGCGGGTTTGTTGGTATAGACACGGTAGCCATCGTATTTCATGGACCTCAACTTGTATGGTCCGCCAAGCAAGGATCCCGAATAATAGACTGTAGCAATCCCAAAGCTTGTGTACGCTCCACCGTCCAGCACAGCCTTGTTCTTAAGCGCCACCATTGTGCCATCTTTCATCACACCCAGGGACATCTCGGCAAAAAACTGGTGTCTGGCTCGACTATGCAAGAAAACCTGCTCTCTCGTATAAGTCATCTTAACCGGTTTTCCCGTGATTTTTGCGAGAAGACCGCAACTCATCTCAAGAGGAGTAGCTTCACATTTGGGACCGAACCCTCCTCCTACATAGGGCTTCACAACCCGCACATTGCCCACTGGAATTTGGAGAGTCATGGCCACCGTTCTCATTACATAGTGGGGAACCTGTGTGGACGTGTATAATGTTAACCGGCCAGAAGGGTCAAATACCGCCAGACAGGAATGAGGCTCAATGAATGCCGCGTCCTGCCGCTTATTAAGGAAAGTATGGTTTACAACGTAATCACAGGACGCCAGAGCCGCTTCAGTGTCGCCAAACTCCTGATGTACCTCCGCATTCATGTTACCCGGAAATTCAGCGTGTATTTGTGGGGCCCCTTCTTTCATAGCCTCAAACATGTCAAAGACAGCAGGCAATTCTTCGTAATCCACTTTAATCAAGGAAAGTGCTTCCTGGGCAGTCGCCTGATCAAATGCGGCTACTGCCGCGATTTCGTCTCCGACATACCGGACTTTGTCATGAGCAAAAAGGGTTTCGTCATATCTGGCAGGGGATACCCCATATTTTATCAGGCCCGCTTCCCTGGACGTGACGACTGCTTTTACACCAGCCAATTTTTTCGCTTTTGATGTATCAATGTGTAAAATTCGCGCATGTGCGACGGGGCTTTGCAGGATCGCGGCGTGTAACATTCCCGGCATGCTGAAATCATCAGCGTATTTTGCTTGTCCGGTAGCTTTGGCTACCGCATCGACTCTTGGGGCTCTGGTATTAAGAACTCGATAGTCGCCCATGTCACGACTCCTCCCTGTCTCTAATGACTTCCGCCGCTTCATTTATAGCCTCAACTATTTTCTGGTATCCAGTGCACCTGCAGAGATTTCCAGAAATGGCTGTTCTAATTTCCAGTTCGGTGGGGTTAGGTTTTTCATCGAGGAGGGCTTTGGCTGAAAGGATCATCCCCGGAGAGCAAAAACCACACTGAATGGCCCCCTTATCCACAAAAGCCTGCTGCAAGGGATGCAGATTACCGTCTTCGGCAAGTCCTTCTATGGTTAAAACATCGCAGCCATCCGCCTGGATAGCCAAGACGAGGCATGAATTCACCGCTCTTCCATCAAGGATAACTGTACACGCTCCACAGTCCCCTAACCCACAACCATGTTTAGTCCCTGTTAAACCCAAGTCATCCCTCAAAAACTGAACCAGGGTTTGATTAGGCGCAACAGCCGCCTGTACCTGCTGACCATTTATCGTAAGTTGAATTGTTTTCTTCATGTTTCGTTCTCCGGAGAAACGAGATTCAGTATGACCGATGGATTGCTATAAGCTGAAATATGCAAGCAAGAATCCAGCTTGAGCCTTTCCGAATCAGGTTATCAGGGTTTCCAGGTTAGGGCCTTCTCATAAGCCTGCCTGAGCGCACGTGATGTAAGAGTTTCAATCATGAGGCATCTGTATTCCATGGTTCCCCTGTGATCGGTAATGGGCTCACACATACCCACACCTATGACCCCAGCCTGAGCAAACACGTCGTCAGAGGGCTGCCTGCCGATAAGGAATTCTTCTGCCGCAAAGGCCCTGACAGGTGTAGGAGCCACCGCCCCTAACGCGATTTTCGCATCTATAATAGGACCTTGTGGAGATTGCAGGGTCAGGATGACCGCGACATTGACCATGGATATTTCCAGGGCCTTCCGTGCTCCTAACTTTATGTAAGCTCCGCCAGTCCAGGGGGCAGGGATCGGCGCAAATATACTTACGAGCAATTCATTCGGTTCAATCACAGTCTGACCTGGCCCCCGGAAAAATTCACCGACCGGAATTTCACGCTCGTTCGAGAAGCTTTTTAGTTTCAACGTCGCGTCCAAAACCATGCAGGCCGGAGGCAAATCCGCCGCTGGTCGCGCGTTGACGAGATTTCCACCTATAGTGGCTCTGTTTCTGACCACTGGCGCGCCTAATCGGCCTGCGGCGAGCGCTATCGGGGTAAATCTGTCGAGCAATAACTCGTTTCTCGACAGTTCAGCGGCAGTTACAGCCGGTCCTATTGTTACACCGTGGTTTTCCCTGCGTACGATGGCGTCAAGTCCAGGAATTTTTCGTAAAGAAATAAGATAGCCGGGTTTTTCAACCTTGAGTTTCATCCGAACCAGAAGGTCCGTTCCACCAGCTATGACTCTTGCGTTACCTCCCATTTCCGAGAGTAACCGTAACGCTTCTTCAAGAGTGGCGGGTTCATAATAATCAAACCTGGGCAGGAGCATGCTCTTTCCCTCCCGTTAGAATTAGGAAATAAAGTGTTAGGGGCCAAAAATCCAAAATATCCAATGTCCTTAAAACCGGACAATCTCAGAAACAAATTCTTATACGACAGCAGGTTCCTTTGATTGAACAGGCCGACGCCTACTAATCCTCAACGCAACACGACGGTAACGTGAACCTTCACAAAAAGCAGAGCATTCCTGTAAAGAACGCTCATAGTAACAAAAACCAGGACATGCCTGTAATCCGGCCACATTTCTGGTTACGTATGATTTTCGAACAAAATCCCGAACCGGTATATTTACAAAACCACCACATTTATGAACAAAAACAAAAACTCCCTTTTGGAAATCATCTACACAGGCGCGATAAGCATGGAGATTCAGATCGGGGTCTCGTAGGCAATCAGCAAGCCTGTTCCATTCATCCCCACATTTTTGACAGACGGGTTTCGCTTTCACATAGCTGTTGTGGACCCTATTTTCGGATTCAGTGGAACGGGCTTCGCTTGAGTCAATAATCGCCACAATTCCCAATCTCTGGAGCCGATTGACAAGTTCCTGAGCTACTAGCCAAGCCTGATTCTGTCTGGCGTTCTGCGTGTTATCTGTCGACTCCGAATACGGGGGTATCCTGAAATAAATCCAGCGACTGTATCCGCCGAAAGGGGTCCCGTCCGTGGGGCGATTACAGGCCATGACTCCTTTGGCTATTTGACTATCCACAGGCGAAACGATATGGTATGAATCTCCGTCAGGCGAAACGCCAACCCAACTCTCGTTCCCGGTGCTTAAACCGAGAGTAGCCCTTAAAATATCGCTAAATTTTATTTTGAGCGTCATCGTTTCCACATCGTTCTGTATTCAGAACTATTTCTATTTTAAAATTAGCTCTACCAGTAGATGGTGTCAAGTTATAAAATGCCATGATAATTCCGTTGACAATCTAAACCTGAAACGTTAATAGATTTCAATATAGTTCATAATAATGAACACGTAAGATAAATGGAGATAGACTGCTTGCCATAGGTCATGGGGCATTGGTATGAACTCGAATGAAAAGGCTGTTTCAGTGTCCTATTCTGCGCCGATCGTTTCAAAAGCGATGCGCGTCTTAAAAATGATACTGACCGAAAACGAGAATCCCGGGATAAGCGAAATAGCGTCTAAACTAAAACTTGCGAAGTCCACAACACACGGTATACTTGCAGCCCTGGAAGAGACAGGGTGGGTGTTACGAGACCCTATAACAAGAAAGTATACATGTGGGTTTACAACAAGGAAAATTTCTCAAATAGCTACGGTACGCATTCCCCTTGTTGAGTTGGCTCGTCCTTATCTCGAGAGGTTGAGTGTTGAACTCAATGAAGATGTATTTCTGGGAATGTGTGGTGGAACTCACCTGTTGATTCTTGATCAGGTTGAATGTTCAAAGGATCTAAAGATTACAGCCAGGCCGGGAACCCGTCTCCCTCTGTTTGCCGGAGGCGCCGGAAAGATATTTCTTGCCTATCATGATCCGGATAATCTTGACGATTTCTTAAGGGAAAATCCCATCCCAAGATTTACGCCCTATTCTATAACGGATCCGGAAGTTTACATGGAACAGTTAAAAGAGATTAGGGAACTGGGCATTGCTCATGATCATGAAGAATATTTAATGAACGTTACAGCCATTGCTGCCCCCATATTCCATGGCAAGAAAAATCGCAGACGCATGGTGGCGGGTTTCTGGCTCGTAGGCCTTGATTTGGCTGATTCCCCCGAGAAAATGCAGAGGGCCAAAGAACTTGCCCTGGAAACCAGTGAGTCCATATCCAGAGCTATAAGCACAAGATAGTTTGTAAGAATCGGACACAAGACGATTACCTGTGAACCGGTTTCTCTGGCGTAAGAAATTTTTCTTCGATAAAATCTGCCAGAACTTTCGGATCGTCAAGATCGAATACTGGAGTTCCAGGGGGAACTGAAGAAGGGTCACCCGCTACTGCGATCAGATTGTCCTGGCTGGAACAAAGCATCTCTTTGCGAAGCGCGCTTCTGAAAACTTCGATCTTGGGCAGATCCTCCCGCTTGTATCCTTCAGCCAAAATCAAATCAACATCTTTAATAAATTTATCGCGCAACTCTTTCATTGTGTGATCATGGTCTGAATCCAAAACCATTGCTATCTTTGACGCTGATGAAATTAGCGTCAAAACGGCTCCTGCCTTCTTGTGGCGCCACGAGTCCTTTCCTTCATGGTCTATTTCAAATGAATGCGCGTCGTGTTTTATTGATGCTATTTTGTATCCACGATCAGTCAGTTCACGGATCAGTTTTTCGAGTAATGTGGTTTTCCCGGAATCAGATTTTCCCACGATAGAAACCATTGGAATCATTTGACAACCCCTTTAAACTATGAAATCAGCCGACAGGAGTTTTAAAAAGCTTGCAGCCACCTAACCTGATGCCGCACATAAGTTGATAAAACAACTGGCAGGTGATAATCATAATCATAACATAGTAGCCTGGAAACCTCTAAAAATGACTATGATTAATTCTAACCAGACCTGGAGCCAACCATGTCCATAAAAGAACAGACGCTAAATATAGTCAAAGCCACTCATGAAGCGGCTGCCGACGCTGCACGGCTTTCAATGTCCATGAAGATCTCGATTCTTACCGAAGTCGCTAAAAGAATAATGGCGCAAAAAGACAAGCTTCAAGCTGAAAATCTCAAGGACATCGAATCCGGGAAAAAGGCAGGCCTGTCAACAGCGATGATAGACCGTTTGACCTTGTCGGACAAGGTGATTGCCCAAACAGTTGAAGGGCTTGAAGAAATCGGGGCATTTCCCGACCCGGTTGGGGAAATTACGGGCATGTGGATTCGACCCAACGGTATGCGAGTTGGCAAAATGCGAATTCCTCTAGGTGTTATCGGGATAATTTATGAATCTCGACCGAATGTGACGGCAGACGCTGCCGCTTTGTGTTTGAAGGCGGGAAACTCTGTAATACTTCGAGGTGGGTCAGAAGCTTTCAATTCAAATGTCGCCATAGTGAATATATTTAAGGAAACTCTGACGGATTTGGGAGTAAATACCGATATCGTGAATTTGGTTCCTACAACTGACAGGGAAGCAATACTGCATCTGTTGCAACTGGAGGACTTGATAGATCTGATTATCCCCAGAGGTGGAGAAGAACTTATAAGGTTTGTCGCCAAGAACTCGAGAATCCCGGTGATCAAGCATTACAAGGGGGTATGTCACCTCTACGTGGATGAATTCGCCGATCAGGATATGGCTGTAAAGATTGCGATAAACGGCAAGACTCAGCGACCCGGAGTTTGCAACGCTCTCGAGACCATGCTTGTGCATGAATCGATTGCTGGGGAATTTCTTCCCAAAGTGTCGTCAGAATTGAAAAGGGCGGGTGTAGAACTTCGAGGTTGCGACAAGAGCAGGGGAATAGTTGACTGGATGTCGCCTGCAACTGAGGATGATTGGTACACTGAATATCTGGATCTTATCCTGGCCGTCAAAGTTGTCAAAGATATGGATGAAGCCATCAGGCACATTGCAAAATATGGCTCGCTCCATACCGAGGCTATTGTCACAAAGGATTATGATGCCAGTCAAAAATTTCTGCGGGATGTCAATTCTTCGACCGTCGTGGTCAACGCCTCCACCAGAATGAGTGACGGCTATGTCTTTGGGTTAGGCGCCGAAATTGGAATTAGCACGACCAAGATTCACGCGTATGGTCCGATGGGAGTAAAGGATTTGACAACGACCAAGTTTATTGTGCTGGGTGAAGGTCAAATTCGGGAATGAGACCATAGTCCTTTTTATTTGGATGCGCATTGGATTGATACAGGAGTCTGTTTCGATCCATAATTTTGAACGCTTGGGGTAATGAATTGAGCGAGATTCGTAGCACCATTGATATTATGATGGAAAGAACAAGAGGGATGCTTCTGACTGACCAGGAGAGGGAGCGTCTCAAAAAAGAGGAACTACAAAAAAAGGCTAAGGGTTACGCTCTGAAGCTTATGGATCCTGCAGCGCAAGACGCAGATGCGATTAACAGCCTCAATAAAGAGACGTCTGAAGACCGAAAAGCCCTTGAGGACCTTGTGTGGAAGGAGATTATCAATCGGGTTTCGAATGAATCTGAATTGAGCCTTTTTTTCGAAAGATTTGAAAACTGGCCGTTCGCGTCTCCAAGAAAAGGCGCCATTGAACAATTTCTGACCATTTACAAAAGCCGGTCTAAAAACAAGTCTAAAGATAAAAAAGTTATCCTTGAACGTGAAAAAAAGAAACTGGCGGACGCTGGGATCTCCGGTTCCGCCGTTGTACCCAAGTTTTCAAAAAGTGTGGAAGTTACCGGTATGGAGGAACTGATTCAACAATTCCGGAAGTCTCTGTCATAGGGGAAAACCATATTCCAGAATTATGTTTCAAACGCTCGCTAACGGGTTTCCAAAAAATGCAAGGGAACCTGTATGTCTAAAAATATCGCGAATGTCGGTGATTAGGAATTTTATCCTTGTAAGTAGGTTGTTCCTGACATTAGATCATTTCAATAGTTCCCACTTACCATCTTTTACTTTAACCATTATCATCGAATCCGTGCCGAGTCCGTTATGGTCCTCCGGGGTGAGATTGTAGATTCCGCTAACCCCCACATAGCCCTTTGTTTGTTCAATAGCGTCACGAAGTTTCGCAGGCTCAACACCGGCCTTTTTCATGGCGTTGGCAACAATATAAATCGCGTCCCAAGCATATCCTGAATGAGTATTAATCGGGAATTCCTTGTTGATTTTGTAAACATCGTTGTATAGGTGGACGAAATCTTTGATTACTTTTTTTTGAGGATCGCTATCGGGTAGCTGCTCACAAGCCATGAGCTTTGTTGAAGGCATTGTGCCGCCATCTGCAGCCGGCCCGGCTAACTCCACATATTTGGGGTCAGGGATACCATGACACTGAAACAGAGGCTCTTTGAGATTCAACTGCTTGACATTTTTTGCGACAATTGCAGCGGCAGGGCCAATAGTCCAGCATATAATGGCGTCCGGTTTTGCTGATGACAGTTTGGTCAACTGAGCTGTCATGTCGGTGTCTTTGGGATTGAAAGATTCCTGTCCAACTATCGTCAATCCGTATTTCGGGGCAAGTTTTTCCAACCAGCCCTTTCCATCCTTACCGAAACCATCGGCGGCTGTAATCAGGCCAACTTTTTTGAGGTTGGATTTTTTTAAATAATCGTAAAGTTTTTCTACTGCGACTGAGCTTCTCTGGGGAGACTTGAAAACCCATTTGCAAGTCCCAAGGGGACCTCCACTCATGATAACCGGGTCACCTCCAACAGTCATGAATGTTGGAACACCGGCGGCTTCAACCAGTTTTTTGACAGCCATCCCCAGGTCGGTTCTGTCGGGCCCTATAATCGCAGCCACTTTGTCGACGTTGATGAACTTCTTGACAACCATGACTGCCTTGGTAGGGTCAGACTCGGTATCTCCGAGTACCAACTCGATAGGTCGCCCGTTAATTCCGCCTTCTTTGTTGATCTTCTCAACTACCATCTGAGTCACGAGTTTGGTTGGTGTCCCGATAGCCGCTGCTGGTCCTGAAAGCGAATATATGGCGCCAATCTTGATCGGTTCCGCAGCGTACACAGTCCCGAAACAAAAGATGCAGATCAACAAACCTGCCGAAACCAGAATCTTTCTCATAAGACCTCCTTGTTGGAAATTAGGCTCTTGGTTCCAACTGGAGCAGAGGAAAAGCAAAATGAGATACCGTCGAGAGAAAAGGTTTGAACTAACTCAAGGGGCTGTTACAAACATGCCCTGCGTCAAGATCGTCACCAAGATATGCTTTACGCACTCTATCATCTTTCATAAACATTGTTGATGGACCGCTCAATGTTAAGCGCCCAGTTTCTAATAGGTAAGCCCTGTCCGAAAGAGCCAACGCGGCCAAAGCGTTTTGCTCCACTAATAATATGGTCGTTCCTTCATCTCTCATTCCTTTGATGATATGGAACAATTCTTCAACAATTATTGGAGCCAAACCTAATGATGGTTCATCGAGCATGAACAATTTGGGATTCGACATCAGGCCACGAGCAATCGCTACCATCTGTTGTTCACCACCTGACAAGGTTCCTGCCAATTGTCTTCGCCTCGATTTCAGCACGGGAAATTTGCGGAATATTTCTTCTAATCTCTTTTGCAATGATACTCCACGAATATCCCCTCGCCAAAGGTATGCTCCCATTTCGAGGTTTTCCTGAACAGTCATAACGCTAAAAAGTTGACGATTCTCCGGGCATTGAACAACGCCCCGTTTTACCAGTTCGTGCGGAGGCGCCCCGGAAATGTCCTCACCATCGAATGACATGTGTCCTACCTTGTCGGTGTGAATTCCCGAGGCGCAGTTTAGCAAGGTTGTTTTTCCAGCCCCATTAGCCCCTATAAGCGCTATGATTTCACCTTGCTCTACCGCCAGAGAAACCCCTTTGAGAGCTTCGTTTCCCCGGTAAAAGGCATGAAGGTTTTCTATACGCAACATTTAAAGAGAACCTCCAAGATATGCGGTCCATCAACAA
>JAMCYH010000052.1 GCA_023474025.1 Deltaproteobacteria bacterium
CATAGTCCGGTGTTTTAGCTCCTGCCGCATGGACAACCTTTTCGTTGTGATAAGTAGCGGCGAAGTCGTCGACCCCGAACCTCAACAGCACCTGAGCCATCTTGTCGCCCAGATACATCCAAAGCGCTTTGATATGCGGGACGTTGTGGAGAAATATACGACTTGTTGCGAAAATGCGTATATCATCGTAACCGGTGGAAGTAGGACGCTTTGCGTCAATCCTGGTGTTTTCCCCATGGAACAAAAGTGGAACAAGGGTTTTGAATCCATGGGTTTCGTCCTGGAGTTTTCTTATCCTCGCAAGATGATCCACTATGTCATCAGCTTCTTCTTTATGATTGTACAGCATGGTAACGTTGGTCTTTAGCCCAAGATCGTGGGCAGTTCGCATTACCTGAAGCCATCTGGAACCCGGAATTTTTGATGGCGCAATGACATCCCGAACATGAGGAGAAAATATTTCCGCTCCTCCTCCCGGCATTGCCCCGATTCCAGCGTCTATAAGAATCTGGAGCATTTTTCTGGCCGAGGTTTTGTTCTTTCTCGCGAAGTAATCAATTTCAACAGCCGTAAAAGCCACGACAAATATATCCGGCTTTATTCTCTTGATTAGCCTTATCATCTCTACGAAGTAATCAAGGGGAAGCTTCGGGTTAAGGCCCCCTACAATATGCACCTCGTCGATTCCGGACGCGACAGCGTTTTTGACACGCTGTTCAATTTGGTCCAATGAGAGCGCATATGCGTCTTTGTCACTTTCATCACGGGAAAAGGCGCATAGCGGACAACGAAGTTCGCATATATTGGTAAAATTAAGGTTCATGTTTACGCCGTAATACGCGACATCTCCGTGTAATCCTGTTCTAACGAAATTGCTGATTTTCCCGAGACCGAGAATATCGTTTGTAGCCAGCATGTATCTCGCGTCTGACCTGGAAACCGGCCTATTCTCTACGACCTTTTTTGCGATTGTTCTAAGATTCTTGTCTTTGATTGTATCCGGAAGATCTGGTGATTTCATACTAGTCCACTTGATATTGAGAACTTAAGCTTGTAGGAAAACATCAAGCAAGGCTCCAATCAGGAGAAGCGGAGATACGTACAGGTTGGCCTTGAAAAATTTCTTCAAGGCTAAAGACACTTCTCCACTTTTTATAATTTTTTGTTGATAAGTGAAAATAAATGCGGTCCCGGCCAAGGCCAGCCAGTAGGGGGCGCTTTTTCCCGTAACCATACCGGCGGCTATCATGGCGCAAATGGACAGAGCATAACAGACCTCTGAGGCCATGAGCGCCGCCTTTTCACCAAATACGGACGGAAAAGAATAAAGCCCTTCCTTTCGATCGAAGTCCACATCCTGGATTGCGTAAACGATGTCAAGGCCTGCTATCCACAGTAGAATAGCGCTTCCAAGGAGAATTGGCACAACCGAGAACTTGCCGGTCACGGCAATATAACCCCCAATGGGAGCGACGGCTTCAACGAGTCCCAGGTAAAAATGGGATGATGAAGAGAATCGCTTAAAGTACGAATAGGTAAATAACAAGAAAATTGCTGGAAAAGACAGATAGAAGCAGAGCCTGTTTAACAACAATGACGCGACGGCGAGAACGACTGAAGATCCTAATGCAATAAGCCATACTTGAGATTTTTTAACGTCCCCTCTTGGAATGAGACGATCTTTGGTTCGAGGATTTTTGGCGTCTACATTGGCATCTATGATTCTGTTGAATGACATCCCGGCAGTTCTTGCCGCCACAAAAGCAATGGTAACAAGAATCCACGTGGGAATACTTTTCCCGTTGGCAAAAAGAACGCCCAAATAAGCAAAAGGCAGGGCGAAAAGAGTTTGCTCGATCATTATAAGAGAGGAAAACTTCCTAAAATCCATATTCCTTCCATCTTTGTGTAACTTTATCCTTGATGTCTGGTGACATCTCTATTTCTTCGGGCCAGTCTCTACCCATTCCTTCTTCTCTAGTCTTTCTTGTGACGTCGATACCCATCTTACCACCAAAATTGAAATATGGAGCCGAATGATCAAGAGCGTCCAGGGGGCCTTCAGAAATGAGCAAGTCCCTTTTGGGGTCTACATTGTTCAGAAGTTTCCACACGACTGTGCTGGTGTCTCGAAGGTCGATATCCTTATCAAATATAGCAATAAATTTTGTCGAAGCCATCTGCCCCAATCCCCAAAGCGCGCTGATAACCTTTTTTGCCTGGCCGGGATATTTTTTGTCTATTGAAACCAACGCGCAATTGTGAAATACCCCCTCGATTGGAAGCTCCATGTCCACTATCTCCGGTATCAGGAATTTTAACATTGGAAGGAAAATCCTTTCGGTGGCCTTTGCCATGAAACAATCTTCCATGGGTGGCTTTCCCACGAGAGTAGCAGGGTATATCGCGTCATTTCTGCACGTAAGGGCTGTTAAATGTAACACAGGATATAAGTCAGCGGCCGAATAAAAACCCGTGTGGTCCCCGAATGGCCCTTCTAAAAGCTCCTCTTGAGGATCTACGTAGCCTTCGAGCACGAAATCGGATTCAGCAGGCACATACAGGTCTACGGTTTTAGCTTTAACTATCTCAATCGGTCGGGATTCCAGAAATCCAGCAAAAACAAACTCGTCAATGTCCGGTGGAAGGGGGGCCGTAGCAGCGTAAGTCACGGCAGGACAACCGCCCAGGGCGACTGCCACTTCCATTCGCTGGCCGCGATTTTTGTACTTATCAAAATGCCTCGATCCATCCTTATTGTACTGCCAGTGCATTCCCGTCCTGGAATCATCGTATTTCTGCATTCGGTACATACCCACATTTTGAATCCCTGTGTCAGGATCCTTTGTGATAACTACCGGGAGGGTGATAAAAGGTCCTCCATCCTTGGGCCAACAAGTCAGGATAGGGAGGCTATCCAGAAGTGGACCGTCGGAATAGACTTTTTGGTGACAAGGCGCGTTTTTGACTTTCTTGGGTATGATGCTCGCCATCTCTTTTAGAGTAAACAGTAAACGGATTTTTTGAACTATGCCCTCCGGAGGACGAATTTTCATGCTGCTCTCAAGTCTGTTCGCAATTTCGTCAAATGAACCGCATGATAGAGCAAGACGCATCCTTGTATAACTGCCAAAAGCATTTATGAGCAAAGGGTGTGAAGATCCTCTAACATTTTCGAAAAGTAAGGCAGGGCCGCTGCTTTTTGAGACACGGTCAGCTATTTCCGAAATTTCCAGAGCGGGGTCGACCTCGGTTTTTATTCGATGCAATTCACCAGAAGCTTCAAGTTTGTCTACAAATTGACGTAAATTTTTATAAGGCATGAATTAGTTACGACATTCCTTCATAAAACGATTTTTTTAAAATTTAGACCTACCATCGTAAAAATACAAGAAAGGTTTGATGTCAAACATGGAGTTGACCTATGTTGAGGAGAAAGTTATAAAAAACCGCCAGGTTTTTTCTTCACCTTTGTCAAAAAATGGCAAGGGTCGCTCCTGAAATGAAAGGTAACTCTAAATAATGAAGGCAGAAATTCCTGATTGGGCAAAAACGCGGGTAATGCCGCATGTTTTGTCGATCCCGGTATACGTGCCTGGAAAGCCTGTAGCGGAAGTAGAGCGAGAATTCGGAATTTCCGACGCTATCAAGCTAGCCTCAAATGAAAACCCGTTGGGACCGTCTCCTTTGGCAATGGATACGATATCTAAAACTATTGCCATGGCACACATCTATCCTGAATCAACCAGTCCGGAATTAAGAAAGTCACTTGCAAAGCGCTATGATGTAGAGGTCAATCAAATTGTTCTGGGTAACGGTTCTGATGAAATAATGCAGATGCTGGCTCATGTTTTCCTGGGAACAGAAGATGAAGTGATAATGCCAGAGATGTCATTTTCAATGTACAAAATCGTAACAAGGCTTTTCGGTGGAAAATCGGTGATGGTTCCTTTGAAGGAATATCATGCGGACCTCAAGGCAATGGGGGCTTCAATTACACCAAAGACGAGAATTCTTTTTCTGTCGAATCCTCATAGTCCGACGGGGACCATTTTTAATAGGGCCGACTTCGAGGAGCTGCTTGACACTACTCGGAAAAGGGGAATTATTTTTGTCCTGGATGAAGCTTATCGCGAGTATGTAGAGGCTCCAGATTGCCCATCCGGCATAGACTACGTTGATCGTTCAGAACATCTGATTTTCCTGAGGACTTTTTCAAAAATATATGGGTTGGCAGGTTTGAGGGTAGGATACGGAATAGCTCAGCCATGGCTTATTGAATTACTTAACAGAGTCAGATTGCCATTTAATGTCAACCTGCTGGCTCAGGAAGCCGCATCGGCGGCTCTTATGGATGAAGACCACATAACCAGGTCTTGTAAGGTAAATCTTCAGGGTAAAGAATTCCTTATGCAAAGTTTGACTAACCTGGATTTTGATCCGATACCAACCGAGTCTAATTTTATTGCGTTCAGGCCAGATTGTGACGCTGAAAAGCTGTATTTGGGTTTATTGAGAGAAGGGATAATTGTCAGGCATCTTAAAAGCTTCGGTCTTCCGTCACATATTCGTGTAACGATTGGTTTGGAAGAGCAGAACGTTAAATTTATGGCTGCTCTGAAAAAAGTAGCTAACGAATTAGCGCACGCCGGTTCCTAAAAAAGTTAAGTAAAAAATCGATGGCAAACCCGAAACAAAGATAATTCCAATGGGGAACAATTTTCATAATCGGCCTTTTGTGGTCATAACAATCGATGGTCCGGCAGGCGCAGGTAAGACAACCATTGCAAAGAAGCTTGCTCTGCGGCTTGGGTTCTGCATGCTCGATAGCGGCGCCTTATACAGGGCTGTGGCCTTAGCGTTAATTAGGGGTGGTGTTGACCCTAACAATCACAGCATCCCCAATGCCGCAATCTGTGCACTCAATATAGGGGTTGAGCCCGGTATCGGAAGCATGAAAGTCACCCTGGGGACCGAAGATGTGAGCGCGGCGATAAGATCTGAGGACGTAGGAGTAGCGGCGTCAAAGTTTTCCGCCAAAAGCCAGGTCAGAGAATTCTTGCTTGGTATTCAAAGATCAGTAGCGGAAAAATGCGATCTCGTAGCCGAGGGCCGAGATATGGGGGCAGTGATCTTCCCGCTGGCAGATGTAAAGTTTTTCCTGACAGCAGATGATAAGACACGGGCCAAACGTAGGTACGAGGAATTATTTCACAAAGGGGTGAACTCAAATTTCTCGGAGGTTTTGGACGAGATGCGCGCTAGAGATCATCGCGACGAGACTCGTAACCTGGCGCCTTTGGCCGCCGCTCCTGACGCGATGATTGTAGACACGACAAACTTCACGCCTGATGAGATACTGGAAATAATGTTAGAGCGAATAGACTCTAGGGTGGGAGGCTTAAAATAAAAAGGCGCATTTTTAGAAATTTCCTTGTAATGATCTGGAAAAGCATATATATGTACTAGATTACGCAGCTTGATAGGAAAACCGATGGCGGACAAAAGAGTCTGGGGGTGCTTACTGGATGGAAAATTTGGAAACCCAAACCAATGACAACTTAACCAACGAAGAAGAGGGGCAGGATACAACAAGAGAGGAAAATTTCGCAGAACTCGTTGAGAGCAGTTTTCACAAAGCCCAGGAAGGACAGATCGTTAAAGGTGTAGTGGTTCAAATTACACCAGAGTACGTGATGGTTGATGTGGGGTCAAAATCCGAGGGACAGATCCCAATTGATCAGTTCATGAACAGCGAAATGAAACTGACTGTCGCAGTGGGAGATGAGGTTGAAGTCTTCCTGGAGGATATGGGGGACAGCGGAGGCGTCAGAATCTCCAAAACCAAGGCTGACAAAATCAAAATATGGGATGAAGTCGCTCAAATTTGTGAAACTGAAAAAACAATTCAGGGAAAGATCGTTGCGCGTGTAAAAGGCGGAATGCAGGTGGATATAGGTGTCCCAGCTTTCCTTCCAGGTTCTCAGATTGATCTCAAGCCAGTCCGGAATTTTGACAAATATATCGGTGAAACATTCGAATTCAACGTCCTGAAATACAATCGCAAACGCGGCAACATAGTGCTGTCTCGACGTCCACTTCTCGATAAAACGCGTGATCAGCGCAAAGACTTTATTGAAAATGCGTTGGATTCGGGAGAAATTTTTACCGGAGTCGTAAAAAATATCACGGACTACGGGGCTTTTGTTGATCTCGGTGGAATTGATGGTCTGCTCCATATTACCGACATGTCCTGGGGCCGAATTAATCATCCTGCCGATATGATCAAAGTAGGAGACGAGATCAAAGTCAAAGTACTCAAGTTTGACAAAGATAAGGAACGTGTATCGCTCGGACTCAAACAACTTACTCCTGATCCATGGGAAACTGTTGATCAAACTTATCCTGTCGGGTCGAAGTGGGCAGGAAAGGTTGTCAGCATCACAGACTACGGTGTGTTTGTTGAACTGGAAACAGGGGTCGAGGGACTAGTTCATGTTTCTGAAATGGCTTGGACTAAAAAGCCTAGGCATCCGTCCAAGATGGTTCACATCAGCGAAGAAATTGACGTCATCGTCCTAAATGTTGACAAAGACCAAAAAAGGATCTCACTGGGGGTTAAGCAATTACGCTCAAACCCGTGGGATGTCATTGCCGAGCGTTATCCAGAAGGCACCAAAATTGAGGGTAAAATTAGAAATGTGACCGACTTTGGTATCTTTGTGGGCATTGATGAAGGAATAGACGGCTTGGTCCATATATCTGACATATCCTGGACGCAGAGGATCAAGCATCCCGGAGAATTCTATAAAAAGGGCCAGACGGTTCAAGCTGTCGTGCTAAATATTGATAAAGAAAATGAACGATTTTCCCTTGGTATTAAACAAATGGTTGAAGATCCTTGGGAAACTGTCCCAGACAGATATCCCCCGGGCTCGAAGGTAGTAGGGAAAGTTTCGTCGATTACTGATTTCGGAGTTTTTCTTGAAATCGAAGAAGGTATAGAGGGAATGATTCACGTTTCGGAACTCTCAAAAGAGAGAGTGAGTTCTCCCCATGACTTCACTAAAGAGGGAGCCGAACTAACTGCTGTTGTATTAAAGGTCAACAAGAAGGACAAAAAGATAGCTCTTTCGATAAAGAGCCTCGAAAGAACTGCTGACTATGAACAAAAGAGTTATGCTGGCAGTCAAGATGTAGTCGCTTCAAATCTCGGTGACCTTTTAAAAGAGAACCTTGGGGCTTCTTTGGGCAAGGAATGAACTTAGCGGGTGGCTATTTTTAAACTGATCCCGATTTTTGACAATCTTTAATAATATGAGGAGATCTGTAAATGCAGCGGATCTCCTTTTCTATTTATTGACAGGATGTTGATAGAGATAACGGTGGAGCGCCTGTCTCGCCTGCTCCTGATCCCTGATTGTGCCCAAAGCCTGCTCAGTCACGAGCCATCTTAATATCGAACCTAAACGTGGTCCCTGTTCAAGACCGAATTCTTCCATGAGTTGTACGCCATCGAGTAAAGGCTTGACGGTCTTTTCGTCCTCCTGGAAAGCGAGTTCAATCGCTTTTTTTGCCCCCATTCTGGCTCTTGTAAATTCCTCAGCTTTTCTTGCTGTGCCCCGAGCTGCTGAAATGTCCGCGAGATAAATCAGAATCAGCCCAACAAAATGAACCCCAGATTTGTGATGAAGTCTTAACAGCGCTCTGTCTGAGAGATTTTCAAGGTTGAGAATCGAAAGTCTCATGTGGCCACCTACCCACGATGATACCTCTGACAACTCCCGGGCGGCCAGTCTGAGCCTACCGCCAGCTTCTAGAATCAACGATCTCGAGATCTTTTCATGGCCGATGAACCTGCGCCTCCCCTTTTCATCCACGCTCAATGAAAATGGTTTTCCTGAATCATGGAACAGGATGGCGAGTTTAAGTAACCAAATCCTCGGTCTACCCGAAACAAGTTGTTCATAAATATACTCTCTAATTCTGTCTGAAAAAACACCGAAGACGCTCTCCAGGTTTTCAATAAGATTTTCCATGTTCTCCAGGGCTTCAATAGTGTGTTCCCACACATCCAGATGGTGAAACGCGTTTTGCTCAAATCCCCGTGTGGGTAACAGCTCAGGAAAGATTTCCCAAAATAATGAAGTCTCGACCATTTGCTCAATAATTTGAGTGGATCTGTTGCAATGAAGCACAATCTCGAGTTCATCCCTGATACGTTCACCGGATACATTCCCAATAAGTTTCGCCGATTTTGAAATACCTAACCGAGTTCCGGGATCAATACTGAAGCCAAGTTGAGATGCAAACCTGAATGCTCGGAGCATTCGGAGCGGATCGTCGGACAAAGAAGTTTCTGAGCAAATGCGAATGATACGGCGTTCAATGTCTCTCCTACCATCAAGCGGGTCAAAAATGTTTTGCGCAACGCGTCCGTTGATCACATCCCAAAGATGGACGGCAATCGCATTAATGGTGAAATCCCGACCAATAAGGTCCTCGCCGATGTTAGAGCCTCTGAAGGAAGAAATATCTACAGTAATCTGCCCATGGTCTTCAGGAACAACAATTCGGCCTGTGCGATGCTTTTTGTCCAGCGGGACAAAAGAGGATTTAACACTTAATTGATTGGAGATTTCGCGAGCGACCCCAAAACCATCCCCTTCTACAGCGATATCCAGATCCGTGATTTTGTTTTTTCCCAGTATTGTATCGCGAACGGAGCCACCCACCAGATAGCTCTCACTGCAAAGGGCAAGCGATAGACGAAGAATTTCCTGCATAACAGGTTTATTGAAAGAATATCCCGACCGCGTTTGTGAAATTGCGATTGCCACCTGTCCTAATTTTGGGTCATACGACGCCTGCTACATTTGCGCCTGAACGAGCTCAAATCTAATGGAACCGACAATGGGTGAGGATGTCAACAGGAGAGGAATTCTATTTTCGTCATTCGAGATCCACAATTTGCCTTTAGCTATTTCCCTAGATTCACGCCCAAGCCTGTCAAGCCGCAGGTCCATGCGTATAGCGGGCAGGGACCCTGCCTTGATATTGATAATCTCGGGTCCAACCGGATAGACAAAGAGCCTCGATTTATCTTTCCCGTCGTATATGTCCACAGAAAGAGGCTTGGCCCAATCTTTAGAGCTTCGCAGCAAATAGACCGCGCTTATCGGATCTCGAAGTCCTGAGACCTTTTCTGAGTGGCTTTCTGTTTCATCTCCGTTTCTTTTGTTAACGTGAACCGTTTGCTTTTTTGCGTCGAATGATAGATCGACTACTTCAGATCGCAACAAATTGGATTTGAGATGAAAACTGTATGTTTCCGGCTGGAAAGTTTTTGCGGAAAACGTTGCCTGAACACGACTCCAGAGTTCAAGTATGGCTTTTAGAGCGCCGTCGGAAACCGCCTGAACCGTGACAGACATTTTGTTTGCCTCTCGCCTCATCGTAATGTCACCATGCCCAGCCTTGGCGCCATTCCATATCACGTCATAACGTAAAATTTCGCAGCGGTCCTTTGCCCAGGAGGGATGCGCTCCGAGGAAAAGCACAACTGATATGGAGAGGGTAATAAATAGAGAATGGATTTTCACAGGAGTCTTCTCCAATGAAATTTCTTGTTAACTTCAGGCATTGAAATTGTCAGTGAATCCGAAGCCACTTGAAAAGGCCACTTTACCGTATTGCCTGCATCATCGGTTATGCTGATCTGGTTTTTTTCTATGGAATATTTTCCGGTTCTACTTTTTACGTTGTCGGAATTCTCATTGTCAAAACGGTTGAACAAAACGTTGCCATTGTCCGTAAATTCAATCTGGGTCTTTGTCTGATCTTTGGGGTTCTGACGTTCACCCTTGTCATTAATTTGGTAAAGAAGTTCCCATTTTCCAACTACGCTTTTGGCGGAGTTGCCGGGAGAAGATGCAGAAATTCCGCTACCGGGTTGTGCTTCTTCATCCATACGCGCGCCTTTGGGTAACGATGCCGTTAAACAGGACGAACAAAAGGACGCGAAACATACCAGAAAGACAAATCCAAGAAATCTCGATGCAAGGGTCATATGCCGAATACCCGTTTCATATGGGTTATACTACCAAAGCCGCAATGGAGCCAAATACAAATGTACTGCTACCAGAGATTGGACATAGGTTTGGCGCGGAAGTTACCAACTGATTGAGGGATTTCTGCCGCTTCCTGTTGGGGTGGTTCAACCGTCGCGGCGATGGCTGAGGTTACCGGTTGGGGTTGTCTAACCACCTGTTGTTGTACTGGAAATTCACCACGTGCGAGTCTGTTCAGAAACCCTTGGTCCGCTATAATGCAATAAGAACCTACACTAAGAGTATGGAATACCGCTTCGGCGTCTTGCCAGTCGAGCCCTAAGCATCCGTGCGTCAATCGACCTCCAGTAGCTTCGGCGTAATGTATGTACCGAGATCCGTCAAACACCAATTTATATCTAAAAAAACCCGGGACTCGACGCTCTTCCCAATTTTTGGGTATCCGCTCCCCTTCTTCCAGGAAATACCAGTCAGGCCTAACCCAATCGGCTACAGGAACCTTGCTTTTAATAGGGAATATCCCCACTGGCGTTTCAAAAGCGCCTGTCCTGGTTTTCCCTTTACCTATGGCAACCGGGCCTATGCGCAACAGCCGACCATCTTTATTATACAAGTAATATTGGAAATTCCTCTTATCAATAATAATGAAGGCTTTGCCATTTCCGTTTCTTATAAGACCGCCCATAGTCCGAGCCTCGGCCAGGACTCTCTGAATTTGTCCTTCGTCCTGAATTCTATGTCCGTAATAATTGTCGTACATTTCAGGTTGTTGTGAGGCACTATTTGAATAATCCGTTTGTGTGGAGCGCGTCATTTGTTCTCGCAATATACGTTCCGCGTCTCTGGAATCATACTGCAAATTCGGGGAAGGCTGACGGCTCGGAGTTTGTCCGTCTGAATATCCGGAATAAGGCTGCTGAGCCTCTGTGTAATTATTAGGATCATTTTGATAATAATCATCATAATACTGGCCGTAGGCAAAACTGACACTGGCCAGACTGAAAATAGCCAATACTCCATATTTTATGATATTCCGCATGGTTAAGACCCTCTTCTCCATGATTACAGAGAAAACCACCTCATCAATTTGAAATCACTTTTTTCTATAAAGTAATTCACAAATGGTGTCAACCTTACACCATTTCCAATCAGGGCTGCCTATTGAAGGAGCCCGTATTTCTTCATCTTGTATTGCAGGTTACTTCTGGAGATCCCCAGGATCTTGGCAGCCTGCGCCTGAATATTGCCGGCCTTTCTGAGGGCGTCTTTAATCATTTTTTCCTCCATAGCGTCGAGTGCGTCCATGAGACCAGCATTTTGTTCCAGGCTTAAATCTAGGCTCAAACTGGACGCCTTCGCAGATCTGACCTGATTAGGAAGGTCTTCGATTGTTATGAAGTGGCCTCTAGACATTAGAATAGCGTATTCCATCGCGTTTTCCAATTCCCTTACATTTCCTGGCCACGAATATGAGCAAAGCGCCGCCATGGTTTCAGGAGTGATTTCGAGTATGTTCCTGCCAAGACGTTCCGAGAATTTTTTCAGGAACAGGCAAAGAAGTAATCGCC
>JAMCYH010000059.1 GCA_023474025.1 Deltaproteobacteria bacterium
GGTCCCAAATCCATGCCTCCATGAACGTCCTTATTTCAAAAAAGTTTGGTTATTTCTTGTCTTTCAGTAAAGATTCCAGACAAGCGAACGGTTTGTATTTGGACACCGAATCCTGATCGTCGTCAGGAACTCCCTCGTCAAGATAGCGCTGGTGCTCCATATCATGACAGTAAATGCAAAGCAGCTCCCAATTACTTCCATCAGGGGGATTGTTTTCGTGATTATGGTCCTTGTGATGGACTGTAAGCTCACGCAGTCTTTTCCCGGAGAATTCCCGTCCGCATCGAGCGCAAATCCGGGGGAACATATTAAGAGCTTTCTCCCTGTAGGTAGTTTCTCGAAGTTCCTGGCTGCGTCGGGCTTCTGCAATAACTTTATCAAGCTTGTTGTTTTCAGCTCTTGGCATCTTCGTCCCCATTTCTTTACAATCCAGACTACAATTTTTCAGCGCTGTTCCGGCAAAAGTTGCTATAACAATGGCCGTTTTAAGACTATTAAGGATTCTAATTGCTTAAGCTGATCGCTGTATTTGGCCTCCCTAAAAATAGGACCACATTGCTGAAGTTCAACCATGCCGGCAGCCAGTTTCAAGGCAAAATTGAAACAGGTATTTTCTCCGCAGGCCTTACAGTTGGTCCTGGGAAGTAACCGATATAGTTCGAGAGGCTGAAGGTTTTCGTGAGTTACGGTATCGGGCTCTATTTCGGAGCGTCTCGCCCACACATCGTTAACTAGCTTGACGAGGCGATCTATTATCTCTTTGGCCTGCTCTCGAGTCTCGAGATGATCCGCGGCTATTCGGTCATGCCAGAAACCAACCTTATAGTCATCGAGACGCCACGAGAAAACGGGGCCGTCAGTGTAGTAAGTTCCACTTTTTAGCGTCGCGTTAAGGTAAGGAAGGACTTCCCTGATATCTACAGATAGATGAGCAATTGCCTCGTATTCGAAAACTTCAGCGCTGTGGTCCGCTACTTCTATTTCAAGATTGTATGATTCGATAAGCATTTAGTCTCCTTGTTTAGACAAGCGCCCAAGCTTTTGGGAGTTTGTTAAATGAACCGACACCATTTTTAACTGCCATCCGCCTTTCACTTTTAGTATGTTATATTATATCTTTCTCACAAAGTTAATAAGCGCAAGGGTTCGAGACAGAGCAACAAAATGAAAGTCCTGATGATTTCAGTCAACGCGGAAGAAATTTATATGAGCACGTGGCCATTGGGATTGGCATGTGTCACGGAATCCGTAAGAGCAGCGTCTCACACCGCAAAGTTTTTAGATCTAATGCAGGTTGATGACATTATAGCAGCTACGCAAATGACTTTAGAAGATTTCAAACCCGACGTAATCGGAATATCGATTCGCAATATAGACAGCCAGAAAATGACTGGTCAAACTTTTTTCCCTGAATCGGCTCATGATATCGTAGTTGGTTGTCGATCAATCACCAGGGCGCCGATCATTATCGGCGGAGCGGGTTACAGCATTTATCCGGAAAGTCTTCTAAAATATCTGCAAGCGGATATGGGCATACAGGGAGAAGGGGAGATATCATTCGTGGAAACGGTTGATCGTATTGAAAAGGGCGCTAGTGTAGAAGGTGTTCCTGGACTCTATATTTCTGGATTGGGGCTAACAGGACCAAGGCGCTTTGAGAAAAACCTGGATAATTTACCTCTACCTGATGTCAGTTGGTTTTCGGGTTCAGTTCCAAAAGACAAGGATTTCTGGATGCCAGTTCAGACCCGTCGAGGTTGCCCGATGAACTGCTCCTATTGTTCCACAGGATCAATTGAAGGCAACCTGCTTAGGAAACGCTCTCCTCAAAAGGTCGTTGAATGGTTGCGACAATGGCGTGAGACAGGCGTCAAGCAATTTTATTTCGTGGACAACACCTTTAATTTACCACCTGTTTACGCCGGGGATCTCTGCCGTGAGATGATTGCCAGCGATTTGAACGCATCGTGGCGTTGCATAATTTATCCGACCAGAACCAACGAAAATCTGATAATTTTGATGGCAGAATCAGGATGTAAAGAAGTCTCAATTGGATTCGAAAGTGGTTCCACATTTATCCTGAACGCGATGAACAAGAAATTTACAAATGATGACGTTCGTTATACATGTGATACGTTGGCAAAGCATGGAATAAGGCGAATGGGATTCCTGCTTCTGGGTGGTCCAGGAGAAACCAGAGAAACCGTAATGGAAAGTCTGCGTTTCGCTGATTCCCTAGGTCTCGACACTCTAAAGCTCACGGTAGGAATTCGAATTTATCCGCAAACCATTCTTGCCAAAACCGCCGTGAAGGACGGAATAATAGCGCCAGACGACGATTTGTTACAGCCACGATTCTACATGGTTCCAGGTCTTCAGGAGTGGCTCATAAACATCGTAAATGAGTGGATAGCGTTACGTCCAAATTGGATAAGCTAGGCTTCACATTTAGCAATTTTGCCGTCCAAAGATTAAAAGGTGGTCTATTCAAACGCTATTGCTCCTTTTGACGCTGACGTTGATGACTATGTTTGATTCCGTATAAGAAATAGATGATGAAGCCAGCGACCAGCCAACTAACAAGTCGCAACCAGGCCTCCCATGGTAGGCTTAAAGCCAGTACAGCGCATGACACTACACCCAGGATGGGCAATAAAGGTGAAAGGGGGATTTTAAACGGCCTGTGGACATCAGGACGTTTGTATCGAAGTACCAAGACGCCAGAGCAAACGAGAATAAAAGCCGCAAGAGTGCCTATCGACACAAGTTCACCCAAAATCCTTACAGGAAGCAACGAGGCCAATACTCCCACACCTAAACCAGTAACCATTGTAGTGTTTGCAGGCGTACCGAAACGGGGATGGACCCTGGAAAAAAAAGCCGGTAAAAGTCCGTCATGAGCCATGCTGAAAAAAATACGCGGCTGCCCCATTAACAACACCAGAATTACAGATGTTAAACCAGCGATAGCCCCGAGTTTGACCAAAATTGCCAACCAGTGAATTCCAGTCGCATCAACCGCCAAAGCCACTGGGTCGGCTACGTTAAGTTTTGAATAACTTACCAGCCCGGTTAGGACCAGAGCGAAGGACACATAAAGCACTGTGCAAATGGCTAAGGATCCTAGAATGCCTACCGGCATATCCGCTTGGGGGCGCCTGGCTTCCTGCGCGGCTGTCGAAACCGCGTCGAATCCGACATAAGCAAAGAAAACAACCCCTGCCCCTCTCAAGATTCCCGACCATCCATATTCACCATATTTGCCAGTGTTTGGTGGAATAAACGGAACCCAGTTGTCGGTCTGGATGAAACTGACCCCAACAAAGATTACCGCCAATATAACGGCAATTTTCATGATTACTATGATTACATTGACAATGGAAGACTCTCGAATCCCCTTTACCAATATGATAGTCACACACAACACGACGAAAGAGGCTGTCAGATTGCATATTCCGGTGGCATGCGGCAAGGTGTCCGGAGAAATACCGGCTTGATGAAGGCGGTCAACATAAAAACCGAGTTGATACCAGCCTTCTGACATCATTACACCCATTTTCCGGATTATCTCATTTGACAGGAACACGAAATGTGTTCCAGGGGGAGCGGAAAATTCTGGAGGCACATTTATGCCGAACTGACGCAAAAAACTGACCACATAACTCGACCAGCCAACAGCGACCGCTGAAGCCCCTATAGAATATTCTATAATCAGGTCCCATCCTATGAACCAGGCAAAGACCTCGCCCAAAGTTGCGTAAGAATATGTGTAGGCGCTTCCGGCCACAGGGATCATTGAAGCAAATTCAGCGTAACAAAGACCAGCCAGACCGCTCACTATAGCCGCCAATATGAAGGAAATCACGATGGCTGGTCCAGCATATTCAGCGGCAGCCTGCCCGGTGAGGACAAATATACCGGCTCCTATAATAGCGCCAATTCCTATTCCCAGAAGGTCAATAACTCCAAGAGCCTTTTTGAGGCCGCAACCGTCATGGGCTTCTAACTGAATTGTCTCGATGTCTTTTATTCTAAGAAGTTTTTGGGATAAACTGAAAGGTTTCACAAAATACCCGAAAATACAAACCTGATGATGTGATGAAGTATGGACTCATCAAACTACCACTTCCCACGATATTTAACATATACTTCCAAAACTGGAAACGGATAAAATTACTTTTGGCCTCGGGCAACTGACATGAAAAGCGAAAATGTAAGATACAGATGGATCGGTGTAGGAGACATCAACGGTTTTTTTGGCCTGATGTTCGATAACATAGCCGTGCTTTCATTCCTTGCCGGCACGTTAATTATCGGTTTTGGGTTCCCTGCTGATGTGGTGTACACACGAATGATTCCAGGAACCACACTGGGGGTCCTTTTTGGTGACCTTGTCTACACTTGGATGGCTTTCAGGCTCGCCAGGAAAAATAATGTCTCCACCGTTACCGCAATGCCGCTAGGGCTTGACACCCCATCTACAATAGGGCTGGCTGTTGCCGTTCTCGGGCCGGCTTTCATGATGCTAAAACAGGATGGGCATAGCGTTGAAGATGCGGCGAACATGACGTGGCGCCTTGGTATGGCTACTATGGTATTAATTGGCATTCTAAAAGTCATCATGTCATTTTGCGGTAACTGGGTTCAGCGTACGGTTCCAAGAGCAGGACTATTGGGATCTTTGGCAGGGGTAGGTCTTGCTCTCATAGGTTTCATCCCTCTGCTCGACATTTTTCGAATGCCGATAGTAGGAACGCTTTCTCTGGGGCTAATTCTTTACACATTGGTGGCCAAAGCGTCGCTACCTGGGAAAATTCCTGGACTGCTTGTCGCCATAGCCTTTGGTACCATTCTTTACCATTTGTCTCACTTCGTCTTCCCTGATACAGTAGGATCTCACTTTTACGTAAAACCGGAATTTCAGTTCCATTTCGGTTTGCCGTTACCAAATCTCGGTTTTATAGACGGTATCATTCCTTCTCTCAAGTTTTTACCAGTTGCGATCCCATTCGCTATTTTAACGATAGTTGGCGGAATCAATGTTACAGAGAGCGCACGGGCTGCTGGAGATGATTATAGCGCACGACAGATCCTGATGATTGAAGCTTTAGCTACTCTACTGTCGGGGGTATGTGGTGGGGTGGCCCAGTCATGCCCTTATATTGGTCATCCTGCCTATAAACGTATGGGGGCTAGAGCCGGTTATACTTTGTTTACCGCATTGTTCATAGGCCTGGGTGGGATATTCGGCTATGTTTCCATGATACTGGAGATCATACCAAGGGCCGTGCTTGCTCCGATATTGGTGTTCATATCTCTGGAAATTGTCGGCCAAGCTTTTACCGAATCCCCTTCTCGCCATATTCCGGCAGTAGTCCTGGCCATATTGCCCTCGGTAAGCCGCTTGCTGGCTATCCATCTCGAAATGCCCGAAATCGTTCCTGTTCAGAACTTGCAGCATCTTATTTCAAACGTAGGAGCCACTCTTCCGGAAGTCCTTGTCATCATCGCTTTAGGCAATGGGTTTATTCTGACTGGAATGCTATGGGGATCATTCCTCGCGGAAATGATAGATCGCCGTCTAAGAATCTGTTCATTTTATTGTTGGATACTGGCGCTTTTTTCGTACTTCGGCATTATCCATTCCTCTGCCCCTGACTCAAACGTTTATCTACCGTGGTCATTGACTGGCACGGCTCGTATGATCCCCTACGAGTTCGGGCAGTGCTATCTTTTGTTAGGAGCTATGATGTTTATGCTTTCATATACAAGGGCGGGAAAGGCGCCACCTGGTGGCGCCTTATCCAATCGTTAGATACAGACTTCGGGGCGCTATGGCCGCCGTGAATATTATAAACCCGCTTCAGACGCAGTTTTTCCACAAGCTTTCAAAGCAGCGTTTTTTAGCCTCACAAGCCGGGGTGTGTTGTCATCGTGGCGCCGATCCCAAGACCTGCCCAATTCTTTGACCCAGTCGATTGCCGCTAGCTTTCCAGGGGGTGGAACTTCATTCATTTTTGTCTGATAAGCCTTAAGAGTTTCCTCAAGTTTTGCCTTTCTCTCTCCAGCTTTGAAATTTTCAATAATGGAGTGACATTTACGCATATATTCGATGAGCGCGTCACAAGGGCTGAGTTCCTTTCCCTCTTTAATTTGAGGCTGTTGGCCACCAGGTTGTCCAAATTTATTAATCTGTTCCGAGCTCGGGTTTACTTTCTTGTTGAGATCTGAAATCTTTGCAGTTAACTCGTCCTTCTGTTTTTTAAGTTGAACAACCTCTGCGGTTGCCACGTCATTCTTTTTCTGAAGCGCCTCATTCTTTTGAGTTAAATCAGAAAGATTTTTTTTGAACTGATCGAGTTCCGCTCCCATTGAAGCGCTTTTATCCCTGATCTGGGCCATTTCTTGCGCCAAAGCAGAGTTTTCAGCCTCCAATCGTCCTTTCAGATCTGAAAGTTGCTTATTCTTTGCTTTTAACTCTGAAATCTGAGTCTTAGCCTTCTCCAGATTCTTTTTGTCATTTTCACAACTGGTCAATAAGGCCAATGACAGAAACATGACGATGATCAACTTTCGAGCCATGATTACTTTCTCCTCTTCTCAAATCAATAAGGAAACAACCGTGAATTAGTGAATTCGACAAACCCTCTTTAATCCAAAACTGCAAAGATACTATTGCCAGGAATTGATTCTAAAAACAGTCGAAGTTTAGAGGACATTTTTTGTCCATTCTTCACTGTTCTCTACCACGAGATGGGATATCCTGTAAATTCTGAAATTGCACGGTTGGCGAACTTGATCCTTCCGTCCTGATTTATGATGATGGCTCACCTGCTTCACCAATCATCTCGCGATATTTTAGCAATTCTTCTTCAAGTTCGCCGATCGAGTAAAACCTCTTGTCAATCCGCGTCAAGGACTTCCCGAACTTTGGAGAGGAGACCCCTTACGTTATACGGCTTCTCAACAAACGATTTTGCCCCTGCCAATAATAATGTGTCTTTTTGATCGTTCGCCGAATGTCCGGTCGCCACGATTACTTTAGCTTCAGGGTCAAGCCCGATTATCTCATTAAGGCATTGTCGTCCATCCATCTCTGGCATTATGAGATCCAAAATAACCAGCGAGATCGCCCTCCCTTTCCGGCGATAAATTTCCACCGCGTCCTTTCCATTTTCAGAAGTGATGACTTGATAACCAAAGTTGTTAAGAACTGTGGCTGCCAAATCCCTTACAATATCATCGTCATCCACTAGAAGGATGGTTTCAGACCCACCTTGAACAGTCTGTTCATTTGTCAAAATCTCTGAATCTTCTTCCATTTGAATCGAAGGGAAATAAATCCTGAAGGTCGTTCCAAGACCTAGCGTACTATAACACTCTATGTGGCCATCATGTTGTTTGACTATGCCATACACAGTTGCTAACCCCAACCCGGTACCCTGACCAACTCCCTTTGTGGTAAAGAAAGGCTCAAATATGTGCGCCAATGATTCTTTGGCAATCCCCTGCCCGGTATCCGTGACCGTTAGCAAAACATGATTCCCTGGTTTGACCTGTAGATGCGAACTACAATAATCCTGTCCCAATTCCACATTTTCCGTCTCGATTGTCAATGTCCCACCATCCGGCATAGCATCTCTGGCGTTTATCCCAAGGTTCATCAAAATCTGCCCCATTTGGGATTGATCGGCGCGGATTAGCCACAAATCGCCGGTTAGACGTAGATCTATTTTAATTGTCTTTGGGATCGTCCGAGATAATAGATCCTGGATCTGAATAATTTCGTGATTCAAATTAACCGGACTATAAGTTGGTTCAACCTTTCTGCTGAACATAAGCAGGCTTTTAACTAGTTCGGCTCCCCGTTTTCCTGCTTGTAATATTCTTCGTATGTCTGAAATATCCCGATCTCCTTCGTCCTTTCTTCTGAGCATCAACTCTGAATATCCCAGAATAGCCTGAAGAAGATTGTTAAAATCGTGGGCGATACCCCCGGCAAGCGTTCCTACCGCTTCCATCTTTTGAGCCTGGATGAACTGCCTTTGAAGCAACGATTCTTTGGTCACGTCCCTGGCAACACCCACATAATTGATGACATTTCCATACGAGTCTTTGATCGGCGAAATGGTCACTTCAGCGTCATAAAGTGTTTTATCCTTTTTTTGATTTGTTAGACGCCCACGCCATACATCCCCCCTGTCCAGAGTCGTCTGCAACTCCTCGTAGATTTCTGCATCAGTTTCACTTCTCTCAATGAGTATTCTTGCCTTCTTGCCTATAGCCTCCTGGGTGGCGAAACCGGTCACCCTTTCGAAAGCAGAATTGACATACAATATGGTCGCATCGGTGTCGGTAATCATTACCGACTCGTCAGACTGTTCTATTGCTGTGTTCAAAAGAAGACGCTCCCGATCAGCATGCTTCCGATTGGTAATATCATGAGCAAACACCAACGAACCATCACGACCTTGGAAAGTTATCGGGACCGCAGAGACCTCCACATCTACTGGTGATCCGTCCATACGGAGAAAGATCTCCTCAGCCGCAGGGACTGCCTTCCTCTGGATACTCGAAAGTCGGATACGCTCTTTAATAGTTTCGTGGAAACTGGGATGCGTGCGATCGATAACAGGTTTGCCGAGAAGGTCCTTCTGAGACTTCGCCCCAAACAACTCAAGCGCATGATTATTCAGATACGCAAAAAGGCCGTCCCTATGGACGAAGATAGCGTCTGGAGCGCTCTCTACTATGGTCTGGAACATCTCCTCGTTCTGTCGCAGCGCCGCCTGAGCATGTTTAAGTTCGGTGATATCACGATGGATCACAATGCCTGAGATGTATTTTCCTTCAGTGTCGCGCAGTATGGCGGTGGATATTTGAAGATCCAACGCTTTGCGTTCCTTGTTCCATCGCTGGGTCTCGAATGTAACTTTTTCGCCCCGAAGAGTCCGTTCCCAGGATTGTTTGGTAATCTGTTCCTGTGAAGGTGGGACAAAGTTAACGAGGCGCTTACCGACCAATTCTTCCATCGACCAACCGTAAAGTTGTTCAAATGCCTTGTTTGCAAAAGTCAGCCTGCCCTCATCATCGTAGACCACCAAGGCATCCGGGATGGTTTCCAGCAGAGACCGAAAGTGGCCCTCCCGTTCTTTTAGCGCCCTCTCCGAGTTTTTGGGCTCCGTCATGTCGGTTATTAAGGAGAGTGTCGCCCTCTTCCCCTCCCAAATACACACCGACGCATTCATCTCTATCCATTTTATTGCGCCGTCTTTGCAGACAAGCCTGAAATCGTATTTCCCGGGGCTTTCTTTACCTTCCATTCTCAAAGAGTGATATAGTGTGACCATGTGTCTGTCGTCCGGATGAACCAGGCCTGAAATGACATCCGATGATGACCATCTTTCAAAAGAATACCCTGTAATATCCAGACACGCCTGATTTTCATATTTGACTACACCCTCTTGAGTTATGAAAATTCCTTCATCGGCCTTGCTGATTATCTCGAAAAATTGTGACTCCCGTTCCTTCGATGTCTCCATGCCGAGCTCAAGCTCACGAACTCTGATGCTCATTTCCATTAATTCAGCGATCAACTGTTCCCTGGTTTTGTTTTGGCGCGGCATTACCAGTCAGTCTCCATCCGAGGAATGCGGTCGAGGAACTAAAAAAGCAGAAAGACTACACTCTTATTCTATCAGAATTCAATCCAGCTAATGTATAAAAAGTTATAATCCTAAAAGTTTTGGCCGGTCCAATTTTTATTTCAGCTAATAAATAGAGGAGGCGCTACTGGTGTGTCATACTCATTATCGATCAAGTGAGATCGAATTTCACGAAAATTCATCTTTTCATAGGACTCAATCTCGTTTAGACTGATTTATGAATTCATTATAAGTTTAAGTTTTGCTGCAATATTTTATGTCGGGGGTTCCAACGAAATAGGAAGCTTCCCCATTTTAATTTGCACAAAACACTTAGCCAGTAGAGTCGGTTTCAAAAATGTGTACTAACTGATATTGCGATAATAGCCAACAACAGGATTTCAAGCTGATGTTTTGGCATTAATCTGGGCATCTCAGTGCCATAGTGTAGGAAAATTTTATTTTCCTATGGAGCATGTTCCTGAAATCAGGCGATTACGGTGATTACTGGAGAACTTTCATCAAGTCATGCGTACAGGTTTACGGCGTTACAGTAAATCGAGAGATCATCACTGAAAGTCCCTGGACTAAACGCTCTGAAGGGAATCATTTTCTTAAAATCGTCGAAACCAAAAGCTCAGGACAAGGTCGGCCGCCATTACTAGAAACCAGCTCCTTTTGGTGACTTTCCACAGGCTTCTAAGACAGTGTTCCTTAGACGAAGAAGGCGGAATGTCGAACCTTCAGAGGGTTTGTCCCAGAATTTGGTTCCCTCTTTCACCCAATCTTCCGCTGCCTTTATGGCTTTTTCCGGCGCTCCTTTCATTCTCGGCGTGAACTGCTGTTTTACCTGTTCAAGCGATTTTGTTCGTTCTGCTCCCTTTTGCTGCCTGACAATTGCTTCGCTTGCTTTCATGAAGGCGATTACCGCATCACATGGACTGAGTTCTTCTAGCTTTTTTGAACTTTCTGGACCGACTTCGTTGGGCCCGGCAGTATAGGCTTTCGGCTGTGGCCCGTTGTCAACTCGCTGTTTCCTGAGTTCCTCAATTTTTCCGACCAGCTGGTCTTTTTCGCGCTTTAAGGAAGCTATTTCCTCACTGGCCAAGCTATTTTTCTTCTTAATTTCTTTGTTCTCGGCAAAAAGACCTGCATTAGCCTTGTTAAGACCATCCAATTCCCCCTGTATTCGCGTATTCCTGTCCGAAAGAGTCTTTAAGTCATCACTTCGACGATCCTTTTCCTGGTTCAACCGTGCGGCCTCCTCAGTCAGTTTCTTAATCTCTGAGTCGAGCTTCTCGATTTGCTGCTTGGCGCTATCGAGTTCCTCTTTCTGCCTGCCGCAGCCAGAAACCATGAACAGCAAAACGGTGACGATTAGGGCGCAGTAAAAAACGTGGCGTGAACGCAAATCCTTAGCGAAATACGTGAAGCTTCCGTCGGTTCTTGGAAAAATTGCCCGCCCAAGCACGCTCAATATCCGTCTCATCGTCCGGGTTGAATCTGAAATATTCAAGCTGTCTCTCCTGTCGTGGTGTTAGAATGTGACAGCCTCACTCAAATTCCTAGATGGATCTTGTTTGCGGCTGTTTCTCGCGGCATCTGTCCAGCTCTGCGGCAATATGCGCAAGCGTGCCCAACGTCCTGGCAATACGATTAGTTTCATGCTTCCGGTTGGTCCGCTCCCTGGTTCGAGAATAATATACTCACGGGCGGAAAGGCTGTCTACCTAAAATTTCAGCGTTTTTCGTTGACGCCGCGAGTTGTCAGCTTTAATATAAAAGCTTAATATTGCCGAAATTAGGAGCCTGGTTCATGACAGCGATAAGATTGTCGTCAGTTTTTACCTTGGCCGCTTTGACTTGCATGAGCATTGTAGGCTGCAGCGAAAAAGCCCAGGTGACGGCGCCTCCGCCAGCAGAGGTTATCGTCAGCCATCCCTTAAAGAAGGAAGTACGATTAG
>JAMCYH010000140.1 GCA_023474025.1 Deltaproteobacteria bacterium
TATGAAAAGCTGATAGCGCCGCTGGTCCGCAAACCGCCCGAAAGCTCTACAGCCATTGCGCTAAGAGGTTTGTCGGGACTCACCCCAGGTGATTTCAAGGTGGTCAGGGACAGGTTCGCGTTCAAGAACAAAAAAGACGTTACTCATAAAGCCTTGACAATGGCTTTAGCTGATGAAGCCAGATTGAAGGCGCTGCACGCAGGGCAAACAAGGATCGGTTTCTTGCCCTGAGATTTGTCTGATGGGTTTTACAACAAAGGGAAAGCACCCAAATCGTTTTACAGAAGGAGGAGATCCAAAATGAAAAAGGCCGTATTGATTATAACAGTTCTCCTGACTCTGGGAGCTTTGGCCCAGGCAGGATCGCCGACTTTCCGTAGTCAGATTCGTAACTCGTCTGGAAAGCTTCTCTACAATACGAGGACCACAGGCAACACGACTGAAGTCCGGAACCCAAGCGGAAATTTGGTTATTAAATCGAAAACAACAGGCGGAAAGACTGAGGTTCGGTCGCCCTCGGGTAAGCTTTTGGAAACCGTCAAGACGACAAAATAGGAGCCTTGCCAGGACAAACCTACACATACGGTCAAGAACATGAAAATATTACTTCGAGCTTTTTTTGAGATTCTTGCATCGCTTGCGTTGTTGGTCCTGGGCACGCTACTGGCTGTTTTCTTTATTGTCATATTTCTAATATGGGGATGGCCATTGACAATATTGTTGCTCTTCGTAGCGATTCAAAAGATCTATTTCTCATCTCATGACCGGCGAAGGGCCTCACTAATTTTGAGGCCTGGCCGACGGCTGGTTCCGACCCAAGGGTTGATGTCAAAGCCACTCAGGAATTTCCCAGATGAATCAGTAAAGGGGAAATTAAGTGAAATCCATGAGGATATTCCGACACTCTTGAATTAGCAGTAAAGACATGACGCAAAATTTAAAGAAGAACTGGAGATGATCTATGACACCACATTGGCTTAAAGACTTTTCGAATTATCTTCGCTCAATGGCCCCGAACATTGAGATTAGTCAGGAATATGGCAGACTGATTCAAATGGGTGACTATGGTCGTTACACAGATCGTGATGTTGAAATAAGCTGCTACAAAAACATCCATTGCTATCTGGAAAAGGGCTTGGGGTCGCATTGCGAAGAAGTTGCCAAGGTTCTCCGATTAACAGACCGTTTCATGACCGATGTAAAAAGGGGACTTTATCGTTTCGATATGTATTTGTTCGGAAGCATCGAAGAGCATAGAGAGGATAACCGTCTTGGACGATTTCTCTATCAATATGGGAAGCCTATGGAACGCTTTAACAGTTTACCTGCTTGGGCCAAACATATTTGCGACAAGGCCGGGACAGAGGTCTGTTCAGAAGGAGCCTATTTCCCGACATGCTCCCAAATTGGTTATGAGGACCTGGCGATAGTGTTTACTAGGTCACAAGTCCAAATAAACGAGAAATCAACGGATCTCTACAGGAGGCGCAAACGTCATTTTTTCTGGTTTTTCCTGGACGAACCTGAACCTAAATTTGTTCACGGACTTCGCTTCCAACCCGATTTTATTAATGTTGAACCGCAGAAACCGGACGATGAGCTTAGACCATTTTGATCAGTTGCATTTCGTGGTTTAGCCCGGTCTGGCAAAAACTCAGCTTCAGAGCCTGAAAGGAAAAGGCGCATGACTTTTCTTGAGAGCAACCTCTTCAAACATCGATTCTCAACAAAGGATTCACTTACTGGCCTTGCGGGCTTGAGGCGATACCACCACATGTTTCAACAACACAAGGAGTTACTATGACTCCCCGAGACTTTGTTCACTTGCATATGCATACTCAGTATTCTCTCCTTGATGGTGTCATAGGGATTCCCGAGGCGATAGCCAAAGCTAAGGACTACAAGATGCCTGCTCTGGCCATAACGGACCACGGGAATCTCTTTGGAGCAATGGAATTCTATTCGATGGCTCAGGCGAGCGGGATCAAACCAATTATCGGATGTGAGGTCTATGTAGCCCCGGGCTCGCGGTTTGATCACTCCCCCACACAGGCTGAGCCACATTCTCATCATCTCATTCTACTCTGCGAGAATGAGCGAGGCTACCGCAACTTGTGCAGTCTGGTCACCAAAGGCTACCAGAAAGGTTTTTATTACCAACCCAGAATTGATGCGGAACTGTTGCGGGAATGCAACGACGGACTCGTATGTTTGAGTTCGTGTCTAAGAAATGAGATCGCAGCGCTCATTCTGGCGGGTGACGAGAAAGGCGCTGAGGCGAAAGCTTCATGGTATCGAGACGTCTTCGATGACGCGAGATACTTCCTGGAAATCCAGGAAAACGGACTTGATGAGCAGTACAAAGTAAATCGAGGTGTTCTCAGGTTAGCTGAGAGGCTCGGCATACCGTTGGTGGCGACCAATAACGTTCACTATCTTGAAAGATCGGATCATCGTACTCACGAAATACTTATGTGCATACAGACAGGAAACAAAATTGATGACCCCGACGGGCCCAGATGCAAGTCAGACCAGCTTTATTTCAAGTCATCCGAACAGATGGCCCATGAATTTCGTGACGTTCCTGATGCCATTCGGAACACTCTGGTCATAGCTGAGCGATGCTCTCTGTTGCTCGAATTCGGCGAGCTGAGCATGCCTCTGTTCGATCCAGTAACGGGAGTGACACCGGATGAACGTCTTGAGGAGGACGCACGGGCGGGCCTGGATTTACGTTTGGGCAAACTACTTCAAACCGGACATGTGGATGGTGTGGGCGCTCAGAAATACATACAGCGACTGGATCAAGAGATTTGCCACATACAAAACATGGGGTTCTCAAATTATTTTCTCATCGTTGCTGACTATGTCTGTTTCGCCCGCAATAACGGTATCCCTGTAGGACCTGGCAGAGAATCTGCTCCAGGCTCTCTTGCAGCCTACTGTTTGGGGATCACCGATATTGACCCGATTCGTTACAATCTGGTGTTTGAGCGATTTCTGAACCCTGAGCGAGGGGTGGTGCCCTACATAGACGTTGAGTTCTGCGCAGCGGGTAGCGAACGAGTCATGGACTATATTTCCAAAAAATACGGTAAAGAAAATGTTGCACAAATCATTTCCGTAGAAAGAATGCCAGCTAAAAAACTGCTGAGAGAAACCGCCCGAGCGCTGGGGCTGGCCGATTCAAAAGCAGACAAAATATCAAAGCTGATCCCCGGTTACTTCATGGTCACAATTGATTCAGCCATAGCGGAAGAACCTAAGCTGCAAGAGATGATAGTAAAAGACACGGAAGTCGCCGACCTCATCAATACGACTCTTTCGCTAGAACGGATCACTCGCCACGTTTCCACAGAATCTGATGCAATAGTCATTTCCAACGGGCCGCTAGTTGAGCGTCTGCCGCTTTACGTGGGGAACAACGGCCAGACTTTCACCCAGTACGACCGGACTTGGTTGGAAAAGATGGGACTCGCTACTTCTGGTTTTCGCGGATCCAAGACACTTACCGTGATTGATAAGGCAGTTCGGCTCATTAATAAATCTCGGGGGGTGAAACTGGATATGGCGTCCGTGCCATTGGATGATCAGGAGACATTCGAACTTCTGGCCCGTGGAGATACTCTGGCCGTGTTTCAGCTTGAATCTTCGGGCATGCGAGAAGCGCTTACCAAGTTCAAGCCTTCTACGCTCGAGGACCTGATTGCCATAATATCGATATATCGACCGGGGCCACTCGAAGCCGGTATGGTGGAGGACCTAATTAACCGTAAACAGGGTCGCACAGCCATCGAATCTGCATTGACTGAGTTGGAATCGATCTTGAAAGAAACCTATGGGCTTATCATCTACCAGGAACAGGTTATGCGGATAGCGACTGCTCTGGCGGGTTATACTTCCGGAGAAGCCGATCTATTACGCCGGACCATGGCAAAGAGGATAGATTCAGAAATGGCTGAGGAGAAGATCCGTTTTGAGAAGGGAGCCGCTCTGAACAAGATTGATCCGGGAAAAGCCTCGGACATATTCGAACTCATGACAAATTACAGCGGTTATACTTTCAGCAAAGCCCATTCAACAGCATACGCCATGATCACTTACCAGACCGCATATCTGAAGACTCATTACAGACCAGAGTTTACAAGAGCCCAGTTGAGCTGAGAATCTGGAAACCCCAACAGTGGTGTCAACTGTCCCAAAACGTAGACCACTTGAATTAAAAGAAGCTTGCCATTAGCGGACAAGACAATCGACTCCGTGTTGCCCTATTCACGTCTTACCTAAAAACCTTTAAGTCACACAAAGAAATAACAGACATGCATCGTCTTATGGAACGACGAAGCACTATGGGTACTGCAGCAAGTCTGTAAATGTCGCTCGGACATTATTACGAATTTATTCTCTCGTTAATCTCAAAGACGGCGAGGACAGACTTAGAACTGAAATGGCGGGAAGGTTTGGCCGGACTATGTCAAAAAAAAGAAAGAAGAAATTGATAGAATTTTCAGAATTTAATGAAGAGCGATACTCACGCTGGACCTTGGCCGTTGACAAAACCGTTTGCAATTTGAAACCTTACATGGAAAAGCTTAGCTTTCATGTAAAGCCATTCTACGGTGAACAGTACGCCCCCGAGCTGGACGAGTTACTATTAGCAGCTAAAGTAGATTTCTTTATTACAACTAGGGGAAAAGCCTTCGAGAGGTATGCCCGGAGATATCTTCGACCGCACTACAATCTCCTATGGATCAGTGAGCATTTGTTGGGTGACCCGCCCAGGACTGCTAAGGCTATAGAAGACGCTATCCTATATGATCCCTGGCTCAACAGTTGGTGGGGCGCTAACTCAGTCAAAATTACCGGCCAGTACATAACCTGGTTGCCTAAACTCAAGAAAGAGTGGCTGCGTAAGAAAAAGAAATGAGTTTAGGGTTCAAAGAGAGATCGGATTAGAGGAGATTACTACGAAGCGGATCAATAACAATTAAAGACTTAATCTCACACCAAAGGAATGAAGCCAACCAGTGACTTGGATGTAGCTATCCACCCAATCCCAGCGATGGTGCAATAGGTTTGTCAAAAAGACCCTGTCCTTACCGGCCAGTCGGCCGACAAAGGATTGGAGAAAATCTGAACCGATCATCTGATAAATCCCGTCCTGATTCCTTTGGGCATGCCCCCGTAAAAAATCCAGGGAGTTTTATGGATCTTCGAGTTTCAGGCCAGTTAATACATCATCACCATGACGGCCCAAGTTGAAATCCCAGACATAAACATTTCGGGCCTTGCTGTCCGCTGTGAATCTAAACAGTGGGCCAATTTCGAGCAATTCCGAAAGATCATGATTTATCCGGACTTTAAATACCTTACCTTTCGCGGAAACCAGAACAGGGACAAACTGAGCCTATTCACCCCCGAAAAAAATCATATCCGCAAACATAAATCTAAAACATATCGTCTTATGGAACGATCAGGGCGCATAAATATTTTCCTAACTTTGGAGGGAGGATCTAATGAGAACAATTAATCGCTCTGGCAAATTCAATCACCCGCTTGTGATCTATCACGTTATTTCAGATGACCCATCCGTCTTTTTCCATAGGAAGATGCTGACTTACATGGACCGCTTGCTTCGGTCTAACCTAGACATCAACAAGGATCCCCTGGAATTTCTCTATTTCATCCTGGGCCCTGAACTGGCCACGGATTATTACGAGTCGATCAAGAATCTCGCAGGCTATGTAAAACGATCCCAAATCGATGAAACCGAGGAATTCGAGGAATCTTTTGAAGATAAATGGTTTTTTGCCACTGCCTGCATGAGAGTCTCGAGGTTTTTTTCCGCAAAGGCCAGGATCAAGGCCAGGCAGTTGGCAATAAGATCACTGCAGATCCGTTCAAAAGCCCTTGAAAATGCCGGACCATCTGCAATAGAGAACAGTGTCCAGGAATTCCAGAGAATGTTTGGTCTTAATCAAACAGAAACGGAATTGTGCGTATTTCTGTTCATGATGGCCAGATGGACTGAATTCGAGAACCTGTTCGAACATCATCTCCAGTGTAACCGGTATCGGGGAAGAAAAAAACTTGAAATAGCCCTGAACTGTTCTGCAACACAACTGGCGGGGGCGCTCAGCGGAAAACTTGATCTAATTGGAATACTGGACAAAGAGCGAGACGGGGATGCTTTCCATCTGGAGCAGCAGTTCCGGGAACAACTGATTGAAATCGCGCCGGGCGAACTCCAGACCCGGTTCATCAAACCACTAACAGTCGACTACGTCCCTCTTGAATCGAACACGATTGACGCGGCTATAACAGAAAACCTTCTCGAAAGACTTTCATACAAGCCGGAGACATCTACGCACATCCTATTGTATGGCCCACCAGGAGCAGGGAAGACAAGTTTCGCGTACAGCATCGCACAGAAGTTAGGACTGACCTGTTACCAACTGGTCTATGGCAACGGCTCTGACGAGGGCATATCACGCAGAGCGTCGATTACCGCTGCGATCAACCTTGTCACCGAAACCGAAGATTCTATATTGGTGGCGGATGATTGCGATTCCATACTTAATACCAGGAACTCATGGGCGATGTTTGGCGAAACACATGACAAGCGCTGGCTCCATGAAATGCTTGAAAAACCTTCTGTCCGCATGGTCTGGATAGTCAACAGCGTTGACCGGATAGAAGAGTCAGTGGCGAGAAGATTCTCGTTCAGTGTGAATTTCAAGCCATTCAACCGACAACAGCGAATTCAACTTTGGCAATCCGTCACAGCAAAACACGAAGTCCATCACGCTCTAAAAGATCAAGCTATTGAGGATCTGGCCACCCGATTTGATGTTAGCCCTGGCGTAATCGAACAGTCGGTGCGCAAGGCAGTGGAAGCCTGTACCCGCACTAACCGAGATATGAAGGAATCGATAATACTGGCTCTGGAATCCCACGTGCGTCTCCAAAAAGGGGGTTTTAGTCCTGGGAACCAAAACTCTGACTATAAGAATTTTACCCTGGACGGCCTCAATCTTTCCGGGACCGACCCGCATGACTTGTTGGAAGAACTAAAGGCGTACAACGATTTCTGCAAGGGGCCGGATTCTCATGGGCCCGTTTCCATGTCTTTATTGTTCCACGGACCTCCAGGCAGCGGCAAAAGCGCATTGGCGAGATTCATAGCTACTCGTCTCGATAAGGAAATAGTCTTCAAAAGAGCAAGCGACCTTTTTTCAATGTGGGTCGGCCAAACTGAACAGAACATTCGGGAAGCTTATGAAGAAGCTAATTCAAAGGAAGCTGTGTTGATATTTGATGAGGCTGATTCACTGGTATTCAATAGAGACAGGGCGGAGCATTCCTGGGAGTTAAGTTTCACGAATGAGTTCCTGACGTGGATGGAATCTTTCCAGGGCATCCAGATATTCACCACGAACAGGTTGAAGGACATGGACAACGCCAGCCTGCGCAGGTTCAATCACAAGATAGAGTTTGGATACCTGAAACCCGAGGGGAATCTGATTTTCTATGAAAAGCTGATAGCGCCGCTGGTCCGCAAACCGCCCGAAAGCTCTACAGCCATTGCGCTAAGAGGTTTGTCGGGACTCACCCCAGGTGATTTCAAGGTGGTCAGGGACAAGTTCAGATTCAGGAACAAGAAAGAGGTCACGCATGAGGCGCTGGTATCGGCGTTGGCGGATGAAGCGAGGGTCAAGGCGCTTCACGCTGGGCAAACCAGGATCGGTTTCTTGCCCTGATCTTTTTGTCCCTAATCCATGCCAGAAGGCACGCATGTTGCAAAGGCTAATTGTGACGGTTTTAAACCTTTAACACAGCCATAGGAGGCAATTATGACAGAGATCCTGTTGAACATGGAGCCGGCGTTAGTGTCTTGCGAGGATACTATTTTTGCAATTTCCCCGAATATTCAACTGGTCCAGGATATCAGGGATTTCTGTGTTCAGAGACACATGAAACTATGGGTCGGCGATCCTAACTCTCCCGACGTTATAGCGGTCCCTTACAAGGTCGGCATTGTGGACAAATACTATATGGACCCAAAGTCCTGGGGGGACTGGATTGAATTTCTGAGGGAAACAAAAGGAGACCGCTACAACGATTTGCTCATAATTATCCTTCCTTATCCGTTCTCAGAAGCGGCTTTAGATGAAGCTAAGAGGGAATTTGAGGATGCTCATGAGCCGGTCCATTTCATGTTCGGCGGAGCCGGAAACCACATTGTCAAAATCATTGGGAACTGGATGGATACGGGGTCAATTGAACCATTCAGCGTTTGTCAGGATGCGACATCAACAATAATTCCTACCAATTCAGAGCAAACAAGCCAGATGACCTTTAGGAAGCGCCTTGATGAATTGATGAACCGGTTTACCTTTGAAGATACCAAAGCGAAAGTGAATCTCGATGTCTATTATAAATTCAGAATTCAGGCAAAGTGGCTCCTGGTCCAATGTTTGGGGGAATATCATCCTTATACAAGGGAACTTAATACGCTGTTCGCAGCCGATATGGACCCGTTCTCGGTGGGAGCATATTTATTGGCGGCGAAAGGAATTTTCGAAGCTCTTGCGGAAGATCTGGATCGTGGCTTGATAGAAATAAAGGAGGGAGCATGAAAAAGGTAGCGTTATTTTTAACCGTGGCGTTGCTAATGTTTACGACCGCTTACGTGTACTCGGGTTCATTGGGAACGAAGCAACATCCCAGAGGCGTCGGTCAGCGGCAGGAGAAAATATATGACAGTCGTGGACAACTGCGACAAACTATCAAAAGGGATTCATCGGGGAACCAGAGCATCTACGATAGTCGTGGCCAACTTCAACAAACAATAAAGAGGGACACGTCGGGGAATCAAAGCGTCTACGACAGTCGGGGGCAACTACAGCAAACTATTAAGAGAGACTCGTCTGGAAATCAGAAAGTTTATGACAATCGAGGTCAACTCCAACAGACCATAAAAACGGACTCGTCTGGGAACTTGAGCGTCTATGACAGCCGTGGCCAACTGCAACAAACTATTAAAAGAGACTCATCTGGGAATGATAAAGTTTACGATAATCGAGGTCAACTCCAGGAATACGTCAAACCGAACTAAGTAGTCATGAATAAACACGGTCAGGAAATCGAAGAAATCAAGCCTACGAAGTAGGTGCCTCAACGTTTCCGATGCGCCAGATGAATTGGAGTAAATAGGATGTTGACGGACCGAAACCTGCCCTATCTCCCACATGTGAAACCCGGTTCGCTAGGATGGCATACATCGGAAACGAAAGGTTCAATCTTACGTACATGCGCCATACCGGGAATTGGAATGAGATCTACCACAACCTCAGAGTCACTTGGCGCCACTTATGCGTACAGCCTTTTTGTATCTTATATTAGGGTATTTCAAAAGTCCCCGAAATGGTTAAGGTTTATTACGATCAGGGTCTTTTAAAATACATTCGCGACCAGAGGTCGTGGGTTCAAGATCCCATCACATACACTCCGAAAATACAATTCAGCAAGCTTGAGCCGCTAGAATCAATCTTGTTCCAACGCTACTCAATACAAAGCTTTCAGGGAACTCTGCATGAAACCTTGTAATGGCGGCGTGCCCTGTACAGTGCATTGGCATTATGAGCTTCGGGGTCATTTTCTTTAGTTCATCGACTGTCGGGTCAATCAAGGGATTCATGTCAGGGCCGCTGAGGTGAAAGCCCCCCACTACCGCCCAAACTTTGTCCTCACCGGTAATTTTACGGGAGTACAACACGGAATTTATGATACCTGAGTGAGCGCATCCCGAGATGACCACGAGGCCGCAACCAGCCAAATTGATGACAAGAGCCTGATCATCTTCAATATTATCGATGGTCAATTGACCCTTTGTTTCAATCCGCGCTCCAGGCATGCCCTTCTCGAAAGCTGTAACTCTGGGGATCGGGCCAGTGGCGACCACTGTGTTTCCAGCTATTAATGCAGGACCCCGAGTTTCGAGTAATTGAGCGCCCCGTTCAATCATCTGTTGACGGCTGGCAAGCTGAGGAAGCTTGACCAAACCCATTTGGGGCTTTTCTATAAACCGATTTCGAAATATATCGGGGTGACATACAACAGTGACAGGCTTTCCTATGGCCTCAAGAGCCATGTTTACGGACCCTGTGTGATCCATGTGGCCATGGCTTATGACTATCGCATCGATGCTCTTAGGATCCAAATCGAGAGTCCGCATGTTGTGGAGCACGGTCCCAGGGTTGTAACCGGTATCCAGTAGTGTTCTATGCCTCGTTTCCGCATCCCACGTATCAATAAGAAGAGAAAGTCCATGCTCAGCGAGCAGGGTTTTTGATAGAATTATCCCGTTCTTTGCCGAGGATGGTCTCAGTAATCCCGGTTCGTCCTGAAGGAGCAGGTCAACGTAGTTGTCCACCAGTATTGTTATTTCCACTCTGTTGGTAGGTTTAGGACGTGTTACGGTTTCAGCCATTTTCAGTCCTTTCATTATTGAATGCCGGCAGACGTTTAGAAAGGAGTCTCCTCACTGCCAGAACAATGTCAATGGTATCCAAGATAATGCGCTTTTTCAGTTACTTGCTTGCGCATTGGTTATTGGGACTTTGATTTTTGTCATTTTAACATAATCCCATATTTCAGATCCGAATTGGGACACCACCTCTGCGCAATCAAGGTCAACTTCTGATGAATTCAAGAACTGAAGACGCAAGGAGTCTCCATCATTAAGATACGGGAGCACGCCAGAGAAGAAAAAGCCCATCGACTCGAATTCTTCAGCGAAATAGGGAGTTAAGGAATTAAATAGAGGGAGATCAAGGTATACATATTCGATACCGGATGCCAGAAGCTCTCCAAGTTTTGCCCTGACTAGTTCAACCGTATGAATTCAAGAACTGAAGACGCAAGGAGTCTCCATCATTAAGATACGCTTAATTTTCAGATCAAAAGCCGTGTTCCCGCATAACACATCAATCGTGCCGGTCGTCTTACGGCCGAATACTCGGTTCAGATTCAAATGGGAATAAATTTGTTTTACCATAGGGGCGTGTTGACTAGGCGCAAAGACTGTTTTCTTTTTTTCTTTTTTCGACAAAACAAAGAAATAGACAATGGCCATCTGTCTTTTTGTGTCAGATCTTCCAGATATTTTTCTGAAGGTAGACGGAGGTATATAACCCACCATCACAGCCGACTCTTTACCCAACAGGTCTAGACAGAGTCGCTGGCTGTAAGGGTGAATTGTAACCGCTTCGGCAAAAAGCCCCTGCATTTTTCGTTTCCTGGCTTCCTTGACCAGATATAAATGGATTCGTTTGGCTAATCCTGATTTCCGATACTGAGGATGGACAGCCAGGGAAACCAATTCGCCAATTGGACTGTTCGGTTCATTAAGACTAATGGCGGCATGGGCGCAAAATTCGCCTGTTGAATCCACAGCTACTGCAGAAATAAGACGTCCATCCATTACGAGAGTTTTCAGC
>JAMCYH010000170.1 GCA_023474025.1 Deltaproteobacteria bacterium
GAAACTGGCGTCATAACTCTTTCTCATGAAATTCAATCCAAGCCTCCCTATGATAAGCGTTCTTTCTACATCTCCAAGGTAGGCTTTCCCACCTTAATCTCCTGTCCAGTTTTTGGGGTCCATTATAAACCGCCCACGCACCAGATCAAGGGAACCGTTAGAATGTTGGTCGAGTTCAAGGACCAAAAACGAGCGGTAAGTAGATTTGAGTGTTTTGGGAGAGAATTAGACGCCAGGTGGAAACCTATATAGGCACAGGTACGATACCAAATGGTTAGGTGTTTTAAGCCTGGATAACACCCATATCCCGAATCTAGCAAACATAAATATGCGTTATCGTGGGAAAACTTTATCCAACCTAAACCCGAATATTGGAAGGTGGTGATCGCACAGGATATGTGGAACTCGGTCTTTGACCTCTATTCTGAAATTTGGAGATTATTGCCTTGATATTGTGTCTCGTATTTAGGATCATTCATTCAACGATCGCACGGGAGGTATAAGTTGACTCCTTTGGAGACCTACCTAAAGGCTGTTCGTGAAATCAGGTCTTCTGGCGAGGCCGTACCGGAAACATCATACTACGGAGCTTTTGAAACCCTCGTCAACGACATCGGTGAAACTCTCCAACCTAGAGTCCGATGTGTAATCAACATCAGAAATCGCGGCGCAGGCATACCAGATGGAGGATTCTTTACCGCTGATCAACTCACCAAGAGTCTTCCGGATCACTCGCAACCTGGATGGGGTGGGCAGGTTCCAGTTCGGGGTGTCCTTGAACTTAAGAGCGCAAAAGAGGATGTGGGGGAAATCGTCAAACTGCCACAAGTGATGGGCTATTTGTATAAGTACAGTCAAGTCCTGATTAGCAATTTCAGGCAATTTTTACTGGTTGGCAGAGATTCGGCTGGGAATGCCGTGAAACTAGAGCCATACACTCTAGCGGAAACTGATTCAGCCTTCTTGGAGGCTATGACACACCCACAAAAAGCCAAAGCGATACATGAAAAAAGACTTACCGAGTATCTGAAACGGGTAATGCTCTCGGCGGCCGAATTGAGATTACCTGAGAATCTAGCTTGGTTGTTGGCATCTTATGCACGAGACGCTTTAGAACGAATTCACGATGCCGATATCTCCGACCTCAAGGACATTCGCGAAAAACTACAGGCTTTCTTGGGCATTAGTTTCGGTGGAGAGCAGGGAGAGCATTTTTTCAGATCCACCCTTATCCAAACAATCTTCTATGGAGTTTTTGCTGCCTGGGTTCTCTGGTCAAGAGAAAAGCAGGCTGCTAGAGTTTCTATGACCGATCGATTTGATTGGAGAGTAACAGGATTCAAGTTGCAAGTTCCCGTCTTGAAAAAGCTTTTTGGGCTGGTCGCTACAGGCTCTAACCTTGAAGCATTTAAACTAACCGAAATCCTCAATTGGGCCGGAGGTGCGCTCAACAGGGTCAACAGAGATGATTTCTTCCAAAATTTCTAAGAAAAACATGCAGTTCGGTATTTTTATGAGCCTTTTTTAGAGTCTTTTGATCCTGTCCTTAGAAAGAACATGGGAGTTTGGTACACTCCTCGGGAAATAGTTGAGTACATGGTGGAGAGAGTGGACAGAGTGTTACGCGAGGAACTCGGTGAGCCTGAAGGCTTGGCGTCAGATAGGGTCTATGTTCTGGACCCGTGTTGCGGCACAGGGTCCTATCTAGTTGAGGTTCTTCGTCGAATTGAAAAGACAATTAAAGACAGAGGTGAAGATGCTTTGTGCGGGGAGGATATCAAAAATGCAGCCATGAAAAGGATAATCGGGCTAGAAATCCTCCCGGCTTCATTTGTTATCAGTCACATGGAGGTGAGCTTGTTTGTCCAAGCCGCAGCCGGTTCGTCCTTTTCGGATGATGAACGTCCTGCCATCTATCTCACCAATGCTCTGACGGGTTGGGAAACCGACAAAATCCCGAATCAGATAGCAACGGACAGAAGTTTCAAAATGGAATGGGAAGCGGCGACCAGTGTAAAACGCGACACTCCAATTTTGGTGATTCTTGGCAATCCTCCTTACAACAGCTTCGCAGGGGTAAGCCTAAAGGAGGAAGGCGGCCTAGTTGAGCGTTATAAGTCAGGACTCATTGACCAGTGGGGTATCAAAAAATTCAATATGGACGACTTATATGTGCGTTTTTTCGGACTGGCGGAGCAGCGTATTGCCGAAATGACAGGTCGAGGAATCGTTTGCTATATTTCCAATTTTTCTTATTTGGGGAACCCATCTTTTGTTGCCATGCGCCATAGTCTTTTCAATAATTTCGATAAGTTTTGGTTCGATTGTATGAACGGAGACAGCAGGGAAACAGGGAAAGTGACTCCGGATGGCAAACCGGATCCCAGCGTTTTTTCGACTAAGTACAACAGAGCTGGGATAAGAGTTGGGACTGCAATAGGACTTATGGTTCGGACAAAGAAACGCAGGGAACGGAAAAGAGTCCTATTCAGACACTTTTGGGGAGCCACGAAGAAGACAGAATTATTGGAAACATTGAAGGAAAAGAATTTAGATGAGCAATACAGAGAGAGCACACCGGCCCAGGGCAACAAGTTCTCCTTTCGCCCCTCTGATGTCACTGAAGAATACTGGCAGTGGCCTGCTCTGGTAGAGCTATGTGAGATGTCTCCGTGCAATGGTCTCATGGAAAAACGCAATGGTGCTTTGATAGATCTGGACAGAGAAGCTCTTGAAGCAAGAATGAAGATGTACTACGAGCGAGAGGTGGACTGGGATACCCTCAGAAGGTCAGGCCATGGCTTAACAGTGAACGCAGCTGGCTTTGAAGCCAAAAAAGCCAGATCTAAAGTAATTTCTGCCGAGGACTATCAATCGGATCGGATTCTTCCCTACGTAATGAGACCTTTCGACAAGAGGTGGTGCTACTACAGCTTAGTTTCTCCGTTATGGAACAGAGCCCGTCCGAATCTGTGGGAACAATCCTGGGAAGGAAACTCTTTTTTTCTAAGCCGGTTCAAGGCTGCCAAGGATCAAGAAGGTAGCCCGTTTTACTTTGTAGCTCTACTCTCAGACGATCATCTTTTGACACCTGATGCCTTTTGTTTTCCAATCAGAATCCGTAACCAAGGAATCGATGACAAAAACAGCGGAGCCAAGCAACAAGAGCTGCTGGAAGATGTTAGACCGAGGGCAAACCTGTCCCAGAAGACTAGCGAGTACCTTAAAGAGCTTGGGTTAGGAGACTGTGACCAGAATAAAGAATCCGCAGGACTCGTCTGGATGCACGCCTTGGCGATTGGGTATTCACCTTACTATCTGATCGAAAACAGAGACGGTATCAAACAGGATTGGCCGCGCGTTGTATTGCCAAACTCCAAAGACTTACTTGTCGCTTCCGCTGCCCTGGGCCAGCAGGTCGCGGCATTGCTGGATACTGAATATCCGCCCCCATCCATAAACTCAGAATCGGTCAGACCTGCATTAAGAGCGATTGCTACCGTGACTCATGTGGAAGGACGACAGGTCACTGCTACCAAAGGAGAACTTGAAGTAACAGCGGGGTGGGGATATGTCGATAATCAACGAGCGACGATGCCTGGACAAGGCAAGGTAGTGCAGAGAGAATACCAAACAGAAGAACGGCTCTCAATGGAAGAAGAAGCTGCCGAAATAGGCCTTAGCTATGACGAAATGATCCGGCTTTTAGGGCAAACCACTCTTGATGTCTATCTCAACGACAAAGTCTTCTGGAAAAACATCCCGTCTGGCGTATGGCTTTACCGAATAGGCGGTTATCAGGTTATCAAAAAATGGTTAAGCTACAGGGAGATGAGGGTCTTGGGTCGTTCCCTCACCATCCAAGAGATCAGAGAAGTAACTAATATCGCCAGAAGACTCGCTGCAATTATTCTTCTCCAACCCCAACTTGACGAAAATTATCGGCGGATCAAAGAATCAGTTTTCGAGTGGAAACCGACTTGACATGCTTCGTTACTACCAACTGCCTACAACAGGAACCAAACCCAAGGAGTAACCTTGCCCAAACAGTTGCCAGATCCAGATCTGTATTTGCGAGAGAGTTCAGACTTTATTCTGAATAGCCATCTGGGCAGGTGCGCCCTTCATAGCCAAGGCATGCCAGGTTTTGCAGTATTTCTTAGAGACCTCGTTGAGATCATACATCGGCTTGTACAAAGCTGCCATCTACCAGAATTCACCGATCACGGGTTGTCACACCTCGGCAGTTTAGTCGGGCGAATTAGTGAATGGACGTGCGTTTCTTATGGGAGCCAAGAATCCCGTCCACTCTGTGACTTGCTTGATCCGTCCACATCTGAAGGTGAAGGGGCTGCAGTGCTGCTCATGGCAACCCTCTTTCACGACATGGGTATGCTTTCCCAACGGCCTGACGACCTAAATCCAAATAACATGAACGACCTACCTCAAGGGCCGGAGGATGTTCCTGCCTGGGTTCGGCGAACACATGTCCCTCGTCTTGAAGGTCTTCTCAATAGGCTGCTCCGGGGCTCATGTCATAACACTGTTCTCCAACATCCATTGTTCCGGTCAGCGCTCAGAGTAGCTCAAGCCCATACCCAATGGCCGTGGCAGTGGGACTCGTCTATGAGTGAACTGGAACAAAGTCTTGCTGCAGTACTCGCCATGGTTGATCTTTTGGATGAAGACTCCAACCGATGTGACACCCGAACATTGCTCCATCATCGTCAGGGTAATCTGGAAAATTTTGGGCACTGGATACGCCATAGTCTGACTCATGATCGAATTGTGATTCAGAATGGGGTTATTCGTGTCAACATGGTTCGGCCTCCAGGAACCAATGGCCAACTCTCTTCCGTTTTCGCAGCAATTCGGAACCAAATCAGACTCAGTCTCTTGTATTGTGAGCCGCTTGGATACCTCCAGGTTGGCCAAATCGAAACACGCTTCTGTCCACCGGAAGGCCTTCCTGAAGAGGAAAGTTAGAATTGGACGACTGGAACAAAATCGATGGGCTGCAAACGCAGGCTGCGCTTAATTACTGCCTGCTCTCAAGTTTCATGCCTTTGGCTCTGAGAAACACTCGTCGTGTATGTAATAAGGAACTCGATCGCGTGATCGATCTGCAAATGGAGGATATCAATCTCGAAGACTTCTACAGAATTCGGGGAACAAATCAAGTTCGTTCTCCATATGAGCAAACTATGAACGCCCTATTTAGTGAGAGCAGCGGTGAATGATGATGGATCCAGCAAATCGTGGTCCGTTGGATAACCCAATCAATGAGATCCAGGCAAGCAAAATTCTTGGATTGTTGCGTGACCAGACACGTCGTGCTCATTACATAGGAGATGGTTTTCTTGTGAACCACCTGTGCGCCCTTGCTCTTGAGCGCATCATCCGGCTCCAACAGGATGAACAGTTGGTTTTACCCCTTAAAGAGACTTTCTGGGCAATGTCGCTAGCCATGTACTGGTTGCTAGATGAAGATCTTTTGGGCAAAGTGAGGACGGCCTTGGAGTTTCCTGAGAGCTCCGAAGTGGATGACCAACATCTGGGCGCGATACTTAGACAGGTCTTGTATCTTATTCAAAACCCTCTTGCCCCTGCTGAAGACTCATACAAAAAGTTGATCGAATCGGAGCTGGAATGGCTCAGTGCCGAATACCTATGCGAAGGATTAGCACTGATTAGTTTCTGTATTGAACTGGTCTGGCAAAGAGATCCAGGATCTCATGGTTGGAGTAAACTGATTAAACAATGGTCCGCCGTGTGTCTAAAGGAATTCAGGAAACCCCTCGAAGATCTCCGACCCCGGTTGTTATTACAGACAGGTTTGGTCTTTCCTGAGAGCACACCTAATGAACCTAAGCTTTCAGATTCATTTTTGAAACCAATTCATGCCTCCCTCTACAAAGGCTGGCAGCAGTACCTCGAGTGTCAATGGTCCGAAATGGATGAGACGATATCAGATATTGTTCCACGCATCCAATACGATTCACCCGACTTCCTACCCCTCTGCGGCCTACAAAGATTAAACTATAGCAGCAAGGTACAGGAAGATCCTTCGTCTGTAATTGGAACTCGTTGGCAGCTCAAAGTATCATCAGGAGGAACTTCGGCCTTCCGGGAATCTAGGCGGACAAGATTTGGCCAGTTGCTTGCACGTGTTTGGAGAAAAGGGCCCAAAGAGGCCAGAGTTTCCGAACTAGTTCACGGGTTTCGCCTCGGCATCCTCGATCAAATTGCTTCGCTTAGAGAATGGGACGCATGGGCATGGAATATCGCAACGGGGCAGCTTGCGGAAGCAAGCCTAGCTGTAGCTATAAAGCTCCCCAATCAATATCTGTTTGCAGTTAATGGCCTAATATTGGCGATGCGATCTAGCACGTTAAATATCTACGATCCCATTTTCAAGAGTCGACTGTCTATTCTAGACTTTGCACCTGTAGAAGAAAGAACAAGGTTCGTGGAGTCTGTCTTACAAAGCAGACCCGTCGAATCATTCAAGACCTTGAGATTACTAAGTTCTTTGAGTGACTCTATTCCCGAAAGTCTTCTTCCTCAAGTTGCAAATTGGTGTGTGGATTACGTCAATTATTCTGGTAATCGGCTCGGCTCGACTGTACATCCTCTTTCCTTCTGGGCTAAGATTATTCCTTATGTTCAGAACCCTCATGTGATTTGCCGTAGATTGTATCCGGCGGTTTTGAAATTGGCGAACTATCCAGCTGTGTGGCAAACCGACGACGAGGGTATGCTAACAGAGTTCCTCACTAGTGCCCCTATGGATCTTGCAATCGAGGTGGGTGAGAAAATGATGCGTCTGGACGAGCAGGATGAGAGAGCAAGTTCGGCACGGTGGGCTCTGATGTTCAATGCTGTCATGCGACGCTCTGAATCCACCTTCACCCGAGAGTTCAAGCATCGCCTGATAGCGACTGCTCGAACCGAAGATGAGAAGTTCCTCCTCCCTCTGTTAGAAAATCCGGAGCTTACGCCAGACGAATTGGATGACTCTGCTTTGCACCAGTGGTGCAAGGAACAAGTGAGGCGTCAATTGGAGATAGTTAGGAACCGGACGACCGGTGACTCCGTAAGACATGGTGGCGATGTCAGCGAATTCACCGTGACGAGGGTCAAATGGACACGAGAGGATACCCAGATGCTCGGCCAAATAATTGAAGCCATTGACTCCGCTTTGCAAATCCAGTGCTTCGAGCTCGAACGTTTCCTCTACTATTGCGCCGGCATGGTTTCAGTCGGCCCCCGAGATTTTGTCGACATCGCGCGACCAGCAATACTCCGATGGATTGACACTCCTCCTGAATGTCGAGACTCGTTTGCCCCATTGAATGCGAAAGATCGTGACGCCCAAGACCGTGTCTTGTCTGCTTTAGCGTATGTTGCAGCCGAGATGGTCCTGCAGGAGAATGGCAAAGACCATGTAGATTTGGCCCAGTGGGTAATACGTAACGGTTTCTCCTGTTCCCCGGTGGCAATTGCCAACATGATGTTTCTGGGGGCGGTATTGGGCGCAAGGTTGACAGGAATTACCGGGATCAGCGTTATGAGCACGTTCCAATCGCTGTTGGTTCGAGCGTGGCAATTACCCGGAGTTCCTGCAGAGGAGAACAAAGTACTGTCACAGGTAATCAGGCAGATTGCAGTAATGGCTGATCCTAAGGACCCCTACAATATTTACAGGGCAGAGAACGTTGAATCTTCACAATTATTCTTTGATTCGCTTTCACGAATCATCCCAAGCTTCGAGAAGTATCCAAACCCGGACGTGCGGGCCGCTGCTGCCCAGGTCCTCCGGTGCTGGAAGGCTCAGGGAAGTATGCCCACCGAACTAGAGAAGACTCTCTTCCAATTTCAACAGGACCCACGAGCAAGAGTTCGGTTCGAGACCAGAAACGCAGGGGGCTGATTCGATTTGAATAACGGACGCAATAACGCTAGATGAGTTCTTTTACGGAGGCGTCAGCGCCTAAATGAACAGGGAATCCCATCTGCAAGAAACAAAGAGGAAAAATTCATGAGTACTGCGCTCTTACTGATCGACATCCAAAACGATTATTTCCCAGGCGGGAAAATGGAACTCGAAGGAAGTATTGAAGCAAGTTTGTGCGCGAAAATGTTGCTGCAGTCTTTCAGGGATGCGAATCTTCCCATAATCCACATTCAACACGTCAGTGTCCGTCCGGGAGTCACGTTCTTTCTGCCCGAAACTAATGGGATCGAAATTCATCAAAACGTTCACCCTTTACCGGGAGAAACAATAGTTCAGAAAAATTACCCCAATAGTTTCAGGAATACATCCTTGATAGAACTCCTACGGAAAGAATCAGTCACGCGCCTTGTAATTGCCGGCATGATGACTCACATGTGTGTGGACTCGACAACACGGGCCGCCTTTGATTATGGTTTTCAGTGCACGGTAATTTCGGACGCCTGCGCCACCCGGTCTCTCTCCTTTGAGGAAAAGATCATTCCAGTATCTCATGTGCATGGGGCTTTTCTGGCGGCGTTGAGTAATGTCTACGCGAAGGTAGTGAAAACCGAAGATTGTATTCCTATAAGCGCCAAATCGATGTCACATTAAACGATCGATCTGAAGACCGCTCAAGTTAAAACACCCTTCGGAAAATTCTGGTTAAGTGAGCGGATGTTACCTCATTGTCCTTCTATCTCGGGATCTTCACCATTGTCATGCCGGTATTTTAGGAATTACCCTTTTGGAGATTTTCCCTGATCCTTTTTTTGTTTAGCTTGCCAACACTCGTTTTGGGTATTTCCTTGACAATATGAAAACGATCCGGAACGGCCCATTTTGATATGAGCTGTTGGTCAACAAAATCCATCATAAACGCCCGGAGATCTTCCTCGGAAACTTGGGCAGCGTAATCAGGAACGAGTATGACAAATGCGACCGGACGCTCGCCCCACTTTTCATCTGTCATCCCGACCACGGCCGATTCAGAAACCGCTTCATGACGACTGAGGAGGCTCTCCAGTTCTAAAGAAGATATCCATTCTCCGCCGGTTTTGATCGCGTCTTTGAGACGATCCTTGATTTGAACGTATCCTTCCCGGTCCATATCTGCAACATCACCCGTATGAAGCCGCCCGTCTTTCCACAGTTCCTCTGATTTGTCGTCATTCTTGAAATACCCTTGAGTACACCAGGGTGTTCGCACGGTAATTTCACCCTGCGAAGAGCCATCCGTAGGTAAGAATTTCCCTTCCTGGTCAGTAATCTTTAGATCGACCAAAGGAATCGGAAAACCGGTTTTTGTCCTGACGTCCAATTGGCGTTCCACGTCCCAGTCCATCATGTGAGGCTTCATGTTGGCAAGTGTCAGAATGGGGCAAGTCTCTGACATGCCATATCCGTGGAAAAGTTCAATGCCCATCTCTAATGCGGTCTTGGCTAAGCCTCGAGGCAAAGCCATACCACCCGTGTTCACCTTCCATCCACTGAGGTCCATCTCTTTGGCCATGGGGTGGTTTATGAGCATATGGAGAATAGTTGCAACGCAGTGAGAAAACGTAATCTTTTCACGTTTAATTAAGCCTAGAACTTTTTCAGGGATAAACCGACCCGGGTAAACCTGTTTCGCTCCAAGGAGGGTCGCCACATAAGGAAAACCCCACGCATGAACATGAAACATGGGAGTGATGGGCATATAGACGTCCCCGGATTGAAACCGCCCTGGAGCGGTCAATCCAGATGTGGCGACCGCCACGGAAAGCGTATGGAGGACCAGTTGGCGATGACTAAAATAGACCCCTTTAGGATCTCCAGTTGTACCAGTGGTATAAAAAGTGGTGGCTTGAGCATCCTCATCAAAATCCGGGAAATCGTAGTTCCCGTCGGCCTCCAACAGTAATTTTTCATATTCACTGAAAATTGGTAGTCTTGCCACCGGGGCATCTTTACCGTCTTCGATTAATACGTAAGAGCGTACAGTTTGCAAACGGCTAGCAATGTCTTCGAGCATGGGCACAAAATCCGCGTGCGCCAGGACTACATCGTCTTCAGCGTGGTTCATGGTATAGAGAATCTGTTCTGGCGAAAGACGAACATTCACCGTATGCAGTATTGCCCCCATCATCGGTATAGCGAAGAAGCATTCCAGATACCTATGGGAATCCCAATCCAGCACAGCCACTGTATCCCCAGGTTTTACCCCTAAGCTCCTAAGGCCTGAAGCTAACCTGTGTATTCGGGTGTAAAAGTCTCTATATGTAATCCTTGCTTTGTCCTCATAAACTATTTCCTGATCAGGAGCGTACATGATTGGCGTTAAAAGTAGCTGCTTAATTAGCAATGGGTAGGCATACGATGAGGGTGTGTGATGGATTTTACGAATTCCCTGAATCATTTAAATAAACTCCTTATTACCTTTCTGACCAAGGTGGCACAGGATATACAAACGGCTTGCTGGCGTATTCTCTTGGCCAAACCAACTCGAATTTCCCTTTCTGCCACTGTCCCATATAGGAAGGCAGACGGTTCTGCTGAGATTTCTTGCCATACGAGATAAATTTAACATGCCCATACATGGAATCCATGTCGGTCTTTGTCAAGGCCTCTCGAACGCTTTCCCGTGACAGTTCTGTAGCTCTCTTAAGAGCGTCGGCAATCACATACAACGCAACATAAGCCTGCGCTGCCACAAATTGAGGCGGCTCATTAAATCTTTTCTTATAATTCTCGTAATACTCTCTTGCCCCAGGGAATGGCAATTCCTCAGACCAAAGCGTGGCCGAATAAACATAGTCCGCCGCAGGCCCGGCGTTCTTTACTAACTCAGGCAGAGCAAATCCCCCACCACCACCTACGAATAGCCTGGGCATAAAATTCAATTCTTTGGACTGCCGTAGAATAAGGCCAGCGTCCATTACATAGCAGACAGCATAAACAAGATCAGGATCGGCGCCTTTCAACTTTGTAAGCAAAGGTTTGAAATCAACTGCGCCTGATTCGAAACCTTCTTTCAATATCACCTTGCATCCCAAACCCTCGCAAGCTTTGGCGAAGCTCTTTCCCTGGGATTGGCCGAAAAGAGTGTTTTCGAAAATCACGGCGGCGGTTTTAGGTTTGGCGACATCTTTTAAGAAAGATAGGACTCCACTAAAATATTCGCTTGAAGCCTGATTAATGCGGAAAACGTAATTCCACCCCATTTCTGTAATGTTGTCTGCAGCGCCGGTATGTGTAACATAAGGAACCCTGAAATTTTGAGCTACTCCAGCTATGGCATAAGTCACAGAGGAAGAGTAACCACCGGTCAAGACCAGAATTTTGTCCTTTGAAATCAGTTTTTCTACTGCCGAACGGCCCACCTCTGGCCTGCCTGTATCATCCTCGATAAGAAGTTCAACCTTTCTTCCGTTTATTCCACCGGTCTTGTTAATCTCGTCCAACGCAAGCATATATGAGTGCTTCTGCATTTCGCCAAATTTGGCGAAATGCA
>JAMCYH010000058.1 GCA_023474025.1 Deltaproteobacteria bacterium
AGCGTAGTCGCCTGCAATTACAACTTAGAAATCGGACACGTGAAAAAGGTTTTAATTAATCGCATTTTCAGCATCTTCACCTGCGTTGTCAACCGAACAAACTCGTATAACACACAGACTAAAGCTCTAGCAAAATATCAGATTCGGCTAATCTAATTTCATTTTGTTTTTGTAGTTGCCTGCTCGGACTCAATTTTCTTGGCTGCCTGTTCCATTTTGGTGTGGCCTTCGGAAATCTTTTTCTCCGCATCAGGAAGCTTTTGTTCTTTCATAATAGTCATGCCCTCTCGCATCATCTTGCAGCCTTCCATCATCTCGTTGCAGCATCCCATCATAGATTTCATCTTTTCCATCATTGCTTTGTTATGCGCCATCTTTTCTTTAGCTTCATCAATATTCGGTTTCTGGCCTTCATGCATCATGGATTTCATCTTTTCCATCATTGCATCGTTGCGCGCCAACTGTTCTTTAGCCTCATCCACCATCATTTTCTGCCCTTCGAGCATCATCTGATCGGCGTCCTTCATCATTTGCTCAGCCTTGGCGACTTCTTTTTTGTCCTGGATCATCTTTGTAGCTTCCATCATTTTCTTGGCGCCATCCATCATCTTCTTTGAGCCATCTGTCATACCGGACTGCATTTTCATCATGCCTTCAGGCATCATGCCCTTTGCGTCGCTCTTGTCCATTGCCTGTACAGGGGTCGCTGAAATTAATGCAATGCTTGCGCATAGCGTCACGACAACCATTGCAATAATACTGAGGCTGTTTTTCATCTTAGAATTCCTCCTTCTCAGTGATTGTTTTTTAACTCGTCAATCTTTTTAGACCGCACGATGTCAAAAAGATAATTCCGGCATTAGGTAAAGTAAAGCAGGCCTCATTATAACGCGCTATCATCAATATCACAACACTGACCAAAATCTAAAATAAATTACAAAAACCTATTAATAAACATGAATTATCATACAATGCTAATCATTAAACTAATGTATTAAATGATATTAGCAAAATAACATATTGAAAAATAACTTTTTTATTTGACTTTATTAAATCTAAAGGTAAATTCGAGCGCAAGTTCGTTCCGGGAGGGCGGGTAAGTTGAGAGTAACCCAAACACTATTGGTATGCCTAATTGTAGCACTGACGCCTTTCACGTCAGTTGCATACGCCTGGGAGATCACCCAATCTGATCTACATGGTAATCACGATATCGTAGATTTACCTTCCATAACACCTTACGGTTTGAACTCAAAAATCCAGCCGAGAAAAATAATCAAGTGCCGACCCCTTGGAGAGGGGCGCGCAATTGCAGAAATTCCCGCGCACGAAGGGGAATGTCATCTTCCCATGAGTCGTATGACCGGATGGGAGTTGGCCGCTGACTTTTTCTTCGCAAGAACAAAAGGTAAAGTGCGTTTTTCTATGGGAATGTCCCAGGGATACTACGGCTTGGATGATGTGGACCTGAACTCGGACATGGGCCTTGCCGACCATGGCGTGATGAATTCTTTCATGGCGCACTACATGTTCAGACCAAATTGGGGTTTACGGTATTCCGTCATGCCGATGTGGATGATGGGTTCAGGACCAGCGGGAAAGTCCTTTGTGTTCGGAAACACTTCTTACAATGCCGGTCAAGACGTTAATATCGAATGGGAACGTCTTGAGCAGCGCCTCGGGTTAATTTATGATGTTGTTGACAACAAGTCTTCCAAGATTAGCGTCTTCGGCGACTACGTTCGGGTGAACGACAGAATCAAGGTCATGCAAATGCAAGCGGGGATGGGGATGAACGCTATGGATAATGATCTCAACATGGGCATGGCGGGGATCGAATTCGAAAAATGTCTTAAAAACACTTCCGCTGGGGCGACTCTTTCATTGAAGTGCATAGCTGGAGCGGCTTTTGGAGACGACGCCTTCGGAGCAGAAGCTGAAACCGCCTTGAAGTATAGCATACCTATGAACAATGGACGCCTGGGATTTTTAAAAGGTGGTTACAGATATATCACCTATAAGAGAACATCTAGCGACGTCCGGATGTTCGACATTGCAATGGATGGCGGCTTTCTCCAGTTAGGCCTTATTTTCTGATCGGTAACCGTAAACTGAACTTAATCCTCTGCGTTTGAAGCTCTGCCCAAAAGGCTTGGCTCATCCGTCTTTACCTTAATTACGAGTTATCCGGCAATCGGGCTACCTTTTATTAATTAACTGAATGATTGCAGTGGACAAACCTGGAGACATAAACAATTTATAGGTGGACCAAGGTGTGCCGCATCAGTATGAACCTTGACCAGGACACCCATTTCCATACAGGATTGACTAAACAGTGGCTTTGAAGACTAATCCAGGGCCCTTATATTTATTTTGTGGCCTACGCTGTTAAACTAACAGCGTTTTGAATCGACAGGTTCAGGAGTATAACATGGCGGAAAGAATGACGATTAACAGCATTATTACCACCGATTGCGTTTTTAGTGGCGATGCGGAGTCTCTTAAAGAGCTAGTCGAATTTGCGGTAAAGGGTGAAGTTGATTTGGCGTTCGCTGTTCTGAAAGGAGAAGATTTATCTTGTTTAGACTTAACTGGGGCCAAATTGAATTCAGCCGATTTGTCGGACACTAATCTTTCGGGATCAATATTAACCAGGGCACACCTGACTGTCGCAACAATGAATCGGGCGGACTTATCCAATACCGACCTCTCGTACGCTGGCCTGCTAGGAACCCGACTTGTGTCCGCCAAACTTATCGAGGCTAATCTGACAAAGGCGAATTTGTGCGGCGCGAATCTTTGTGGGGCTGATCTCTCTTCAGCCAACTTGTCACAGTCTGATTTGTCTAGAGCAAATCTGGCAGGAGCAAACCTCTCCAATGCGCTTATTCCGTTTGCTAATATTGCGGGAGCCTGCCTTGTAGGAACAAAACTGAGAGAGGCGGCGATGTCGGCTGTAGAGCTCTCCAGGTCTGATCTATCTGGAGCGGTCATGACAGGCGCTGATTTGTCAGGAGCAGTCATGGCGGGGGCAAGATTAACCGGAGCCGATCTTTCAAACGCCGACATCTCATGGGCTGATCTGCCTGGGGCGCAGCTTGCCGGAGCTAATTTATCGAGAGCCAACCTGACAGGGGCTAATCTGCAGGGCGCAGACTTATCAGGCGCCAATCTTTCCGGCGCAGACCTTTCTGGCGCGGATCTTACGGATGCCGATTTATCAGGAGCAAACCTGAAAGGCGCAAATTTGAATGGAGCAAACCTTTATGGAACTCGAAGGTAAATCTGTGGCGGCGTGCTAAGGTGATTTCATTCCCGTCTGATAGGTGGAGCGGGCTGTCCCGGTCAAATATTTTTCCTGACAGACTAATATTACGGTTATGTTATCCACTCCCCCTTTCTGATTGGCCGCAGCGACGAGGTTTGAGCAAGCCTGCTGAGGGTTACTGGATGAATCAACAATTGCAAGGATCTCTTCATCCTCAATCATTTCGGTAAGGCCATCGGAACAAAGTAGGAGGCATCCGGAACTCTCATCCCAAGGCCGAACGGAGATGTCAGGTTCCACTTCTTTCGTCACTCCAAGCGCTTCGGTTAAACCGTGCCGTTGACGGTGAGTACGAGCTTGCTCCTTGTTTATACGCCCTTCTTTAAGCCATTCCGCCACAAACGTATGGTCTTCGGTGAGCTGTTTTATTTGGCATCCTCCAACCGAATAGGCCCTGCTGTCTCCAACGTGCCCAATTACGAGACCATGATCCGCAAAAAGGGCTACCAATAAGGTGGTTCCCATTTCATTCCAGGCAGTGTTGTTAAGCGACTTTTCAAGAATAGTCGCATTGGCCCTTGAGATGGCCTGATTCACAAGCTCAACCGGGTCTTTGGCCACAGGAAGCTCTTCCTCGATAATGGCCGAGACAACCGTTACCGCAAAGGAACTGGCTACCTCACCCGCATTGTGCCCTCCCATTCCATCTGCGACAATGAACAACCCAATGTCTTCGTTTACGTAGAAGATGTCTTCGTTCAGACTTCTCTCAAGTCCGCAGTCTGTCAGATACCCAACTTTGAATTTTTTCTTATTAACCGGCATCGGCGTCTGCGATGACCTCTGCTGCTTCAATAGTAGTCGCCTGACGTTCTGTTCGAATCTAAGGGTTAACAATGTCAAACGGTTGGGGACGGGTTGACCCGCGATTCATAGGCCCCAGTTGCATGTTCTGGGGCGGCCCAGCTTTGAATAATATAGGACAAGTTGTGCGACTTTACACTGTCTATTTTTGTTGAAGCATTAATGTATTCCAAAGACATGGCAACTTAGTTAACGTTTAGGCATCTAACATTATGTGGGTAAGTGATTAAGAGAAACTCTAAATGTGGAGTTGCGCCATGACAAAATTTCCAACACGAGCATTGACGACCTGGAGTCTGGTCCTTGTTTACCTGCTAGTTACTGGCGCAGGCTGGGCCGGCATACCGTGTTGCGGAGTCAATTGGGGCTGCGGGTTAGATCAGGCGGCTTGCAGCGGCTGTAATCATGGATTTGACTCAACAACCAAAGGGAATCAAAGTCATTTAAATTCAAGAGAGAACAATGCGTCGATAAGTTGCGCATGCAATTGTTTACCGAATTCTATTCAGGGAATCAATGCGATCCCCAAGCTCACCAGTGTAATGCGAGTTTCCGATGAAATGGGCTTGTCGGCCTGTGCCACTCCTTCGCTAACGACACTTTCAACCGTTGCGCCGCTCCACGGTCCTTCCATTCCGCTTGGGCCGAATGAATTCAATCCGAGACTTACCTACCTACGGACTGTATACCTGACCTGTTAATCCCTCGTTGCACAATTACTGACTGGGCGCAATCCCCTAAAAATTGTTCGTTGTTGGTTTAACCCTTAGCTGACCGGAATGACGCTAAAACGGAAAGAGGAACGACGATGAAAAAATTCATATTCCTGATGGCATTAATAGTCTTATTTGGCGGCGTCTCCAAATCCGTCGCCTCGGACAGAGGTCTCTGGAGGTTACAACTGCGATACCAGAAAGAGATGTCCGAACTGAAGAAACAGGACGCTAAATGGAAAGCCTTTATGAATGAAGGGACTAATTTCCTTCAGAATGATGGGTCTAGCGTAATTAAGTCTAACAAGAAAGGAACATGATCTTCGTACAGAAGGTCGGCAAAGTGATAATCCAAACATCTCCGGCGGTCTTGAACCAGGGATGTGATCTTGGAATGAAAAGGAGAACGACGATGAGAAAATTAATATATTTGTTGGCGCTGCTAGTTTTTTTGGGAGCAGTTCCAAAGGCTATGGCCTTGGACCAGACTCCACAAGCGATCGATCGAGCTTATAAGGACGTGGTCGCACAACAGAAAAAACAGAAATCACACTGGAAAGCCCTTGAGGCTGAGGCGGCCAAACTCCTTCAGCATTGGGACAATAGCACGATCAACTTAAACAAGAGATGAAAATGATTTCTATGCTGATGTGTCGGGTCAATACTAGATGAACAGTTTCGTTGACAGCTCACGCCGGGGCGACCGACAAAAGGCGCCCCGCTGTGATTACCTTAGAATTTATTTAGCGTTAGGCTCCAAAATGCAGGTTTTGTCCATGCCGAGATGGTATCGGAGACACGGTTTCATAGCTCACCCGTTACTCTTGGGGCTTCTCTAGGAACCCGGACGTGTTTCTAGGTAGCAATTCTTGTGAAGCATGCGAAGAGACGATTTACGACTAAATTTGTAAACAATCTTGACAATCTTTCAATGTTGAATTATACCTCATGTACACGGATGTGTAGCCGTGATCTTTAAGACAGACATGATCCAAGCGAAAAAGTAGACACAAAATAGGTTGTCATGAACAAGAAACGCTTTCATATCACAAGACTTTTAGCCATGATGCAGGTGACTTTCCTGATCACAGGATTGGTATCGCCCGGCTGGATCTGGTGTTATGAGGGCGACGGTCGCGCTGCGTTCGAGTTTGGCGGAGATTGCAGCGGCATCTCTATTTTAGGACCATCGGTAGACCACGAATTGTTATCTAACAGCGAGGGTAAGTGCTGTATCTCTTGCGTTGACAGTCGGGTTTTTATTGTTGAAGCAAGAGGCGATATTTTCCACTGGGTTCATACTCTAGTTCTTGACAATGGATCGGTTGAGTGTGGATTAGATTCTCAATCTCCAACCCCAACTCTGCCTCTGAGTAATTATCTGACGTCAGACAGCTACCAGACCTATCTGTCTCTCTGTAAAACCAACTCTGTAATCCTCCTGATTTAAGCCTCTCGCACACCAGTTTCGGTTAGCTTCGTTCAAAACGAAGCGTATATCGATCTGTTCTTCTCGATTCGTATTTTTGAATCCGAGCGACCTTCGATCAAAGATGTGGGCCAAGGGAACGCCCCAGTTCCGTAATGCTGAAATCAGCATGTTTGAGGAGCGTGTCCCGTCGCTAACCGCCACGTAGAATTGAAGATTAGACCCTTTTTTCGTGGCTCATGGAAATTTCCCGAGATAGGCGGCCTCCATACAAGTTCCTAAGGTTGCTCAGAAAATCAAGAAGACATTTTAAAATGGTCCGATCAATGTGCGGGCTGACGAAATACCTACTAGAAGGATAAAGACCATGAAAAACCTTATTTTTATATTGGCGCTCTCGACTTTTTCGGCCTCGGTTCCACCTGCAATAGCTGGAAATTCTGCTGGACACGATCTGACACGAATCTGGAAACAGCAACAAATCGAACAGAACAAGGCAACTGAAAAGCAGAAGATCAATAACGATTTATCTGGTCAACAGAATAATGCCCCAGAGTCTGACACGCTAACCTGGTTCGATCCGGATGACCGACGGTTCTGGGAAATCGGAATGTAAACTCCATTAGGGAAAAGTTCTTTTCCAAGGACTTTTCCCTGCCCATAAGGGAGAAGATCAAATGAAAAGACTTATAGTTGCAACTTGCTTCATGGTGTTACTGATAGGAATTCCACCAGCAATAGCCGGAGGCGATCAGCGATGGCCAATTGACAAACAGTGGAAGCGTGTTGAAGCATGGCAAAAAGAACAGGCAGAACGTGTAAAGGCCATCGAAAGGGATGCCTCGTCGTCATTTAACTCCCTCGGGAGAGAGTCTAAACACGGCTCCAAAAGCGGAGCGCCTCCTTGCCTGTTTTCGAAGCGGCAAAATTCAGGCCCGAAGTGAGGATGTTTTGTCCATGAAAGCTTCCGGTTATCTTCCAGGAACCGGTGTTCGGGATTGGAGAAACTAGCCGACCAAGGTGGACCTCTCCTGATCCTAAAGTAATTTTTGAATACTTGCATGAAAACAAAGAAAAGTTTGATGGAGAAAATCAATGAAACTAAAATCGAAGACGATCTTAGTCATGACTACACTGGTAGGCGTTCTTGTAGCCGTTATTGCAGCCGGCAATTTGCCGAAAAAAGGGATTCCTGAATCCCAGGAAAAACGGCTCAGCAAGAGTGATCATGATCCTAACGAAGCAAAGGAAGACCCAAATCATAAGATTATTAAGCTGTCTCAATCGGTGATCAAAGAAGAGGGCATAACTATTAGCTCCGCATCTCCTGGAAAGCTCCGGGTAACAGCCGATCTTCCCGGCCAGGTTGTAATCAACGCTGATCGCATGGCCCATATAGTCCCACGCATGGGCGGCATAGTAATTGATGTCCGCAAAAAGGCAGGAGACCAGGTTGAGGCCGGAGAGGTGATGGCTGTTATGGAAAGCAGGGAATTGGCGGACGCCAAAGCTAAATACCTTGCCGCTATGAAGAGGCTTGACCTTGCGACAAGCAATTTTAAAAGGTTTGAGATGCTGTGGGAAAAGGTAGCCATCCCTGAAAAACAGTATATTGAGATCAAGACCGCTAGGGACGAAGCAGAAATAGAAAAAGATTCAGCCGAACAAAGACTACGCGCTCTGGGATTCACAGAGAAATTCTTACGAAAATTGCCCAGCGAACCGACCGACTCTCTGTCGAGATATGAAATAACATCTCCTTTTCAGGGGACAGTGATCCAGAAACACATAACCCTGGGTGAAATGCTCAAAGATGATACCAACGCTTTTGTGGTAGCCGATCTCAGTACTGTGTGGGTTAACGTGCAAGTTTACCCGAAAGATCTTCCTAATGTCAGGAGTGGACAGAAGGTTGTTATATCTGTCGGTAATGGAACCCCTGATTTTCAAGGAACCGTGGAGTACGTAGAACCGGTTGTGGGGGACAATACCAGATCAGCTATTGCAAGAGTGGTCCTCCACAACCCTGATGGAAAATTGCGCCCCGGCCTTTTTGTTTCAGCAAAAGTTTCGATTGAGGATGTAGATGTTTCTGTACTCGTTCCAAAGACTGCGCTAAAGAATGTAGACAATAAATCCGTCACATTTGTACGTGAGAATGAGGGTTTTGAACCTCGGATCGTAAAAACCGGTCGGACAGATGGCGAACATGTTGAAATTGTTTCAGGACTTCAGCCTGGTGAACGGTTCGCATCCGGTGGATCATTTCTCCTCAAAGCGGAACTGGGTAAAAGCGATGTCGCCGATGATCACTAATTTAGGGCAAGAATTTGCCACATACATTGAGGCTCGTTACTAATGCTTGAAAAAGTTTTAAAATTCTCTGTTGAACACAGGTACCTAGTTTTGATAGGAGTTGTCTGCGTCGCCATCATTGGCTTGTTCTCGTTGCAGAGGCTTCCGATCGACGCCGTGCCGGACATTACTCCTGTCCAGGTTCAAGTTAACACAGAGTTCCCGGGGTTCTCCCCAGTTGACATTGAAAAGCAGATCACCTTTCCAGTTGAGAACGCACTCGCGGGCATACCTGGGCTTATTTATACCAGATCATTGTCGAGAAACGGATTTTCTCAGGTTGTCGCTATCTTTCGTGACGATGTGAGTATTTATTTTGCGCGACAGCAAGTGAATGAGAGGTTGGTTGAAGCCCGAAGGAACCTTCCAGCCGGCGCTGAACCAAAGATGGGGGCAATCACTACCGGGCTTGGAGAAGTATATGTTTGGACAGTTGGCTACAAACATCCTGATGGAAAAGGGGCGAATATCAAGGACGGTTTACCGGGTTGGCAGAGCGACGGATCATACTTGACCCCTGATGGCCAGAGACTTGTTACCAGTCTTGAGCAAACGGCCTACCTTAGAACGGTTGAGGACTGGATTATTCGCCCTCAGCTCAAGAGCGTTGAAGGAGTTGCTGATGTTGACGCCATAGGCGGTTTTGTCAAAAAATATCATGTCCAACCGGACCCAATGAAGCTCTTTTCCTACGGATTAACATTTCAGGATTTGATTGAGGCGATAAGGCGCAACAACATCAGTTCAGGATCAGGATATATTGAACATCAGGGTGAAGCTTACGTTGTCCGTGCGGACGCCAGGCTCTCAGACGAGACCCAGATTGCGGATATCGTGGTAAGCACCAGGTCAGGCACACCGATCCACATTCATGATGTCGCTACCGTTGCGATAGGAAAGGAACTCCGTACCGGCAGCGCAAGCTTTAATGGAAATGAAGCGGTAATTGGCACAGCATGGATGCTGATCGGGGCAAACAGCCGGACAGTGGCGGCATCCGTTTCGGAAAAGTTGGACAAGATCAACAAGAACCTTCCTCCAGATGTCCGGGCCAAGCCGGTTCTCAGTAGAACAAAACTAGTGGATGCAACCATTGCGACCGTTCGTACCAATCTCACTGAAGGCGCAATCTTGGTCATAGTCGTCCTGTTTATTCTCCTTGGCAACATTAGGGCTGCCGTCATAACCGCTTTTGCAGTCCCTCTTTCCATGCTTATGGCGTTCACCGGTATGGTGCAGTTACACGTAAGCGGAAACCTTATGAGCCTAGGGGCTATAGACTTCGGCTTAATCGTAGATGGGGCCGTGATCATCGTAGAAAACTGTCTACGACGTTTAGGAGAAAAACAACATGAGGTTGGACGAGTTCTGTACCTACCCGAGCGTCTCCACGAAGTCGTGGTTGCCAGCAAAGAAATGATTCAGCCCTCCGTGTTTGGTCAAGCTATCATTATAACGGTCTACATTCCGATCCTGTCTCTTACTGGGATTGAAGGAAAAATGTTTCACCCTATGGCGACGACTGTCATTCTCGCTCTTGTCTCAGCATTTGTAATTTCGTTGACAGTCGTCCCCGCAATGGTAGCCGTATTCATATCGGGTAGGGTGAAAGAAGACAAAAACATACTCATCAAAATGGCTGAACGTGTTTACGAACCTGCTCTGAAGTTTGCCTTGCTTCATCGTTACCTGGTCGTCACCGGAGGAATAGCCTGTTTCGTTTTATCTCTGTTGCTTTTTGGGCGTCTTGGACAAGAATTTATTCCTACTCTTGACGAAAAAGATATCTGCGTCCAGCCCATGCGTATACCTAGCACAAGCTTGACTCAATCTACCGAAATGCAACTAAAGGTTGAAAAAGCCCTTTTACGATTTCCAGAAGTCGCATTAGTTTACTCCAAGACAGGTACGGCCGAAATGGCGTCAGACCCTATGCCGCCAAATGTTTCGGATACATTTGTTATTCTAAAGCCTCAAGAGAAATGGCCCAATCCAGGCGAGCCGAAAAGCAGCCTGATAGAGCGGATAGAAACGGCATTGGAAAAGCTGCCCGGGGCCAAATACGAGTTTACACAGCCGATACAGATGCGCTTCAATGAACTGATCGCAGGTGTTCGTAGTGACGTGGCCATCAAGGTTTATGGAGATAAATTTGAAGACATGGCGCGAACTGCCCAGTCCATTGCTCGTGTTGTCGAGAAAATTCCCGGCGCCGCTGATGTGAAAGTGGAACAGACAGAAGGCTTACCGGCAGTAGATATAGATGTCGACAGGGCAGCGATCTCCCGTTATGGTCTCAGCGCCGCTGATGTTCAGGAAGTAACGGCGATTGGTGTAGGCGGGAGAGAAGCTGGTTTGGTTTTTGAAGGTGATCGAAGATTTGACATCGTAGTACGGTTGTCTGAAAATCTCAGAAATGATGTTTCCGCTTTGGAGAATCTTCCCGTACCGTTGCCTCCCCAAGGTGTATCTTCACAGTATCCAAATTCGGACTCCACTGACAACGTCACGAATAAAGCAGTCAGAGTAAACTTCCTACCCCTCAAAGAAGTCGCCAAGGTTCGTACGACGGAAGGGATCAACCAAATCAGTCGAGAAAACGGCAAGCGTCGAATTGTGGTTCAGACAAATGTTAGAGGTCGTGATCTGGGATCTTTCGTAGCGGAGGCGCAGCAAACAATTAATGAGCAGGTAAAGATACCACCAGGCCAATGGTTGGATTGGGGTGGACAGTTTGAGAACCTTCTTGCCGCCAGGAAACGCCTGAGCATCGTTGTGCCCTTGAGCCTCATCCTGATTTTCCTGCTTCTGTTCAGCGCTTTTAACTCGGTAAAGGATGCATTGCTCGTGTTCACAGGTATTCCTTTGGGATTGACGGGCGGCATATTATCGTTGTGGCTGCGTGGAATGCCTTTTTCAATAACAGCGGCAGTGGGTTTCATCGCATTGGCCGGCGTCGCCGTGCTAAACGGATTGGTCATGGTCACTCTCATCAACCAGTTATGCAAAGACGGAAACCCAACTTATGACGCTATTGTTCAAGGGTCTCTCCGTCGGCTGAGACCCGTGCTTATGACAGCCCTGGTCGCTTCTTTGGGGTTTGTGCCTATGGCTCTGTCCACAGGAACCGGGGCTGAGGTGCAGCGTCCTTTGGCTACCGTAGTAATCGGCGGGTTGATTTCAAGCACTGGCCTTACTCTGTTGGTGCTGCCCGCTCTTTACAGGATTTTTCAACGTGACAAGGATATTGAAGAAGCTCGATTATAAACCGGTGAAATAATAAATCCCAAAATACATAGCGATTCCCAATAAGGAAAACAACATGAGTGAAGGAGAGAAACAAGAGGGTCTGTTTGAAGGCAGGTGGTATGAGTATCCTCCGATGCGCAATGCCCTCCTTTCAGGTTTGTTGACTGGGGTGGCTTTTTCTTTGACCCATCTTCAAGTGATCCCATATGCTGTTGAAATATCGCTGTTCGTTGTCGCAATTTGTATAGGAGGCTATTACTGGATCCGAGAGGGGATCGAGGAATTTATTGAAGAGAGACAAGTTGGCATAAGTATCCTCATGCTTGCAGCTACTATCGGATCTGCAGCGCTTAATATGTGGGACGAAGCGGCTTTTCTGGTATTTCTATATGCGACGGCTGAAGCGTTAGAACATTATGCGTATACGAAGACCAGACACTCTATTAAAAACCTTCTCGATCTAGCGCCAAAGCATGCTCGGGTGCTGATAAATGGGGAAGAAATAAGCGTGCCGGCAGACGAGTTAAAAGCTGGAGACATATTTACGGTAAAACCCGGCGAGTCGATTCCCACAGATGGAATCGTTGTGCAAGGAAGATCCAGTGTCAACGAGGGCCCTGTTACGGGCGAGTCCATCCCGGTGGACAAAAAGGAAAGCTCGATGGTTTTCGCTGCTACGATGAACCAGGAAGGATCTCTGGAAATTCGTGCGACGGCTGCGTTTCAAAACAACACATTGTCCCGGATGGTTCATCTTGTTCAAGAAGCACAGGAACAGAAAGGAAAAGCCCAAGTCTTCATCGAACGATTTGGAAGAGTCTATTCACCTCTAGTGCTTCTCGTATCTTTTCTCCTGATTCTGACCCCGCTAATTCTAGGGCTTGTTTTCTCTGAGTGGGCTACCAGAGCTGTCGTGCTTCTTGTAGCGGCAGCTCCGTGCGCTCTTGCCATGTCCACGCCTGTGGCAATGGCCTCCGGTATAGGAACAGCGGGAAAAACAGGTGTGCTGATAAAAGGGGGAATGCACCTTGAGAACCTCGGTAAAATCCGGGCAGTAGCATTTGATAAAACGGGAACACTAACAAAAGGCTCTCCCGTAATTACCGACATAGTAGCATTAGACGGAAACGCTTCCGACATATTGCAATACTCGTATAGTGTCGAGAGATTCTCGGAACACCCTCTCGCAAAAGCCATTGTAAGAAAGGGAGAAGAAGATGGCATTACATGCTTGAATGCTACGGATTTCAAAGCGATTGCGGGCTATGGGGCTGCCGCTAAAATTGGACATGAGACCATTTTTGTAGGAAAGGAAGGCTTGTTCAGAAAATCTGGTAATAACGATATGTCGATCCCTAAAATAGCATCGCTTAGAGCCGAAGGCAAGACAGTCCTTTTCGTAGGAACTGATAGGAAAATTTTTGGAGCTATTGCCATAAGAGACGAAATTAAACCCCGGGCAAAGGAGGCCATAGAAGACTTGCACGCTATGGGGATCAAGGTCGTCATGCTCACCGGAGATAACGAATTGACCGCTAACTCCATTGCAAAAGAATTGGAATTCGATGAAGTCAAGGCGGGCCTGAAACCGGAAGACAAGTTATTAGCCATAAAAGAATTGGAAAAGAAATATGGGCCGGTAGCAATGGTGGGGGATGGGATAAACGACGCTCCTGCTCTTGCCCAAGCCACTCTTGGAATAGCTATGGGTACGGCAGGAACGGATTCAGCTATTGAAGCGGCGGATATAGCGCTGATGGCTGATGACCTTACGAAAATATCCTATGCCCTCCGCCTGGGTAGCAAAGCAAGAAAGATAAGTATGCAAAATATTATTTTTTCAATTTCGATCCTGGCCATTCTTATTCCTGCGGCCCTTGCAGGAATGATGAGTGTTGCGGTGACGGTATTTTTTCATGAATCCTCGGAACTCTTAGCAGTGGCAAACGGTTTGCGAGTGGCAAAGCATCCCTAGCGCAGCAGAGCGTTGGTTCCGAGTTTCTCAGCATCATGTTCCCTCTGTCCGTTTACGGCTTCGCGATGTCCCTCACGGCACTGGATGGGCTACTGTCTCCATCTACGCAATCTCTATTTGTTCCCTACAGGCGCACATTTAAAACTTTTCCTTGACATTGTGCCAAAAAACATCATAATTATATAAATAGCTATTGATATATTGATTCCCAAATGGCGACCACAAATCTCTGAGGGACAATGGAGCCCGTCAAAACCACGCGTCTTTGTTTTTGCTTCTAATATTCCCCCTACATGAATCACATCCGCGACCAGGTCGCGTTACAGACTCGGAATACGCTATGTTAGGTTTGAAACTTGACGATACACTTAACTCCTTCAATTTTTTAAAATACATGCGGAAAAGTTACGGCAATGGAACCTATGAAATGGTCGGGTCAGATGTTTTGCTATCTTTTGTTGACCGCCTCTCGATAAAGAAAAAGTATCTCTTAAGCTACCTAAGCAAAAATGGGATCGGGCCGACGATGATATAAAAGTCACAGGTTGGCTTAGATGATTTAGAGAGCGGTTGGGATTACAATTTTGCAAGTTACAGTCCATTTCTAAATAACCGCTATAGAAGGTGGGGCAGGGGAGTTGCATGGAAGCACCCTTGTTCAACATCAAATCACAATGATAATGTAAACTGATCATCGTCGTTTATCTAGGGCGGGGCACGTCGCTATAATGACTCTTCAGGCATTATCAACATGACCATTTTGCTCCATATGTGAAAATAGCTTGCGTGACTTTTGCGGGACACGGTTATGGTTCGTTGTGGTCAGTAGTGGATTTTTTGCAACGGTGTTCCGGCATAAGTTATTGAATTAATTGAGAGTGTGTCTTAACTGATGGATTCCTAATCCGCAGGTCGCAGGTTCAATTCCTGCCGGGGGTACCAAATTATTTCAATAAGTTAGCCTACGAATTTCCCCAAAAACTGACTCCTAAATCAAGGGTTTTTCAAAAAAGGTAACAAAAAGGTAACGCGGGCCAGTTTTTAAATCCTATTTTCTGGCGTTTGACGCGACTAGAATTTGGGTTAAGCCGTTGTCGTAAGTGAATTTGTCTATAGCCGACACAAGCTCCTCATCGCTGACAAATCCATACCGCTCTGAAACATTCAACGCTTTTCCAGCATGACCCATTATCAATTCCCGTATCTCTGAATCAATACCGCTTCGCCTCGCGTTTGTCTTCCAACTGTGTCTCAAATCGTGAAAGCACGGAGTGGGTTGTTCCCAATTGAGTCTCTTTAACGCCCGTGGCCATGGTTTGTGAATCGATTGTGGCTCAACCTGAAATAGCTTGTCGTCATTCAACGACCTGATCTTCCCTATACGTTCAAATACCGGGATGAGTTCGCGATGAATCGGAACACGTTTACATTTTCCTTCTTTCGTGTCTGTCGCGTGAAAGGATATGATCCGTTTCGAAAGATTCACATTGCTCCATCGAAGTTTGAAAACTTCACCCTTTCTCATCCCAGACAGATAGCTCATCCATATCATGTCCTGAAACCACACAGGGCAAAGATCCTTGATCCTTTCGACATCCGCCAACCCGATATAAACCTGACGTTCCCCAGATTTCTCGCTCAGTTTCTTTATCTGCCGACATGGATTGATTTCCAGGACCTGATGTTCGATCAAAACCCGGAACACCCCACTAATAGCCGACATTTCACGATTTATAGTCGCGTTTGCGACGCCTTCCTGTGAGCGGTTCTCGCGATAAGATTTCAGTACAGGAATTGTGATGTCCTTGATAGGTCTATTTTTACCAAAATATTTTACGAGGTGGGCCAGTTTCTGGTGATACCGTTTCGGCATACTCAAATTCTTGAAGCTGGGATCATTGACGTAAAGTTCCACAGCCTTCCAGAAAGTGATTACTTTAGGCGGACGCTTGGCCTGGGAGGGTTTTAGCGCCTCCGGTATCTCCCAGTTTTGGTTTACGAACAACTTCACACAGGCTTGACGGCCATTAATTGACAACTGGGAATAATCCGACTTCCTTAAGGCCTCGATTAACTCAGCCTCAATAGCCAACGCCTGACGTTTATTTTCACAGTCTTGAAGGCTTAACTTGATAATGACCCCAAAAGGACGAAAGAACACATACCAGGTTTTTCCTTGTTTCTTTACCGACATAAAAGCGCGATCTCCTTTGTTAAAGATTTCACGCCATTCTCCTTATCCCCCGGATCATCTTCTTTTGCCAAAGATCCGTTTTCTACAGGTCCCGTCCAAGGTCTATCATAATCGCGCGGACGGTCAACAATTTTTTTGGGCGGAGCGACAATCCGACGAGAAAGAAAATTTTGCAATTCAGTTTCGGCAATTAACCTTCGCCTTTCAGAAACTTGAATATATTCCAACTTTCCAGCTTTGAGCCATCGACATATAGTTATATCTGACACGTGCAATTCTTGCGCCGCCTGAATCGGCGTATAATATTTTTCCACGACTACCCTCCAAATTCGCCGAGAAAATAAATGTTGTTAATTTCAATCTGGAAATGATTTTTTAGTCCCAGCGCCTTGATAAGTTCTACTTTTCTACATCTTAGTGTTTGTAAAATTAAATCAGTGGGTTAAAAAGTAGAGACACAATTCTACCAATTCTACTATTTAGCTATAGTCACCCTAATATTTTCTATTTCCGAAATAGAATGTAGATGATAGTAGAAATAATGCTCTACCTTTTAACTTATTAATATAATTATATTATATAGTAATTATAGAATATTAGAGTCGTCTACAGTTTCGCCTGAAACATAATCCGCGTCGTCATTTGGTCGATACATTCCATGACCCTCTCGGCGGAGAAGCCCAAGCCTCACAGCGTCACTAAGTTCATTATACAAAGTCCCTTTTTTTCCGGGGGGAGGCCTGAAAGCGCCATAATCTCTCCATTGCTCAATACGTTTTTGTTGGCTCGCGAAAAAATATCTCTAAATTTACTGGACATTATTGTCTCTCGTAACTGGCACGCGCTTCCAATCCATCTGTATCATCTGAAGTCAGAGGTGGATAGCTTTTCAAAATCTCGTCCTTGCTAATTCCGGCTGCAAGATTGTCGAGAAAGACGAACGCCATGATTCTGGTCTCCTTTACAGACGCTTTACCGTGGCAAATCTTCGGGTCTACTCGGATAGACGCTTAAAAAAAAACAGGAAATGTCGATCCACAGGCCCTACTCTGAAAAATATCCCGTCAGGGGCGCCTGACGAACGGGACGGGAGACTAAATAAAAAACATGTCCGAAAACAGCCAGACATTTTCGGGAAACGTCATATAATTAAGCTGAGGTCAAAAGGGGAGACGACAAATAATGTTGAAAAACCATAGCGGCTTGTACGCGGCATTGAAGGCGAAAGACGCACGCTTTGATGGGCGTTTCTTTGTTGGTGTATCGTCCACAGGAATATATTGTCGCCCAGTGTGCCGGGCAAAGCTACCCAAACCCGAAAACTGTAATTTTTATCTCACTTCGGCGGAAGCCGAACAAGCTGGATATCGTCCATGTCTTTTGTGCAGACCGGAGCTTGCTCCCGGCAATTCAAAAACTGACGCCACCGCTGACTTGGCTTATCGAGCAGCGAGAATGTTGGAGGAAAACTGCGGCAATGGACATAGTTTAGATGAACTTTCCGAACGGCTTGGTTGCACTGGCCGACATCTACGACGCGTATTTACGACTGCGTATAATGTATCGCCGGTTCAATATCTGCAAACATGCAGATTGCTCCTTGCCAAGAATTTACTTACGGACACAGACTTATCGGTACTTCAAGTTGCAATGGCTGCAGGTTTTGGCAGTTTGCGCCGCTTCAACGACGTTTTCAAAAAGCAATATAAGCTTTCACCCATCGCTTTACGGAAGCGGACTTCGGAAGAAAAATGCCATAATAATGACATGACCTTAACATTAGGCTACCGTCCGCCCTACCGCTGGGAAGAAATATTAGACTTCCTCGCCGGGCGTGCAATGTCCGGGATTGAGGTAGTAAAAAATGGAGAATATTTGCGTACCGTGGATTTAGTAACCGCAGAAGAAAAGCACGTATATGGTTGGGTGCGGGTAGGCCACAGACCCAAAAAGAACGCATTGATCATCACGGTAAGCGAAACCTTATTATCCGTTTTGCCACAAGTATTAGCACGGATTCGACATCTTTTCGATTTGTATTGCGACCCGGACGCGGTCTATGGAACGCTTTCATCAATGAACGACATACGCCCTGATCTTTGTGTTTTGGGCGCCCGTTTGCCCGGTAGCTTCAATGCCTTTGAAATGGCAGTGCGGGCAGTACTTGGACAGCAAATCACTGTGAAGGCCGCAAGCACATTGGCCTCACGAATTGTTGATACCTATGGCACACCTATTCAAACAGAACTAGAGGGTTTAACTCATGTTTTCCCTTCACCCGAAGATATACTAGCTTTGGATGGGCCTATTGAAAACCACTTTGGTCCGTTAGGTGTCACGGCGGCGCGATCCAAAACTATTTTTGAGTTGGCACAAGCATTAGTAAAAGGGGAAATTGATTTTGACCTTTGCGCCCGACCGGAAGAAGAAATAGAAAAATTGATGGCAATTCGCGGTATTGGAAGCTGGACAGCACAGTATATTGCTATGCGTGCAATGGAATGGCCAGACGCTTTCCTTGAAACAGATGCGGGCGTAAAAAAGGCACTTGAACCCTACACATCAAGAGAATTGTTGACAATGGCGGAAGCGTGGCGACCGTGGCGCAGTTACGCCACCATCAACCTTTGGAACAAGCTATGAATTACAGACAAAACAGGGGGGACCAAATGTATTGTTCAACAACTTATCCGTCGCCCATAGGCAGAATTACGCTGGCGTGTAACCGTGACAATCTTGTAGGTCTGTGGATAGAAGGGCAAAAATATTATGGGGGTACCATACCCGGAAAAATGGTAGGCAAAAACAATATGCCGATATTTGACGCTGCAAAAAGATGGCTGGACAGGTATTTTGCAGGTAAGAGGCCTACTGTTTCTGAATTGGCGTTAGCCCCCATTGGTGGTGAATTTCGTCAAGGGGTATGGAGCATTTTATGTGAAATACCATACGGCGAGGTCAGTACCTATGGCGACATTGCAAAACAAATGGCCGTAAAAATGAACAAAAAATCCATGTCCAGCCAAGCAGTGGGTGGAGCTGTTGGGCATAACCCTATATCTATCATAATTCCCTGTCACCGGGTTGTACGGAGGAATGGGAGCCTGACAGGTTATGCTGGCGGTATTAGCACAAAAGTAAAATTGCTTGAACTGGAAGACGTTGATATGTCCCGGCTTTTTGTTCCTACAAAAGGTACTGCACTCTAATGTTGATTGCTTGAGTATTTAAAAAATAGGGAGCGAAGGGTGGAACAAAATAGATCGAAAACGAAAGCGCAAAAAAATCATTCAAAATACAAATTATTGAGGTCACTATGAATCCCAAAAATCTTACCGAGGTACAAAAATCATTCACCGCCCAAGCACGGAATTTTGAAAATAGGAACATGAATTTTTCTAAGCAAGAATATCTTGACTATACCGTTCAATGTATGCAGTTGGGGCCGGGCGATTGTGTATTGGAAGCTGCGGCCGGTACTTGTGCGTGCGGGCGTTCCGTTGCTCCTTTTGTCCAATCCGTTGTCTGTCTTGACGCAACTCCGGCGATGCTTGAAGTTGGTAAAGAGAAAGCGGCGAAAAGCGGAATTACAAATATGCAGTTTATCAAAGGACATGTTGAAGAAATTCCTTTTGAAAACCAACATTTTGATATTGTCCTTACTCGTCTTGCCTTTCATCATTTCACAAATATGGAAAGGCCGTTTTCTGAAATGAATCGCGTGCTAAAAAGTGGCGGACAGCTTGTAATCATTGATATGGAAGCTGCGGAGGAAGCCTTGCGGGATATTGAGGACAGCATTGAAACAATGCGTGACCCCTCGCATGAAAAAAATCGTAGCCAAGATGAATTTTTAGCTTTGTATGAAAAGCACGGGTATATAGTTACAAAACAGGAAGCGACAATTATCCCGGTGTCGTTAGCTGGTTGGCTGGCGCTAACTAACACCCCTGATAATGTCGGAAAAGAAATTGAAAGTTTAATGAAAGCTGAAATACAAAACGGTAATCCCACAGGCTTCCGTCCATACCTACAAAACGATGAGATCTATTTTGAACAGAGATGGGTGCTATTTATAGGAAAAAAATGCAGGTGTAAAAGCCGGACGAAAATCCCGGCGATAAGTGGGGCGGTTTAAAAATGCGGCGCTCTCTTCGCCGGAGAAGCTTTTCCATATCTGGTGGCGTTCGCCATCCACCTCCAGTATTCTGGATTCCAATAGAGCTAATTCATGGAGTGAGCTGAGTTGAAAAAAGTACACCAATGTTTACGAGTTCAACTTCACCATGTAGGAAAATGCGTATTTCGTCATGCGCAGATAGATTCTTGATATTAGACATGTTTCATCACTAGTGTCCCAACGTTCATAGAAGATATTCTGTTAAGACATTGTTTGCATTAGATAAAAATAGCTTTATGTCGATAATCGATTTGAAATCCACCCGATCGATGAGCCATCCTCGGATAAAGATTCCTTGGGGGTTCGATCGTGAACTTAGGAAAACTTGTTTTTTCTCAGGTGATGGAGTTTCTTCCTCTCCATATCTTTCGCCAATGCGTAGATAGATACAGCGGCAACTACAAGGTCAAGGAGTTCACCTGTCTCGATCAATATTACAGCATGGCATTTGCTCAGATTACCTATCGGGAAAGCTTACGGGATATAGAGGCGTGCCTTCGGGCACAACATTCCAAGCTCTACCATATGGGAATCAGGGGGCCGGTTTCCCGCAACACCCTAGCCAGCGCCAACAAGGTCAGGGACTGGCGCATCTATGCGGACTTTGCGCTCTCGTTGATTGCCACTGCCCGCACGATCTACAGCAAGGAAGCGTTTCTCGACGACCTAAACGAGACCGTGTACGCTCTGGACGCAACAACTATCGATTTGTGCCTGTCCCTGTTCCCTTGGGCTCATTTCCGGAAGACCAAAGGAGCGATCAAGCTCCATACGCTGTTGGATCTGCGCGGCAATATCCCTTCATTCATCCACATCTCAGATGGAAAACTCCACGAGGTCAACACTCTGGATATCATTCCCATCGAGGTAGGCGCTTTCTATATCATGGACAGGGGTTACCTGGACTATGCCAGGTTCCATTGTCTCTCACAGGCTACAGCCTTCTTTGTAACCAGAGCCAAGTCCAACCTAAGATACCGACGTGTTTACTCTCATCCAGTGGATCGGATCACTGGCCTGATATGCGATCAATCAGTGCTGCTGACCGTCCCGAAGTCTGCCATGGACTATCCGGACAAGTTGCGCCGAGTAAAATACTACGACTCAGAAACCAAAAAGATTCTGGTCTTTCTCACAAACAACTTCACTTTACCGCCTTTGACCATCTGTATGCTTTACCGATCTCGTTGGCAGGTAGAGCTATTTTTCAAGTGGATCAAGCAAAATCTCCGAATAAAGACGTTTTATGGCACTTCGGAGAATGCCGTCAAGACTCAAATATGGATAGCGGTGTCGGTCTATGTACTTGTGGCCATCATGAAAAAACAGCTAAATATTCGGACCAGTCTCTACACAATTTTACAGGTGCTCAGCGTCTCTGCTTTCGAAAGAACGCTGCTTTATCAACTACTTGAAAAATCCGATTAGAAAAGTGAAACGATTGAAACTAATAACCAATTGACTTTATTCAACTAAACGTTGGGACACTTGTGATGTTTCATATTCATAATTCAATTCATACTTTCCAGACAAAAAGTTGTTAGTTTTTAAATTGGGTAGCCACTCAACCAGAATTCTGTCGGGCAACTAACAACTTTTTCTCTGAATTTTGTCCAAATTGGACTCAAACATTATAACGAGACCCATTGCAGATTTAATTAGGATCGAAGACTAGCCGCCAGTTCTCAGTCTTTTCACATCCTGAGTTGACACCGATTTGCCACCGAATCCCCAATCGCCGCTCTTGACTTCTTCCACAATGACCACCGTCTTGTCACGAAGAGTCTCGCCTTCTATCGAGACCAACGCGTCTGTTACCTTCTCGATCATGTGTTTTTTCTCTGCGTCAGAAAACACCCCTTCAATTACCTTTATTTCAGCTAGTGGCATTGGTTTTACCTCCTAGAATTCGTTGATGAGCGATGAGCCAATAGGCACAGCTCAAGGTCGAGTTTCTTGTACTTTTTAGATGCCTAACCAACGACTTAGGATTCAGAGACAGCGAGGGCAATAAGGCTGCAAAGCTCTGTTCTTGAGGCTCACTCTGATTCGTGTTCAAACCAGGAAGCGGTCTTGGGCGAAACTTCCTGACGGAGAAATCTTCCTCGATCTCACTCCTTTGAAAGCCAATTCGTATGATACGTAATGGGTCTGGCCTATAGCTTCAGCAGATCTCCGAACAGACCTCATGGCGAAACTGATTTCAAGCTTGGCTAAGAGATGATATACGAGCCAATACTTTTAGACAGATATGCCCCCACGATTCTTCCGGAAAATCGTTTTGTTGAAATTTAGATCCAGCGGCTTGTTTGTCGAGAAGCGCTCAATATCTCCAAAGAATACCGAGACATAATAACAGAGAATGAAAACTCGCGTGCAAGATTGCCAGAAGCCATGACTGATTGCAGAAAACTGCAAAAAAAAGTTCCGTGGCTTCTAAAAACTCGGATCAGAAAGAGCTTTGAGCGTCAATTACAATCTTGGCTTGCATTCGGCCCCCACGATATGCGACTCAGGCTAGGCCGAGTACACTTTTCTAGCGATTTCCTCTGCCTGTTCAAGAACTTCCTGGCGACTTTCGATGTCTCCTGCGTCACGTACCCCACAAGCCCTTATTAGATAACTTTCTTTGAAACCATACCATTTCATGAAGTAATCGTATCGTGGGAAGATGTCACTAAAGAGATTCTCATCGGCTTCCCCTTGGGTAAGGGCCATTATCAGTGTCATCCCCGGTGTGAGACGCACAGGGTTGGGGTTTGTAGCGTAATCAGGCTTCAGGAAGGAAAACATTCTGTCTATGAATCCCTTCAGTTGACTGGAGACTTCCCCGAAGTAGACCGGCGAGGCCATTACCAGTACGTCACTTTGTTGAACAGCGTCTAATACTTCAGCCAGGTCGTCTTTTAATACGCACTTTTCATGCTTGGTCTTGCAGCCCATACAGGCCTGGCAGCCACGATACTTGAGTTTGTTCAAAGTATATGTCTTGGTCTCAGCTCCCAATTTTTGGATAGTATCGATAAATCGCTTTGCGATAGCTGAACTATTAGATTTGGATCTTGGACTTCCAAGCAAACATACAACCTTCATATATATTCCCTCCGAGGAGCAATACAGATTTTCTTTGGACGATATCAGTGAGGTGATTGGTTGTCAATTTGGAGGTTTCGTGGACATTTAATACTCAGGCAGGGTAAGAATTCCCCCCAAAGAGGTCTACCGTCTGGAAGGAAGCGCCACTCTGGTGATTTTAAAGATTGAAGCAATTACAGAGATGGCTTCCCCAGTGTTTTTTTGTCCAGGGCAATCTTTGGTCCCCCCCACCGGCCCCAAATGGTGATAACGATAGTCTTGGGGTAGTGTAGATAATGCGTGCGGGATGAGAAAATCGCTGCGGACTTGAGACTTCTTTTGAAAGCCTGTTTTCCTGATGGCCAATTCTTTTCTTGCTATGCCCCTACCGCGCCGGAATGGTCGAGACACAATTGTAAACGCCTGTGCGGGAACGCCTGTTGCCCGGCAAGGAACATGCGATACACAGATTGGCAGATTGCATGGGACGTGACGGAGGATTAGCAAGAGGCGTGATATAGTCCGTAACCCAAGGATCGACGCCGCAATATGTTTGGGGAAAAAAGGTAAAGGGTGTCTGGCGGCGCGACGCTTGCCCTGGCCGAAACATGCGGGACCAAAACGGGAATTTAAAAAGAGTAATTGCATGTTGCGGGCCAGGGAGATGAAAGCGGCGTGATGGGCAAGTAGACGGGCCTCACGATTCCCTCGCGTCCGAAACATCAGGATGGTCGTAAATTCGTTGAGCCGTAAAATCTCTTACTGAAAATGTTTGGAGCCGCCAATCGCTTCCCAAACCGGGACAAGGAATAAATTGGGACGTGATTATTGGCTGGGTCATGATGTAATCGAGGATAGGATCTGACAGATGAGATTGCCCGCCCCCCTCCGGTTCATTTCTATCATCTGGCCGGTTCCATTTTGGAGCAACTGATCCCTGGTCAGTGGGCCTCTTTACATGCGCGCGGTGCATGTCTCCCCCCTCTACATGCCTGTATTTGCATGAAACTCTCGGACTACAGACTGTGGTGATATTTTTGATTTGGAAAAAGGAATTGGCTATTCTCTTCAAAATAAAATTGGCTTGAAGGTCTAATCATAATTAATCGGGAAAAAAGGTAACGTTTTTTGGTTGGTTAATTTTAGAAAAATTACGAAAAATACGTCAACTCATTGAAAAATAGGAGGAAAATAGCGTGAGTTATTGTTAAAAATGAGCTTCCTAATCCGCAGGTCGCAGGTTCAATTCCTGCCGGGGGTACCATTAAAGTCAAAAAGTTAGATTAGTTCAAAAGCGGGCAGAATTTAATTTGCCGCATCGTTGCTGCAGTGAGAAAGAAGATATTAATTATAGCAAACCATTTCCTAGTCCCTCTCGCCCACCTCTATAGACAACAAACCACGTCATGCATAACAGGAGATTCAGGGGTACTTTATCATAGCGGCTTCGCAGGTGATTAGCGCAGTAAAAAGACTCTTACCATACGGGAAACGTATTCCATCCCGCATCCAAACCCGAAACAGATAAAATAGTTCGTGATTTTCGGGCTAAACGATCTTATCATTTATTTGCTTCTTCGGTGAGCAATAATTATTCTTAAATACCAGGCGCAAGGTTGAGATTTGAGTTTTGTCAAAAAGTTAACAGAGATGAATTAATTATTATCCAAAAATATAACTAGCCTAAAACAATAAAAATTGCTGGAGGTTAGCCAAATGACAAAATTTGTTTTGACCCGAAGAGGCTTCCTCACTGGGGCAACAGCCGGAGGGGTCGCATTAATCGCTTCATCCTACGTAAAACGCGACGCATGGGCAGCCCAGGAGTCTGCTCAGGAAACACCTGGAGTTAAAATTCAAGATTCCGAATCCGCTTTGCACGGCGCTGATTCGTCAAAGTTCAATGTTGTTGACACATACTCGTTTCCTGGTTTTAGAGTTGTTCAGATCGCACTTCCCGTTCTTTCCGTATTTACGTACCTGGTGATCAGTGAAGGGGAAGCCTTACTTATAGACCCGGTTCGCGACATAACATTCTATTTGGAAACGGCGAAAAAAAAGGGCGCTAAAATAGTGGGAGTTTATCTCTCCCACTCGCATGCGGATTTTGTCGCAGGACACACAGAGGTTAAAAAAGCTCTTGGAGTCCCGATCTATCAAAGCCACAAATCGGGGGCCAAATATGCTTTCAAGGCGACGGACGAAAAATTTACCTTAAAATTAGGCAAAGCTGTTCTCAAATTTATGGACACACCAGGCCACACCCTGGACGGACAGTGTTGCGGTGTATATTCCGAGGATGATCTCAAAAATCCGAAACTGCTTTTCACCGGGGATGTGCTTTTTGTCGGTAGCGTCGGTAGACCTGACCTTATGGACGGAACAGTTTCCGCTGCCTGGCTGGCGTCGGCGTTTTACGACACATGGATGAATAAACTTTCCAAGCTGCCGGACAACGTTGTGATTTTTCCGGCGCATGGGGCGGGTTCACTCTGTGGCGCCAATCTTGGGAACGATCCAAAATCAACAATTGGCCGCGAAAAAGGATCCAACCCATACTTCAAGGCTCGTGGTAAGGGTGAATTCATTGCAATGGCGCTTCAGGGGTTACCCGAAGCTCCCCAGTATTTTAAGCACAACGCGAAGATGAACCGAGAAGGTCCCGCTCCGGTAGACTGGAACGCTCCGGCCCCCCGAGAAATCAGACCAACTTCTGAACTCATGAAGCCCTCAAAATATTACCTTGTAGACCTTAGAGAAAGTGATATCTACACTAGGGGTCATATACCGAACTCGGTTAATATCGCAGCAAGAGGTAGAATGGAAACCTGGGTAGGATCGATCGTCCCGTGGGGATCCAGGTTGGTATTGATCGGTGATCCCGACCTATTAAAAGAGGCGAGACATAGACTTCATCGAATTGGTTATAAGGGCGATGCGCTTACTCTTGATACATGGCAAAAAGGAAAACTTCCAATCAAGTCACTTGATCCTATTTCGCCTCAGAAGCTTTATGATTTGATGCAAAAAGGGGAGGCTCCGCTAATAGTCGATGTGCGTCTGCCGACTGAGTGGATGGCTTTACGTATAGGAAACGTGTTGAATCTTCCACTTACCCATCTGGCCGAACTGTCTTCCAAACTGGAGCCAGACGAACCGGTTACGCTCGTATGCAATTCGGCGTACAGATCCAGTATGGCGACGGGCATACTGGAGAGAAAAGGTTTTACGAAAGCCATCAGTCTCGCCGGAGGTAGTCAGGCATGGATAGATGCGGGATTACCGGTTTTCGAAGGCCAAAAAAGCCCTGGCTAATTTCAGCTTGAAGCGCTTATTGAAATGACAGAGCCAGGCAAATCATGGTGACCTAGCCTGGCTCCCAACGAAGACTTTTGTGAGATTTAAATTTCCAGAACTTACTCAGATTAATTTCATTTTGCGTATTTGAAGGTGGGCATTTTCTTGATGGTTTCTTTAGTCGCGCCAGGTAAAATGAACTTGTTGTCTTTAACCTTAAATTGTTTTATGGGAATCGCTACGTCGTTTCTGTCAATGCCCAGGAATCCGCCAACCCCAATTATCGCGTAGGTTACAACCCTATCTGGCGCAATGATAATATCTTCCACCTTACCGATTTTCTGATTCTTGTCATTGTACACAGTTTTACCAAGAACTTTTTTCTTTACGCTCCAACCCTTAACTACATTAGTCAATTCTGTAACGGATACCCCAAGGATTACGGTCTCAGAACCTGCCACAGGAGGCGCAGGGGCTGCTGTGGGAGCTTGCGCTGGCTGAGAAGCTGGCGCAGCAGGAGTTGCTGTGGGAACTTGTGCTGGCGTTGGAGCCTTTGCAGGTTCTTCAGCGGCATAACTTAAAGACGCCATAAGCATCGCCATCCCTATAGCTATTAATACTAATTTCTTCATTCGTCTCCTTTCTTAAACGGCACATCAAATTTTAAAATCGCGAGAGAAGTAGACCGTGGGCGTCAATTTGTCAACAAATTCTAATAAAAAAGTAAAATCAGTTAACAACAAACTTCAAAGCATAGACAAGCCGGGAAATTGAACATAACATTTTCCAAAGACCATCATGGGATTTTAGATAATCTTTCTGTTAGAAATAATATGAAATCGTGTAGTATTGACCAACGAGGGGGAATTGAGGTGAATTTAATAAAAGATGGACATATGCTTCTCTTACTTATCTCCACCGCTACTTTTAAATTTCTAGAGTTTATAAAGGCGTAGCTTATCACTTTGCTCTGTTTTTCAGATTATTGAAGTATTACAACTACTGCGAATCAGAAACGCCTCTCAAACAGGACATAAAACAATGGTTCTTGAAAAACTCGTAAAAGAAATGGTGGACGCGTCAGGCAGGTTTCGATCCGTTTTGTACAAATCTGTTACTATGTTAGTAGGAGCAGCGCTTTTTCTGATTGTTGTTCCTCTGCTTCTACTGTTAACCAGCTATGGAATTGAAAAATTTATTCTGAGCCACCAGTTTAGAATTTTACAGTTGATACTTGGGCTCCTGTCCGTTGCTTACGGGTTTTTCATCCTGGTTTGGTCTGTACTGTCACAATTACGAAATGGACAGGGCACACCAGTTCCTGTTGCGCCTACTCAAAAATTGATTGCGGATGGTCCATATTTAAAACGCAGGAACCCTATGTTACTTGGAGCTATAATTTATTGTTTTGGAGTCGGGACTATTCTAGATTCCATTACTACTGGTTTGATAATGTTTTTTCTGAGCCTAATCTTTGGAACGTGTTATGTAAAATTTATTGAGGAAAAAGAGTTACAGATTAGGTTTGGGAAGGAATATGAAGAATATAGAGAAAAGACCCCATTTCTGATTCCGAGATTTTTATGAGGGGTTGCCCCTGTAAATTTGTGGATCATGGTGTGAACAAGTATTGGAACTAAAAATCTTGTTCAAGTGTATGCCCTTTTTTCAAGACTGTTACATTCCTTCGCAACAATTGAAATTTTAGAACAAAAATATATTCCAAGAAGGACTGCTTAGTTGTATGTTTGGAGAGTCAATCCCTCCATTTTGTCTGCAAAGGAGCTTGAGTCATGTCAGAACATCGTGAGCAGATTTATGGCACGTCGGTTGAATCAGTTGAAATCGACCCTGAGATAGACCTTCCAGACGTAATTGGCGATGAATGGGCCGACCCTGAAGAATTGCTGAATGACTTTTGCTCCGATAATATTGAAGCCGACATGGAAACAATAAAACGCTTCAAATCTAATTTTTTTTGATTGCCCAGGCGCCAAGGACAAATATAAACAGCCGCCCATCAAATTAATTTTTGCTGAACTGGACCAACATTACCATTAGTAGAATTTTATTTATCGGAGGGTGTCATGAAAGCTCGACGATTAATTTGTTTGTTCACAGCTATCATTTTTGTCCTGACAACCGTAACTGCGTTTGCAGCCCAAAAAGCAAAGGCAAAGGAGTGTCCTAAAATGTCTGGTAAACCCAGTAACAAAAGGATCACCCAAGTCGAGTCAGTAGCTAAGATACTCTGTGTTCTGAGCCCTGCATGAGGAATGCTGAATAACCTTTTCCTCTTAGGAATAATTTTAGCCGCTAGTGTCGCGTTCCAAATTTCTTGACCGCAATTGTTATGAATGGAAAAGTTGTATTAGTGAAGGTAATAATTATCCATCCAGCTCACGGAACGCTACACTAGCACATACCTTGAAGATGTAAAAACACGCGTTCAAGGCGCCAGGCTAATGGGTATAACACTTCTGCGGCAATTAATGCAGACATTAGTTCGAGCGATAATAAGTTTTCCTCATTACCCATCAACCCAAAATAATAATTACGAGGCTAAACTTCGCTTTCCATTTTATAAAAGTTTAAATCATACAATTATTTTGTCAAGCATAAAATGTGCTGACTATAACATTATTTGTAATCATGGGTATTAATGCCCAACTTGGCCATCTGACGCATTAGCGAGAAACGAGATATGCCTAATAACTTTGCTGCTGGCTGGACTTTGCCTTTTGTCTTACGAAGAGCATTCTTGATGTAGTTCATCTCAAGGTCTTTTGAGACATCTGTAAGTGTGCGAAGACCAACAGATGGGCTAACGTTCTGTACCCTCCCGGAATGCATATTGATCAAATCTTTAAGTGATTGGAACAATGTGCGGTACCTGTTTTCGCTGTCTCTAAGCGCATCTTCAGCCTGTTTTCGCTCAGTGATATCCTGAAACGTGCCTACGACTTGAGCAACATCCTCATCTTCGACGCGTATCAAGCCTCTAACTTCGGTCCAGAGACGTTTTCCGCTTGTGGTTACGACCTCGGCTTCTAGCTTGAATGGTTCATTATGTTCCAAGGCTTTAAGCAAAGCTTCTTTAAGGATGGACCTATAAGGCTGGGTATAGAACCCTAACCCATCTTCCATGCGCGGCTTGAAATCAAGAGGGGCTTCTATAATATTATAAACGCCCTCCGTCCATTTCACACTGTCAGTTAAAGGGTTTACCTTCCATCCACCTATTCGGGCTATTTTTTCTGTCTGCCGCAGAAACTGACTGCTTTCCAGTAACGACCGATCCAACCTCTTACGCTCCATGAGTTCTCTCTCCAATTGTTCATTGGTCTCATGCAACTCGGCGGTACGCTCCAGGACTTTTGTTTCAAGCTCTGCCTTGGCCTGCAAGAGCGCGTGTTCGGTAATCTTGCGTTTGGTGATATCCCGCAAACACACAATGGCCCTCTCTTCGTCAGGAGAATATCCGAAAATAGTCGATGTCACCTCAACTGGAATAACAGTCCCGCTCTTATGTAAGTAATTGAGTTCACATTTAACCTTGGAGTCGCGTCTTCTAATTTCTAAAGCCACGGGTAATCTGGGATCAGTCATATCGACTATTCCGTCTCGTCCTAACTCGCAAATTTCCTCCTCTGTTCGACCAAGAATTCTACAGGCTGTTGGATTAGCCATAAATATTCTTCCATCCGGCGCAGTGAAAAGAATCCCGTCCATAGAATTTTCAAATAGGGACCGAAACTTTGATTCACTCGCTTGCAGCTCCCGCTGCGCTTTTTTGATATCGGTTATGTCCGTGATTAGTCTGACTAGCCCTTTGACCTCGCCATGGGCTCCCCTATGAGGTATTATATTTACCGAAATATCCCGGGTAACCCCATCTCCGTATTTTATGGTCAGCTCAGCGGTTATTTCCTGTCCACCTAAAGCGGATTTGAGAATCGGCCTGGCTAATTCGTATTCCTCCCCCATCACCTCCTGAACGGTTAGACCGGTGATATGCTCCTCGGGTCTGTTCCACCATTTTTGATAGGTCTTATTACTGAAGAGGTAGCGTTCGCTGGAATCCACGTAATCTATACCGACGGGAAGATTGTCGATGATAAGCCTTAGCATTTGCCGACTCTCACGTAACTCAAGTATCCGTTCTTCCACCAGTTTCTCTAGGTCATCGCTATACTGCCGAAGTTTTTCCTCATCCCGCTTGCGATCCGTGATGTCGATGGAAATACCGATGTACCTTGTCATACGAGCACTTGAGTCGTAAACTGCTTTACCTCTTGCCATTATCCAGCGCCAGCCTCCCTTGCCATCCTGGACTCGCCATTCGGCGTTAAACTCGGTACCCTTGGCCACCGCTGCCTGGGCCAGAAGCTCGACAGTCTTCCTATCATCAGGATGAATACTCTGAACCCACGTCTCATAGCAAGGCTCACAGCCATTAGGCTCCAGCCCTAATACGCGCCACATTTCGTCAGACCAGTAGCTCTTATTGGTCCTAAGATCCCACTCCCACGTCCCAGCGTTTGCGGCTTTTTGCGCCAGATCTAGCCGCACTTTGGTAAGTTTGAGATTTTCCTCATCCCGCTTACGATCCGTGATGTCTTCGGTAAAGATGACTATGCCGCCTATTGCGCCATCATAAGTGTACCAGGGCCGAATTTCCCGCCGCTCCCAACGAATGGAACCGTCGATCCTTTCAAAAAATTCCTCTTCAGCCCTTACGACTTCGCCCTGAAGTCCCCGGCGATGCGCCTCTTTCCAACGATCCGGAATCTCGGGAAAAACCTCGTAATGAGATAGGCCCAAAACCTCACTATCACCGAGCCCATAGTCGTTTATCCAACGGTGACTTGCCGCAAGGTAGCGCATATCCTTGTCAAACATAGCCAGAGCCACCGGCGAATGTTCGATGAATAGCAGTAGAGTCTCTTGCCTCTGCTTTAGCTCTTTCTCCGCCTTCTTGCGCTCTGTTATGTCATGGAACACACCTATGCCAGCCACTATCCGCCCTTGAGAATCGCGGGCTGGAGCGGAATTTATGCTAAACGTTACATGAGACCCATCGTTTCTTACACATTCGACTTCCTCCGAGTATACAACTTCGCCCGTAGCCATGGAGCGGCAGATAGGCCATTCCTCTTTCTTGTATTCGCTCCCATCCGGATGGACACCCCGATAACTGGTGAATTCGTCCGGAGTTTCAACCAGAGGTCCCATCATCTGCCGACTTGGTTCGTTGCACAGGATCAACGTTCCTGCGAGAGCGTCCCTGATGGTTACACCTGAGGGTATGTGATCAAGCACAGCCATGAGCATCGCTTGTCTTTGCTGTGACTCCTTCTCCACGAGTTTACGGTCGGTAATGTCACGATTACTGACTCGTGTGCCCGCCCATAGTCCTTCGTGATCAAAAACCGCTTTACACTCATGAGCGATCCAACGGATGTCACCATTTTTAGTGACAATCCGAAAGTCAACGGAATGAGGCCCATGATCGCTAGTTAAGTCAAAATGGCTATCAATAAGCTGTCTGTCCTCTTTATGGACGATCTCTTCGAGAAGTCGGGGGTTTTTAGTAAATTCATCAGGAGAGTAGCCAGTTATAGGCTCGCAAGAGGGGGAGATATATACAATAGAGGCGTCAGGCGAAATCCAGTATTCCCAATCATAGGTAGAGTCAGCCACTGTTCTGAATCTCAGTTCACTTTCTTTGAGAGCTTTTTCAAGGCCCGCGAAGTCAACTATTTTCGCTTCTAATTGCGCCAATTTCTGACGCATTTCCTCTAATTCGCCCGCAAGTTGTTCTTTGGTCTTACTTGTCTCCAACATATTAATTTCCCGTAAAAAAGGTGAATTGCCAAAAAAGCGCAATTACAGTTTTTGTTGCTTAAGTGATAATAAAAACTGATGAAATACTTTATTGTAAGATCTGTCAAGGAAGGAGGAATTAGTTGATTTACAATGCGCTGACTCAATCAGCAAGATCGGGATATTTGGCGCAGGTCATCCGGCAACGTGGCTTTTTGGAAAATACTGAGTCACAGGAGTAACTAGAAGGGGTTTCGTTTAGTGAGTCCGCGTTGCAGACTGTAAAATATAACAACCTGCTTCACATTATGAAGAGCGCCGGTGGCGCTCAACACTCACATTGATATATCATACGCGAATATGACACTCCGATAACCCGTGATACTCTTGAAAAACATAGGGTTAACCAGGACAAGCATCAGGGATTTCATTCCTTCATTCTTGAAATCACTGATCAAATAATCCGAGATAATCCCGTGACTGGTTACAGTACGCCAGTCCTCTATGAAATGCTGGCCGTTCCATCCTAAAGCCTCAATGGTCGATCCGGCTTCGGACTGCTTCGTAAGCAATATTTCATTTTGCCCAGTTCCCTCGGAATTGCTGATCAGTATACGGCCCGGCATCTCAATGTCTATCGGGGATTGTCCTTTAATGTAAAGCCGCGCGCGTCTTTGAAGGCCATAAACTCTATCCGGTTTTTCAGCCAGTAAACGGTTTTTCTCGTCGAAAGCCATCAATCTCTGGTCTTGATTGAGTATAATCCTCAGAAACTTCTTGTCGGGTCCAAATTTACCAGAGGCGTAACTAAGTATGAATGTGCCTGGAGGCAGACTAATCTCTCCAACAGAGCGGAGTTTGCCATCTTTAAATTCGTACCGTTCCATCTTGCCACTGAAAAGGTTACCGGACGAATCAATCCTTTGACCAACGAGCATCTGTTGCTCCTGGCCATTGATGGGCTCCGAGATCACTTTTAATATTACGTTCGGAACTGTTTGAACTATTTTGAGATTCTTACCTTTGTATTCCATAATCGCAGATTCGAATCCCGACAAAGTTCTGTAACAAAGGATGAGTTCATCGACACCATCTCCATCAAGGTCCTTGGCTTCAGCGCTCAAATAAACCGCAGGCGTCTGCGAAAACCGGGTTAAGGGTTTAAGTCCCCCATCCTCGTAGCGACTAATGGTAATGCCGTTTTCATCTACAAAAACGATATCATTCTTGCCTTCACCCCCAAGATCCCCTACTGCGATCGAAGTAATCCCCATGGACATCTCCGGACTACGCCACGGAATTGAAGGTTGGTTGGGACGTCCCGGGAGGTTTACAAGAGCCGGATTTCGATTTGGCTGGGTAGCGGCAGCGGGCGACATGCCTTCTGATTTGTAGAATTCAAGCTTAGGGACTCCTGTCAGACGTTTGCTTATAGCTGAGGCGAATATGTTGAGAGCGCCAGGTAAAGCGTGTATGTTTTCGACTTTGACATCCGTGGTCACGGTACGTCTGTTGGTCTCAAGGTTCCACATTACCCCCCTCATTCTAAATAAATTGTCTTCTCGGGATAAGAACCCAAAAATTGCCATAGAGGCCCTGGTTTTTGCCGCCAGGTGTATAGCGTCTTCATCGTTCTGAAAGGAAGGCCTGTTCTTTAGGAGCTTATCTAGCACGCTATCAGGAACTGTAGTTACCGTATTCCCCATATCTCTGACTGTTGTTTTAATTGTTTCAGTGGCATGTTCACAAAAAGATTTTAGTTCGCTATCAGACGTATCTGACAAGAGAGTGAATGGTAAGGTAACAACCTTGAGTGGACTATGATTCGTCTCCTCACCATTTACGCTCACACAAAGGGTGCAAACAATAGTGACTAGAAGGACTCCTAGGATGAGCCTGTTGCCTCTGGCTTGAGTCATCAATTGATCTACAGTATTGACCAAAAAAAATACCAACTGACATTGCAGTTGGCGTAGGAGGAAAAGATTATTTTCTTGTCCTTTACTTAAGCAACTGCCGTGCCAAAAGTCGACTAAACTTTGATACGGCCCATATCATTATTCATATTATACAGTTATATCGATTTTTGTTCAATGACTTTAAGTTTGATAAATAGAGTGTAACGGAACGTTTTGTTCAAAAATTTGAACGTCAAATGGGTCACTATAAGAAGACATTGAAATAACTAAGTTTATCGGCGTCAAAAAAACAATCATAGGTGCCGAAATTTTGAACATATGAGTAATTTCTTGGCGCCTGTTTTTCCTATCGTCTACCGGTTCATGCGCGATGTTGAATGAGGCATGGTTCACATTCACTTTAATTCCTCATGAAAACGGACTGTTGTGATAACGCGCCGTTCACTCTACATCATTCTAAAATAATTTCTGATTAGTTGAAAATTTCCCTCTACATTGGCGCTTCCCTGAATAGCGGGACCATGGCCAGGTAGAATTAGATCGACCTTAAGCTTGGATAGTTTCTCGATGCTTTGTTTTAGCTGCTGACCATTGCCTCCAGGGAGATCAACCCTTCCAATGCTGCCTCGGAAAATTACATCCCCACAGATAAGAGTCCTGTTTCTGGGCCAATAAACGGACAAACTGCCGGGGCTATGCCCTGGGGTAAGGAATACCTCGAATTCATGTTTTCCTATTTTAAGATCACCTTCCTTTAAATAAAAGGTTACCGGAAATTCGGGCGCGTCCTTCCCCTGGGAAGAGTACCATCTTGATCCTTCATCAATCATGAATTTTTCTTCTTCCCTGGAGAGGGCTACCTTAACATTCGAACCGGCAAATCTTCGTGATCCGGTAAAATGGTCAGGATGGCAATGAGTGCCAATCACAACCTCAATCCTGTTTGGGTCAAATCCATCCTCTCGCATCCGATCAAACAGATTGTCGACGCGCTGTTCAAGGCCAGGATCGATCAAGACGGGAACTTTCCCATCTATTACATAGCTGTTACAATTATTTTCTTTTGGATTGTTCCAGAAATAGATAAAGAAATTGTCCGCTATCTTCATTTTGCGCAGCCTTTGCAAATCATGGAAGCTCCCTTTTTAACCATTCTGGAGACCATAGTCTGTTCACCACAAATTGCGCAGGGGGCCGTTTCAACAATTTGAGCAGGGTCTGGTGGTTCCATGGTAACTTCTTTAACTTCAAAGAATTCAGTCGGTCGGGATATTAAAGAGGCAGTGAATTCGTCCCGTAGTTCTTTCATCTTCCGCTTATCATTATCAGTAGCCGTGCCGGCCTCGATTCTCTTCCTCAATTCATGGATGGTTTCCCTGTTTGATGCAGGCTGTCGCAGAGAGGCTCGTACAGCTCTTCCGGTCTGTCGATCGTAGAAAGTGAAGACCTGTTTCCCCCAATCTCTAAAGACGAGGTTACCTTTACCAAAAGTGCAACCCAATAGCGTCTGCACAGCGTCAACCGAACAGGAATTATTCTCGACTATGCAGACGAGTTCTTCATCTTCTGATGGGGCAACGTTCAAAAGGGTGGATGACGCTTTTACAGCGGCATAACCAATTGCCAGGCCAGGGCAGACATGCCCATGGAACCTGACGCATCTATCAAAATCTTCCGGAAAATTAGTCATTGTGCTCATTTTAGTCCTCATCTGATTCAATTAATTCCACAAGATGTTTAAGTATTCTTGCTGTCGCCCCCCAAATATTGTGCCCCTCCCACAGGTAAGAGGTAACCTGGACAGGTTCACCATGAAAAATCAGTGTGTCTTCATGTCGCATATTCGGGTCAAAGAAAATATCAAGAGGAGGATCAACTATGCCGGCTATTTCACGCTGGCTTATACGGTACTTATAAGGATGAGGAATTATGCCCACAAATGGGACAACATGGAAACGGGTAGCCACTGTGTAAAAGTCATCAAGTTCTGCTACAACCTTCACATCAACAGGTGATATTCCTACTTCCTCCAATGTTTCCCGAAGGGCGCACGATTTGAGGTCTGGGTCGGTAGGGTCAACTTTACCACCGGGGAAAGAAATCTCCCCCCTGTGATGCTCCACCATATCGGACCTTTTCGTAAGCAATACATGTAAGTCAGAGTTTTTCTGAAATATTGGAACAAGAACGGCTGCAGTGATCAAGCCATCTTCTGGTAGTTTTTTCTTGGGAAGTCGTCTTCTGGCTGAAAGAAGACGTTTTTCAAAAACACTAAGGTCATTTTGAATTTGGGCACTGATGTTCGACAACAGAATGACTCTGGAAAAGTTTATTTCATATTACCTAGATACGGGGTAATACTCGTACAAGCGAAAAAGTTAATCTGTCCTCACGAGGATTGACCTTTTCTACTTTGGCCAAAGCTCTGTCATATGGGTTCAGGGTCGTTCCCATCGGGGTATGCAAAACTGAATTAAATCCTAGAGACTCAATCATTACCAAATAAAACCTTGGAAAACGCTGAAGGACAGTTACCTCAAATTCATCGTCTTTTCTTTGTTCCATATATTTTAAAAGATAATAACGATGACGCTCCCGTTCAACAAGTGAAGCCCTATCCAACTTATAAGACACCTCAGTTAACAACCTGTCGAGGGTATCAGCGTCAATCATACGGCAGCGTTCGTCAATCGACGCCTGAAGTTGTCTTTGTATCAGTAGGTCTGTATACCTCCTGAGAGGCGATGTCGCCGTGGTATAAACATTCAATCCCAAGGTGGAGTGCGGCTCCGGATAGAGGCTCAGACTTCCGCGGGCCAAAGCCTTTTTGCACCTGTAGGAAAGCACAGGGTCATAACTCAGGCCCAGGTCAATCTTTTCCAAAGGAGGGGGTTGGCTACGATATATGCAGGGAATACATTTGTCCCTGAGGTTACTGGCAAATAAATTGTTGGCTAAGATCATCAACTCTGAGACAAGGATCTGGGAACTTGTTTCACGTTCCCGGACAGCAACATCAATCGATCTGTCGTCACTTACTTTTATAGTAAGTTCAGGGTCCTTAAATATTAGAGCACCGGATGCGACCCTCTTTTCGCGCAACGATCGGGCTACAGTATACATTTGCGCCTCGATTGAATTCGCGTCAATTATTCGCTGATCCGTTTCTTCATATGAAAGTCTGTCAGTAACTTTGACCAGAGAACGCGCTATACGATAGCCAGTCATCCGGAAATCGCGATCAAATATCGCAATAGCGCTTATACAGGGTCGAAATTCACCTTTGATAAGGCTTGCCGCTTCTTCAGAAAGAATTTTTGGCATCATTGGCAGGACAAGATCAGCCATATATATTGATACTGCGCGGTCACGGATCTCTTTGTCGAGTTCCGTATTCATATCAACGAAAAAGGCCGCTTCCGTAATGTGTATACCAATAATGGTCCTGTCACCGCTGAACGAAATGGATATCGCATCATCAATGTCAAGAGTGGAAGATGAATCTATCGTTATCACATTATGTTCGAACAATTCTCTCGGGCAATCATCCAAGGATTTTGACGCAGCCAGTCGGGCTTGCTCCAGAGCGACATCGGAAAATTCTGTGGGGATCTGACCGGCTCTCAGGCGAATATTTTCGTCTTCAGACCAAACGCCCAATCTTACAAGGACCTTAAACGGGTCCCACACGGGAACCAACTGAGCGCGTGTGAAAATTTCTTTTACCTTTTTATTTGTCAGCCAATCTGTTCCAAGTAACGCCGCTTCTTCCAACAAAATCTTTAGACCAGCGGGAGCTTCGAATATATCAATGTTTTTGCCGTTCTTCAGCTTTGATAGATATTCAGAACACCTTGACAGGAATTCGTTTCGTTCAATTTCCTTGCGTCTACGTATCTGCTCCTGTTCCACTTTCTCAGGAGGCACGACTTCAATTTGTTGAAGACGGATCTTGAAATACAGCCGATTTTCAACAATTGCCCTGATTAATGCCGCTTTTGAATCAAGGCTGTCATGTGAACCGAAAAGGAGTTCACTCAAGTCTTGAAGGCTTATTTTCAGTGTTTCCGGCCTTACAATTTCCCATAGTTCCTTCAGGTCAATTTTTTCCTTGGTTCCATCACGCTGGGAACACAATTCCCTGAGGCGATTTGTTTGTTCATTTTTGGATGCGTTAATGGGAAAATCCGCAACTTGTCCCCCTATCAGGACGCGGTTAACGGAAATATTAGTTTCTTTACCCTGGTCATTAAGGATATGAAGGCGCCGGTCGTCGACATCGAGTACTAAAGCGCAGGACAGGCGGGAGTCATCATAATAATCTATTATATCATTTTTTTGAAAAGTCATTTAGGCCTCTGAACTTTTCACATATAAGCGAAAAAGCTTCTAAAAGATAGAGCAAAAATACCATCAGGAAAACGGTCTGTTTCGCCACGAACCGAATTATTGATGCAACATTGGCTGATTATATGGTAAACAATTGATAATGTTGTAAGAGAAGCGGCTATCGGTTGACTTCGGAAAGGCGCCTGGAACATTGAAGAGCATTATTAGTGAGATTTTTCAAGAAAGCGCGCGTGTCAGAGAGACATTCATAACCGAAAGTCTCGAAACCCTAATTGAGGTCATAAATCAACTAATCGAGGTTATAAAAAGAGGTGACAAGATCTTGTTGTTTGGTAACGGAGGTTCAGCGGCTGACGCTCAACATATTGCCGCAGAATTTGTGAACCGCTATCGAATAGAGCGTAGACCTCTGCCTGCATTAGCCCTGACAACCGACACTTCAATATTGACAGCTATTGGGAATGACTACAATTTCAATGACATTTTTTCAAAGCAGATACAAGCGTTAGGTCGCAAAGGTGACGCCGCGATTGGCATTAGCACCTCCGGAAATTCCACGAACGTTAACAATGGGCTAAAAATAGCTCGTGAAATTGGCCTTGTTACTGTAGGTCTGGGCGGAGCTCCGAATAGCCCAATGAAAAATTGCTGTGATCATTATTTAAGTGTACACGGTTCGATTACACCCCGAATTCAGGAAACGCACACGATCATAGGCCACACTATTATCGAAATACTCGACTTAAAGCTTTTTGGTTAGGTTAACGGAACACGTTACAGCCAACAACAAAAATTTATACAGGATGTCAAAAATGAGTGATTTGAGAGACAAACTACGCTTGAGTCCGGAAGATTTAACATGGATCGGCCCACCTGAAGGTTTGATCTCGGGTACAACAGCCTCAATTGAAGTAGCTGAGGAGATTGTCGGGCAGGATAGGGCTGTAAAGGCCATTAAGCGCGGCCTTGCAATGAAGAGCCATGGCTACAATATTTTTGTTAGCGGTACCAATGGCACGGGCCGAACAGCCACGGTAAAAAAAACTACTTGAAGAATTCAATATCGGAGGCCCAGTACCTGATGATCTATGCTACGTTAATAACTTCAAAAATCCCGACCAACCAAGACTTGTTGCGTTGCCTGCCGGCCAGGGACCTTTATTTCGAGATCAGGTGAATGACCTCATCAATTCTCTGAAGAAAAAAATCCCGGCGATTTTTGAGAGTGAAGAATTTCAAACAGCCAGGAACGAGATAGTTAATCGGCACATGGGGGCGCAAAAGGCTCTGTTCAAAAACTTTGAGAACAAAGTGACCTCACAGAATTTTATGATGGTTCAGGTTCAGGTTGGCCCGTTTACCCGACCGGATCTTGCCCCGGTAATTGTTGGTAACCCCATGAAAATTGAACAGCTTGAAGCGCTTGTAGATGAAGGTAAATTTTCCGCCGATGAGTTGACCAAGATCAAAGCGACCTATAAAGACCTGTCTTTGGAGATGGAAAAAATATTCAAAGAGGCGAGGGACATAGATAAAACGATTCAGGAAGATCTCGAAAAGCTGGGTAAACAATGGATTGAACCGTTGTTGAACGATTCATTTTCACAAGTACGTGAAAGCTTTCCCTGTGATGCCGCCAAAATATATTTTGACGAAATGGAATCCGACATAGTGGCGCACTTGGAACGTTTTCGTCCCAGGCTTGTGACACCGGCGCCTGGAGCAGAAGGCGCGAGCCCGCCAATGTTGATGCCTCCCGATCCTTCACAATTCAAACACTATGAAGTGAACTTGTTAATTGACAATTCCGAAACTACCAAACCGCCTGTAGTTATTGAGACTACACCCATGTACCGGAACCTTTTCGGAACAATTGAGCGGGTAATCGATCAAAACGGGGTTTGGTATTCTGATTATAGACACATTAAATCCGGTAGCTTGCTGAAAGCGAATGGTGGTTTCCTGGTGGTCAATTCAAGGGACCTGCTGATGGAACCGGGTAGCTGGCCCACTCTTAAAAGGAACCTTCGAAATCACGTCTCAGAGATTCAGTCGGAGCCTTTTGGTTGGCTGTTTAACAGCGCCCTTAAACCTGAGAAGATCCCAATCAGGCTAAAAGTCATATTGATTGGTGATTCGGAAATTTACGACCTGATGCATTGGTATGATGAAGATTTTCGAAAAATTTTCAAAGTTAAGGCTGATTTTGACTCGAGCATGAACAACTCGAGCGATAATCGTAAAAAAATTATCGGGTTCATAGCAAAGATTAGCGCTGATGAAAACCTACTACCGAGTGATCCAAGCGGAGTTGAAGCATTGACTCGGCTTGCTATACGATGGGCTGGCCGTAAAAAGAAGATTACGGCACAACTTGAAAGAATCGGTGATGTTTTACGAGAAGCCGACCTTGTTGCACGTGAAGATGGATCGGACATCATACAGGCGCGCCACGTGGACGCAGCAAATGATGACAGAATCGAACGTGTGAATATGTATGAAGACAAGATACAGGAATTCATCGATGACGGCATAATCATGATTGATACTGACGGAGCTAAAGTGGGTCAGATAAACGGGCTAAGTGTCTATTCACTGCCTGAAATATCTTTCGGTAAGCCATCCCGTATTACAGTGAAAACAAGTATGGGAAAATCCGGAATTATAAGCATTGAAAAAGAGGCTGAACTTTCCGGCTCAAGCTATGACAAGGGCGTGCTCATCCTCACAGGTTTTCTCCGGGACCGTTTTGCTCAGGACAAGCCACTTAATTTGACAGCCAGCATAACTTTTGAACAGTCATATTCTGGAGTTGATGGGGATTCTGCCTCGTCTACTGAACTGTACGCGCTATTAAGTTCTCTGTCGGGAATCCCCATTGATCAAGGTGTAGCTGTAACGGGTAGTGTAAACCAGAATGGTGAAGTTCAAGCTATAGGAGGAGTAAATCAGAAAATCGAGGGATTTTTTAAAGTTTGTAAATCCATGGGCTTGACAGGTCGCCAGGGTGTAATGATTCCCAAATCCAACATTGGGGACCTTGCCTTAAATTCGGAAGTGATTGAAGCTGTGAAAGATGGCCAGTTCAGCATCTGGCAGATTGATCACGTAGATGTTGGAATAGAATTGTTGACCGGAATACCCGCGGGTTCAAAGGATGAAAACGGAATTTATCCTGAAGGAACAATCAATTGCCTCGTAAATCAAAAACTTGAAGATCTTGCGCGCGGTATCAGGGAATTCGAAGAAGGCGAAGAAGTGGAATCTGAAGAGGAAAAACCGCAAAAAGATCATAGTTGTCCTGAAGAATGAAAGAAATGAAATGGTCTAATCAGGACATTAACCAGTAGATTGATAACCAGCCAATTCCCTCAGGCAGGCGGATAACGAACAATCCTTTTGATGTTTTCCGTCTGCCTAAATTCCATTTTATCTTCACCAATTGAAACCTTTTCCATCTATAGGCATCAAAATAATTGTAGCCAATTAATAAAAAAGGGGAGGTCAATATGAATTATTGGTCTGAAGCTGAAGATTTAAAGGTTTACCTAAACGAGATAGAGCGTTATCCCCTTCTGAATAGAGAACAGGAGATTGAGTTGGCTAATAGATACAGGAATAGCCAAGATGCTCAGGCGGTAAATGATCTAATAACTTCCAACCTGCGGTTCGTCATTAAAGTGGCCCTTGGATACCGCAATTATGGAATAAAGTTGATGGATCTAGTCCAGGAGGGGAACATAGGTTTGATAAAAGCGGTTGAGAAATTCGACCCGGAAAAAGGTTATCGCCTGATCTCCTACGCGGTTTGGTGGATAAAAGCATACATTCAGAACCACATAATCAGATCATGGTCCATGGTAAAAATGGGTACCACCCAGGCTCAAAGAAAACTTTTTTATCGCGTTGGTGACCTTCCCGAAGCTACTGATTTTGATATACATTTGGATAACGTGTCGAAACTTGCTGACCGTATAAATGTCACAGAGGATGAGGTCATCGACATGGCTGCAAGGCTTAAATCCAGGGACCTTTCGCTTGATGAAATGCTAGGTGATAGTTCCAGGGATTCTTTTGCAGACACGCTTAGAGATGATTCGGCCGATCAAGAGTTGGAACTGGCCAACAGACAAGAGCTTGAAAACCTAAGAAAATGGGTTGAAGAGGCAGTAGAAAGACTGAATCCTCGTGAACGATATATAGTGGAAAAACGAATATTGTCGGATGAACCGGAGACTTTGAAAGAATTGGGAAAACATTTCGGAGTAACAAGAGAACGTGCGCGTCAGATAGAAAGGGCCGCTCTTCAGAAATTAAAAGGCAATTATCAGGCTTCCGAACGGGTTGCCGCCTAAGTGATGACAGATGCTGAACTGGCCATCCTTCA
>JAMCYH010000259.1 GCA_023474025.1 Deltaproteobacteria bacterium
TCAAGATTGTTGTCATTCGTGAATTCAACTACATTTTTGTTCGCGTCTATGTTTCGAATAACAAAGCCCTTATATTGGTTGAGTTCATTGGACTCTGTAAAAAGATTTCGGCCCATCCCCAGACGTTTGATAACTCTCTTTATTCCAGTACCCTGCTTTACTTCAATCTCCATACGGGCAATAGGAGCTTTGGCAGAAATATCTATTGATTGCAAATACATGTAAGCGCTTGTTCCGCTCAACCCTTTGACTCCAACACCTCTAACAGCGATCTTCTTTACTAGCTTCTGATTGTAGGCGTCCAATGCGTCAAGACGATGGATCTTATTATGATTGGTGCGGTGCGTTGCCGAATATCGGAGTATCATTAGTGGCTTAAAGGCTGCTAAAGATTTGACGGTTTTTTCTCCTTCCATCTTTTGAGGTTCATCTAAAATTAGAATAGGCCTGTTACTGCTGATCACGTCTATGGGTTTTCTGGATTGGAAATCGTCCAATTCTTCATAAATGCGGCGATTATCCTTGCCGGTGGCATTAAAAGCCTGAATGTTAATGATCATGACGTTTATGCCGGCATCTGAGGAAAAGCTTTCTAGGTGATGAAGTTGTTTGGAATTGTAAATGAAAAAACGTGCCTTTTTCCCGTAACTTTCGGAAAAGTGGTCCGTCGTAATTTGAAAGGATTTGAATACCCCCTCCCGAATTGCAATGCTGGGCACGACGACTATAAACTTAGACCAACCGTAGCGCTTGCTCATCTCAAAGATCGTCTTAATGTAGCAGTAAGTCTTACCTGTGCCGGTTTCCATCTCAACGTCGAGGTTTACTTTGGAAGCGCAAAGTTTATTGGCAATGAGCTTGTGAGAAATGGGGATGTTTTGACGCCTCTGAACCTCCTGGATATTCTTGATAAGCTGTTCGTCTGTCAGTTGTATATCTTGGTTTTTGAATCCGATCTGATCCCATAGAAGGTTTTCTCTCCCGGGATCAATACGGTACTTTATTGCGGCGGTATTCACTTGACCCGCAAAACAATCAATCACCGACTCTACAGAGTTGGTTTGGTAGGGCTGTATTTTGAATTTCAGTTTCATCCCAACACCTCCATTTTGATTGAAGGCAGGCAAACTGAAATAATAATTACATTCTCGGAATTTAATTGGGTTCTACACATCGTCTAATTCTTTCCTTTTTAGGACCGGTAACTGTTTAGAGGCTTCTTCCAACTGTTTTACATAATCGGCCTCAGACATTGACTCCTTAAATTCCCTTCGACGAATCTCGAATTTGTCGTATTCGGTTCTGGCATGGTCTGCGGCAGTCTCTTTACTAACTTTACCGGCGTCGGGAAGTATCCTGCGGTCGTTGAAGCGAAGGAATTCATCAAGTTTTTCTTCCCAGTCCTTCATGAACACCTGTTTTCGCCGTTTGGCCTGATCCTCAGCAAAATCGAGCCACATCACTACAATTCGGTTAAGTTCATCGATTTCCTCTTCTTTAAGATAGTTTTTAGCCGTGATAACATCAGTTTTGCGAACCTCGCTGCCGTGCCAAGTAGTGAGGCCCATGTTAGGCATTCGATGGTCGGCTCGCGACGAAATTAGCTCAGCGGCCGTCATGCCGGTGGCGGCAAAATGAAGCTTGTTCTGGATGATACTGAAGAATCTCGTTGTTTCTCCCCATGTTGGTTCGTAATCCGCTGCCATAGTGAAGATTTCCTTCACTCGCAGGTACATTCTCCGTTCGCTGGCACGGATATCACGGATCCGGCTTAGCATTTCATCGAAATAGTCAGGAATAGTCGATCCCTTTACCGGTGGGTTTTTAAGCCGTTCATCATCTAGCAAAAATCCCTTGACGATGTACTCTTTTAGCCGCTGGGTAGCCCAGATGCGGAAGCGGGTGGCGATCAGGCTCTTCACACGGTAACCAACGGAAATGATCATGTCCAGATTGTAGTACTCGAGTTCACGTTGGACGTCTCGATGCCCTTCCCGTCGAACTGTCAAATATTTTTTGACAGTTCCTTGCGGCAGCAGCTCTCCTTCCTCAAAAATACTTTGGATGTGGTGACTTATGTTCTGCTTACTTGTTTGAAACAGTTCCGCGATCAATTGCTGGGTCAGCCAAACCGTTTCATCTTCGAGCCGCACCTCAAGATTTACCTTGCCGTCGTCCGCTTGATAGATCAAAAGCTCACCTTTAGGATTTGCTGTTTCGAGGGTTTGATTCTTCATATTGATCTGACTTCACTGTTAGGTGAGAGCTGTTTGAATATCTGCTCAACATTGATCTTTACAGCATCGGATGCAAAACCGTTGTCACGGAACACTACTCGTAATGGTTTATATTTTGCCAGTTCCTTGACTAGCTCTTCGTTCACCTTTGGATCGAAGCAGGCTACCAAGGCGTTTTCGTCCACAAAGAAAACTAACTTGCCCTGGATTTTTTCTTTGCGGATAGGCAGGGACAAATCGACTCCCCAATCGAGCAGCACTTGGAATAGTAGGTCCTCGGACGTGCGGTGAGGTTTGATGTTGTCGGTGAGGAGTGTTAGCTGACTTTGCTTGATGGTGTCGGGAGTATAGTACACATCTTCCATGTTGGATGTGTCGACCTTAAGCACTCGGAAGCCAACGTCTTTGTTCCAGTTTTCGTGGCATGTTCCCTCAAGGATTTTTTTACCGGCGCGGCGGATACGTTCTTTGGCTATTTCAGGAATGTTTTTATATCCGGCCTTGTACGCTTCTGATTTTTCATTGCATGGTTCTGGCAGTTGGACCATTATAAAATGGCGGTTGCCACCGTCTCTTTGATTAAGATTCATTACTGCATTGGCCGTGACAGAAGAACCTGCAAAAAAATCCACGACTGTGGATTGATCAGTCGTAACCTGTTCCACAAATAATTCTATAAGCCGGGTTGGTTTAGGAAAATCAAAAGCACCTTCACCGAGTAAAGCATTTGATTCTCGAGTTCCGTCAGAAGTGGAAACGGTTTGAATTACAGAGGATATGTTTTTAAAGATGCTCTCCATCTCATTGAGGAATAACTTTTGGCGAGGCCTACCGTTAGCTGAATTTGGCCAAATTATTCTGCCTTCAGATATCTTATCGGCCATGGTATTGGGATCGAACCGCCAACCTTTAGGCGGGCAGCCATAATTGATTCCCGTGCTTGGATCAATTAGATCATAATGAAGGTTAGGGCGCTTATCTTTTGTGGCCAAGCCGGTGATATCTGCGTTGCGCCAGGGGCCACGAGGATCATTATTCGGGTTATCAAATTTATCTAAATCTTTTTCTGCTCCTCTTAAGGAGCCGTCAACATTTTTGTAACAGTCTATGTATTCATGATCTGTTGATAAGCCAGTCTTTGCCCGCGTATCTTCGCTAACTCTAGATTTCCATATAAAGAATCCAATAAAATTGTCCGCACCAAAAATCTCATTGCAAACCTTCTTTAGATTTGCTTGTTCCCCGTCATCAATACTAATTAGAATAACCCCATCATCTTGTAACAGAGTTCTCGCCAACTTGAGCCTGGGATACATCATGTTAAGCCAATCCGAATGAAATCTGCCATTGCTGTCCGTGTTTGCTACCAACCTATTGCCTTCTTCATCCTTCTGGTTTGACCTTCTCAGAAAACCCTCTACGTTTTGCACAAAATTGTCTTTGTAAATGAAGTCGTTCCCCGTGTTGTAAGGAGGGTCGATATAAATCATCTTAACTTTGCCGAGGTAAGTTTCCTGGAGAAGTTTTAAGGCATCCAGATTATCACCCTCTATAAAAAGATTTTGAGTGGTATCAAAATTTACACTTTCTTCTAGACATGGCCGCAAAGTTTTGGCAATTGGAGCGTTTGCAGTGAGCAGAGCTTGCCGTTTGCCTGGCCAATTCAGATGGTATCTTTCCTGTGGGCCTTCTATCAAAGAATCGCTAAGTTCCTGTCTCAACTGATCGAAATCGATGTAGAGTCTTATGTTTCCGTCCTCATTTGCTGCTTCAGTGACACAACCTGGAAATAATTCACGAATCCGTGCGATGTTGTCCTGAGTCAAATTGGGGGAATGCATTTTGAGTTTGTCCATGGTTACGATTGCTCTCCTTATATCGACTTCATTTCAGTATTTGGGGATAGTTGTCTGAATATTTGTTCGGCGTTAATCTTCGCGGTGTCAGATTGAAAACCGTCATCCCTGAAAACAACTCGCAAAGGTTTTGCCCGAGCCAATTTTGTGATCAGTGATTCGTCTATATACATGTCGAAACATGCCACCAAAGAATTGCTATCTACATAAAACACGGTTTTCCCATTAATGACTTGTTCACTGATTGGCAGAGTCAAATCTACGCCCCAATAGAGCAATACCTGGAATAAAAGATCCGCCGCGGTGCGGTTAGACTTTATATTTCCGGCCATTATGGAAACGAGGTCTTGTTCGAAAGTGTCAGGGGTGTAGTAGACGTCTTCCATATTTGATGTGTCCACTTTGAGGATCCGGAACCCGATGTCTTGATTATGAATAGGAATAGTTGAGCCTTCTTTGATCTTGCGGCCTACACGGCGAATTCGCTCCTTGGCAATGTCTGCAATTGTGTTAAAACCTTTTTTTATGAGGTCAGACTTTTTGTCACATGGTTCCGGGAGTTGAATCAGAATGAATTTTCTTTGACCATTATCTTTTGAATTCACTTGCATGAGGGCATCCGCCGTAGTGCCCGATCCTGCAAAAAAATCTAATATCAGGTCGTCCTGAGACGTGACAATTTGAAGCAGGAATTTGATAAGCTTTGGAGGCTTTGGGTTGTCAAACGGTATGGCAGGCATTAGGGCTGCAAAATCCGTCTTGCCTGTTCGCGTCCGGCCGAATCTTTCCTGGATGAGCAAAGACCTTGGAATAGCCCCTTCTTTTTTGTAATTCTTCGTATAGACGAATCCATCCTTGAAAACTAGTTCGTCGTAACGTTCACGAACCGTATCCTTGCCCCAACGCCACCTGGCGACTTTGTTGTTTGGATCTTTGTGCAATACGGCATAAATCTTTCCGTCTGGTCCTTCGATTGGGAAGTCAAGGCTCTGGATATACCCGAGGCTCTGCTTGTCCAACCTGTCCAGAGAGTAAAGCCCCCGTTCGTCGGAAAGATTGTAACTCGTAGTTACAGTTGCGTCCTTATCCATATTCAAGACAAGTTTTTCTGAATTCCTCGAGAACGCAATCACATACTCGTGATCAACTGCTACAAATTTGCTGTCATTAGCCCCACCACTTTTACTCTTCCAAATGAATTGGACGATGAAATTCTTCTCACCGAATATTTCGGTCATTATCGCCCGAAGATTGTGTACCTCATTATCATCGATGCTCACAAATATTATCCCATCCTCCCGCAGCAAATTTCTCGCCAGAAAAAGCCGGGAGTACATCATCGATAGCCAATTGGAGTGGAAGCGACCAGTGGCCGATGTGTTCGCAAGCAACCGCATTCCTTCATCATCTTTCTGAAATGAATCACGTAAGAACTTTTCAGAGCTTTGAGCAAAATTGTCTTTGTATAGGAAGTCATTTCCCGTGTTATATGGTGGATCAATATAGATCATCTTGATTTTGCCAAGATACGTTTCCTGCAGGAGTTTCAAAGCATCCAAATTATCCCCTTCGATGAACAGGTTCTTCGTGGTGTCAAAATCAACACTCTCTTCCCTGCACGGCCGCAAAGTTTTGGCAATGGGGGCGTTGGCGGTCAACAGCGCCTGACGTTTGCCCGGCCAGTTCAAGTGATATCTTTCCTGAGGCCCTTCAACTATCGACTGGCTAAGCTCTTGGCGGAGCTGATCGAAATCAATCAAAAGCTTTAACCGGCCTTCTTCGCCAGGGGCCTCGGTCACACAACCGGGAAACAGGTCGCGAATGCGGGCGATGTTCTCCTGAGTCAGGTTCGGCGAGTGTAATTTCATTTTTTCCATATCAGTTCTCTTCCTTCGGTTTAGGCAATTTCTCAGACTGTTTTTCGAGCTGCTTTTCGTCGCTGCCCAGTCTGACCATTTTCGTGACGCCACGAAAATGGTTGTCCGGGTCGTAACCTGTTGTTTCACAAGACTCTATGGCTCGCTTTATCGCCGCCTGGAAGTTCTCCCAACGAGCGTATCCAAGTGGCTCCATTAGGTCGCGGGCGAACCAGAATTCCACATTTTCATCTGGGATATGCTGGCTGAGCGAGTCAAAGCGGTTCCTCATCAGTTGAATCGAATCTGATTTGATAGAGTCAGTCCTTTCAGTTCCTGTTTCAGGATACGCAGTTCCGCATTTATGGCCACTTTTCGATTAAACTGTTTTTCTCTTCTTAACAGGGCTTCACATTTCTCAACCTCCCGATTTTTACGCTCTATCTGTTCCATTCTGTCCACAGTAGCCTTCAATCCTTCTCCAGGGCGGGATGGGAAAGGCATTAAAGGTTCCAGGAGCCTTTCGTATAGGCATCCAAGGTCCAGAACCAGTGGCAGAGAGTTACGGGCCGCGTCATCGGTCAGCCAGGAAGTCTCAAAGTAATTGCTAATCACCCATTTTGATCCATCCGATTCGCTTGGTCGCTTGTAAGCAGCAACACTCTTGATTCGATTTTCGTAATGCAATTCAAAGAAAATCGGGAAAGGGATGGCTCTGTCAATGCATTCTAAGACTTCTCCTCTCAGTTCTTCTTCCTTCAGAGCGACACTGAAAATCTGGATTTCTCGAACTGAGGGAACTGCTGTAAGATTGATCGTCTCTGGGGCTAACTTGTATTGCCAAACTATTTGCTCCACCTGACGAATGAAAAGCTGTCTCACCTTAGTCGTGGGGTTACTGTGCTCATAAATTTTGTTTTTCGGAAGTACTCGACCAAAAGCGGCGCTCTTGGGGTATTCGAAGAGCGGAGTAATCATCCTTGCTCCTGTATGACTATAAAGGCGATGAGTTCGAAATCATTTAACCCCGAAATCACATTCAAGAGAGCAGTAGTTTTGTCACCCGAAAAAAGGCTGTCCAGATCCTTGTCCTGCTGAACGTCAATCATAGACCGAATTGCCGCCCCCAGAAGATTGGAGTAATCAGTCATGTTGCGGCCATCCTCTGTTTGTTCGTTGAATAATCGGCATACATCCTGTATTGGGTCAGGCTGACCTTTACAGGTCGCCCGCACAAGGTCGAGTAGCTTTTTCACCTCTGAGTGATTGGCGATCATTTGGCCATTCCTGCCCACATAGATCAAATAATAAGGATGTAAACGGTTGTGCTGATTAAGGTCCACGCTGTCGTTGAGGTTGCGTAATGCAAAGATGACCCCAGGATCAAGATCTAAATGAGGTTGAGCTGGAACTACCGTATGCATGCCTTTTGGGGCAATCTCGATATCCTCATGGTCTTTGACGTAGTTTAGAAGATCCATTCGGAAATCGTTTAGGCCTAGATCGGTAATAGATACGCCGGTTTTGACATCTTCGAGTTCAATAACTTCATTTTGCAGGCGACGAAGCTGCTCCTTCCTGTAAGAGACTTCGCTACTCTGAGAGGTCAGCACGTTATCATCCCCTGTAGCTGACACGTCTGCGATCATCATACGGTTTTCGACTCTTTCCTTGAGATTAATGTACTCATCAAGCGTGATGTCAGGCCAGAAATTTACAAGTTGAACTGTTTTATTGCGTGAGCCAATTCGGTCTATACGTCCAAAGCGCTGAATGATGCGAACCGGGTTCCAGTGAATGTCATAATTGATCAAATAGTCGCAGTCTTGAAGGTTTTGGCCCTCGGAAATACAATCAGTGCCGATGAGTATGTCTATTTCTCCTGGATCGTCAGGCATCACAAGATTCTTTTCTTTAGAAAGTGGTGAAAATAGAGTTAACAGTGATTGAAAATCATAACGCTTCTTGAGGCTGGATTTTGGAGCGTCCTTGCCTGTGACCCTTCCGGTATGCACACTTTTTGTGTTCAACATAAAGCTTGCCAAATTATCGTAAAGGTAATTGGCTGTGTCTGCAAAGGCCGTGAATATTAGCGCCTTTTTATTTCCATCATTAATAGGATTCGCAATTTTGTTTAGAATCAGGTTTTTAAGTTGTTGGAGTTTGGAGTCATCTTCAGGAGAGATTTTGCTCATGGAGGCCAGCAATTCGTTGATGATAGCGAGGTCAGCAGACAGATCATATTCCCAGGACTGCAAATCCATATCGGCCAAATTTATTTTGATCTTGCTTCCAATCTGGTCTTCTCCCAGCACCGGCACATCGTCTTCATCGGCCTCCAATGTCTCTAGCCGTTCCGTCCAGTCCATGACAGTTCCGCTTCCAGATTGTTTGAATGATCTGATTTTTGCCATTGTCTGGACATGGTTCTCTTGAAGGCTCTTCAGGGTAAGTCTAAATGATTGAACGGAACTTTCGAGCCTTTTGAGAAGATTAGTTGTCATGAGCGCTTGTAAACTTCGCTCACGGTCGGACTGCTTGAGCGTTCCTTTGCCACCGCTTACCTGAGTGTCATACAGATCCTCATATTTTTTGCGTCGGCTCGCCAAGACGTAGCTGATTGGAGCGTAAACGGACAGTTTGAGCAGTGATAGTCGCTCAAATATATCATTAAAACCAAACACATCACCTCGTTCGGTTAGTCGGCAATGGTATGAAATAGGCTTAAGTCTTTTCGGAAACTGCCCAATGTCTCTTGTGTCGTAAAACGTTTGGATGTGTTTTCTTGAGCGAGCAATAGTAACGCTGTCCAGCAACTCGAAAAAATCGAAATCTAAGGAATCCAGGATTGCTTTAGCTGTTCGCTCCTCCAGGGGCAGCTTAGACCACGCATTGAAGGCGGACTGTGCGCTGCGAAATATCTCTTCCACGCATTTTTCACTACGCAATTTCTTACTTAAGTTTTCAGAATCTCCCTCGTATGCGAGCGCCAACTGGTTTCGCAAATCGCTGAATCGGTTGTTGACCGGAGTGGCGGAAAGCATCAAAACCTTTGTCTTGACTCCGGCGCAAATCACCTTATTCATCAACTTTTGATATCTTGTTTCTCTGTCCTTGTATGCGTCGTTGTTGCGAAAATTGTGGGATTCATCAATAACTACTAAGTCATAGTTCCCCCAGTTTACTCGATTTAGAGGAATGCCGAATGAGTGGCCCGAGTTGCGAGATAGGTCTGTATGACATAGGACATCATAATTGAATCGGTCCTTGGCAAACATGTTGGTTTTGAGATTGCTATTAAAATTTAGCCAGTTGTCAGCTAGTTTTTTGGGGCATAGGACGAGTACCGCTCGATTTCGAAGCTCGTAGTACTTAATTACAGCAAGGGCGGTAAAGGTTTTCCCCAGCCCCACACTATCAGCCAGGATGCAGCCGTTATAGGTTTCGAGCTTATTGATGATCCCAATTGCGGCATCACGCTGAAAATTAAAAAGTTTATTCCACACAAGTGTGTCTAGATAGCCGGTCCGGTCATTGGGAAGAACATCCTCGTCGATTTCATTAAGGAATTCCTTGAAGATATTGTACAGTATCAGCATATAAATTCGCTCTGGCGAGTTCTCCTGATAGACTGACTCAATGTGATCACAGATACTAGAGGTGACATCCTGGAGTTTTTCAGAATCGTTCCAGATTTGGTCAAAAAGTTGGATATAGGTTGTCGTAAAAGGAGCCTCGTCAAAACGATTGACAATATTGGATACAGCGTCACCTTTCTGGTAGCCGATGTCGACAGCTGTGAAGCCATGCAACGGCATATACGCTGTTTCGCCATGCTCTCCCCGAATGCAGGCAAATTGCTGCATAGGAGCCTTGGTTTTATTAGAACGAAACGTTGCTTTACGGCGCATCCATTCTGCGCATTCCCTGGCGATCGCACGTTGGGTGAGTCTATTGCGTAACTGGATTTCAAAATCTGAACCGTAAAGACTGCGTTCCCGATCCAGCTTGGGGATGAAAAACTCTCGACGTTCCTTACGAAGCTTGTCGGTTACCTCACTGGGGACGAATGTCGGAGCGGTGAAGATGAATTCCAAGGATTGAATCTTAGCTAGCTCTGACTTGAGGGCTTCATAGGCGTAAATTGAAAAGCACGACGCCGCAATCTTCAATCTGCTTTTGGGCTTGATAGCGGCCTTCAAGTCATCACCAAGTAAGTGATTGATGTTATCTATAATTTTCATCTGCGGACTACTCCGAAATCACGGCTTAGCTTGATTCTCGCAATCGCGCACGAACACCCTTTCCAAAAAAAATGGCCCCAACACAATTATAGCGAGTGGTATGACTGATTTTTTACGATGCTTTTATAAACTGCCATATTGCAGGTCGACCTTTCAAGTAGAAAACGTCACGCAGCCACATTCTTGTCTGCTACTCCAGAATGCCGGAATGACCGCAATCAGTCTTCCGATTGCTCCGTCCATTTCAGATCGCCGTAACTGTCCCGTATTTCGTAACCATTGTCGTTACGTTTGCCGGTGTATTTCAGGTCGCCATATTGGTCGCGGAATTCCATGTCACCGGTTGACCGATCGTAGCGCCTGGTCCCAACCAGGTCACCGTAGCTGTTCCTTATGTCTGTAGTTTGAGCCAGGCACAAAATCGGCGTCATGATCAGAAATACTGCCATGACTTCTGTTTTCATCGACGCTTCTCCGTTTTTCATGGTAATTGTTAGCAGGCTTTCCCGGGGGCGATTATAGCTTTCTGCGCAATTCTCTCCTGGCTGAAGCCCGTCGCATCTTGTTCCATGAAAGGTATTTTCGATCATTAGCTAGGCTGTTTGAGCTGGATTTTCACCATATTCCAGATCCCAAATGTGTCTTCATCGGCCTTAGGCAAGACATTGTTGCTTATAGTCCCTTGGGCGTATAGAAATCTTTTCTGACGTTGAGAGCGATAAATTGCTCCGGGAATTTCCAGAACCCATTGAAGCCACAATCAGCGCTTCCCATCGGGAACTCTCGAAGACTTTCGAGCCGTCAATGTTATTGACGTTTTTCTTTCCTCTCGTCGATCAGTATCATCTGTCCCGGTTATTTCCCCCTTTGAGTCTTTTCAGAGCGCCATCGTCAACAAGTAGCTTCATTTGTTGAATGGCTATTTGGTTCAATCGGGTTAATGTAAAACTGTTAAGGCCGGCTTGTCTTCTAAACCCGTCGAATTCGACGGAATTAAAATCCGGGTTGTTAAGATGCTCCCAGATACCCAAGAACTCAATGGTGTTACGGTTTCTGAGCCAGTTTCTAAT
>JAMCYH010000138.1 GCA_023474025.1 Deltaproteobacteria bacterium
AAAAGGCCGATGTTGGTAGCTGCTGACGTTTATAGACCCGCTGCCGTAGAACAACTCAAGAAACTGGGTCGAGATTTAAACATCCCGGTTCATTCAAACGGCGACTCAAGTCCACCAGAGATTTGTAAAACGGCAATGTCGAAGGCTCAGGATATCGGATGTGATGTCGCTATCTTCGATACGGCAGGACGATTGACGGTCGACGCAAACCTGATGGCTGAACTCCACAGGATCGAGGATCTAACTGCCCCGGACAATGTGCTTCTGGTTTGCGACGCCATGATTGGCCAGGAATCAGTTAACGTCGCAAAGGCCTTCAATGAAAGCATCAAACTTACCGGTTTCATCCTCACCAAACTCGATGGTGACGCTAGAGGCGGCGCCGCAATTTCCATAAAGGAGTCAACTGGGTTACCAATCAAATTCCTTGGCATGGGTGAGGGTCTTGACAGAATCGAGGAGTTTCGACCTGAAGGGTTGGCCTCCCGTATTCTCGGTTTGGGAGATGTTGTAGGATTAGTAAAAGATTTCGAGGAAGTAGTTGATGAAAAGAAGGCGGAAGAAGACGCTGTGCGCATGCTTCAGGGCCATTTCACATTCAACGATTTCCTATCCCAGATCCGAACGATTAAAAAGATGGGGCCACTGAAAGATGTGGTTGAAAAACTCCCGTTCTTTCAAGGTGGGATGCCGGCCCAGGCGAATTTCGACGATTATGAACTGGTCAAAATTGAATCCATGATCAACTCCATGACTCCAGGTGAACGTGAGGCCCCTGATCTGCTAAATGATAGTCGAATTAGCAGGATATCAAAGGGTTCGGGTCGCAAGGAAACTGAGGTTCGGGACCTGCTCACGAAATTCAAAGATATGCGTGATCTCATGAGCGCGATGGGGGGCGGAAAACTTCGCGGTCGATGGAAGAGGATGAAGGGCTTGAAGCGTATGTTTAGCGGTGGTCTGGGAAACCTCATGGGAGGAGACTCACCCGCGGCGCCTACACCGGACAATCCATTTGGTCTTCCGGAGGTCAAACAGGCAAAGCAGGTATCCAGGAAAAACCTTGAAAAACAACGCAAGAAAAATAAGGAAGCCAGGAAAGCGAGGAAAAAGTCTCGCAAGTAATCTCTTGTTTCCAGTAAATTTTGGTAGTAATTATTAGCTTTGATTATTTGGTCAAGGCTGGCTTTGTCTTTCATTTTCAGAGTGAATGCGGTTCCACATTCTGAACCCACTTAATATTTTGAGGGAGGAAAAGATGTTCTGGAAATTAATTGGGATGATTATTCTTGGGATAATCAGCGGGGGATTAAGTTACTATAGAAAAAATTTCTTCGTAAACATATTTGATGACATACTGGGAAGGGAAGAAGATGAGGATGTTGTAATCAGGGTAGGTAGAGGATTCTTTTATGGATTTTTCTTCCCATTTTATTTTCTGCTGTTACTAGCTGGACTGGCCGCTTTAGTTTCTTTCATAATTTCAGCCGGCATTGTCGCCGCCATAGTTTTTATTCTCGTATGGCTTACAGAAAAAGTCCTGCCGCGGAAATGGATTGGAACGACATGCATATCCATATTCAGGAAGGTCGGACTTAAAGGTCCCGAGACCTCCAAGCAACCAGAATGTACTGTTCAGTCAGATATTTATCCCCCGCTCGACAAGCGAGACTAACTAAGTTATTTAAAATCAATTGGAAGAACCTAATAAAATTGACTTTGATATTTTTTTTTACAGGAAAAGGCGCTCAATGGGCGCCTTCTTCATTTCTGTCTGTTCGGTCATGCGTAAGGTGACTTGTGCGCTCAAAGCGGAGAAGCGAGTGGGGTCATTTTCCATTGAATTTGTTGCGTTTTATCCGGAAAAATATTACCAATAGGCCGCGTTTTATGAATAAGTCCGCAAATCGTCATTCAGATCGGAGCGCATTATTTCCCTCATGCTCCTGAAGGTATTTTACATAGTTAAATCCACAAAATACAAACGAAGTTGTCTGTTAATAAAACTCGCGATACTATCCATCCTCACTATCACTATTTCAGCTGGCTGCGCGTCCAAATTCTTCAAGGCCGACAAGACGAATGACAAATCCGCAAAGCCTACGAAATCTGAATCAACACTAATCAAACCTAGACTGGCCGCAAGAGCCAACGATTCGTCGCCAAACTCAAATAGTGAGAAGGAAAAGGATCAGCCCCAATCAAAGGCAAAAGACAAGAAAGGAGAAAAAGCCACATCTGAATCAAATGTTCTTGACGCACATTCCGCCAAGCGCGCCCAATCCCTACCCAATTCCGGCAACGAGGGTTCAGCCGGCGAGGACAAGGCCCCCAAACGTCTTGTAGGATCCGAAAAAGGAAAGGTTCCCCCCGAGTCGGAACAAATTAAGGGAGACAAACCCGGCGATGTGAAAATGAAAGAGTCCAAAGACAGCGATTGGATGACTTCGTTAGACAAACAGCCTTCTTTTAAAAAACATGACCACACAAAATATGTAAATCGAATCAAGAAACTGGCGATGGATGTGTTAAAAAGGGAAAATAAATCATTTTATGCGACACTATGCTGTGATTCCACAACCGAGGAATGGTCTTTAACGATCTACTTTAAGAGAGAAAACAGTTTCAGCTATAAGTCTTTGGTTTGGGACCCCATTGACGACAAATGGGAACGAATGTATGAATCTGGAAGTAAACCACTTGCCGGGTGGAAGAAGCATTTGAGTTACGTTACCTCAGATAAGCGCTGCAGCCTGCTTAAAGGTACGGACAAAAAGTGAAAACTCCGTTAAACTTGTGTATTGCGATCATTTTAGTAAACTGGGCTGGAACCATTCATCAAGTTGACGGGCAGAAAGAAAAGCCGATTTTTAACGACATCATTGGCGCGTGGAGATGACAAATGATGAGCAAGCCTTTGGCGATTAAACCGGGAATATCAAAAAGATCAGCGTCGTTAGCTCTTTTGGTCTTTGTGATGGAATTGGTCTTGTTAACCGCCTCCATGAATGACGCCAACAGTCAGGCGCCTTTTCGGCAGACTCGTGAGCAGTGCGACGAATGTTGCAAGAAGTCAGGTTATGATGACTACTACACGGAACAATGCAAGCTGAAATGTTTTAGAAATTACGATTATTGCTCCGGGTCCAAAGCCGCTGCACCTGAAGCCTCTCCGGCTCCGGCCAAGCAAGAAGCTCCAGCTCAGGAACACCGACCAACTCCCCGTGAGGTCAGGCAACCTGGACCTCCACCACAACCTGAAGCGCGAAAGCCGAAATTTGTGTGGCCCAATCCTCTTAACCTTGTCCCAGGTCGCGAAGGGGAGGCTGCTACCCACATCCTCGCATTAAATGGAATTCCTCCACAACATCCTAATTATCCTAAGGCATTGGCTGCCGTTCAGGGAATTCTCATAAATTTTGCGAGAAACAATCCAACCGGAGGAGCGCTACCGACCGCTCAATTGCAGCGGATTATTTCGCAACTCAGGTAATAGGGTCGCGTTGCTTTCCCGGAGGATAGTCACGCGCAAATTGCTTTTCGTCTTGCCCGGCATAATTTTGTTGGCTGCAATTTTGTGTGCGTCCAGCATTTCCAAGGCAGATGGATTAAAGCTAAATCCCTCTTTAAATGGGATCGGTTCTTCCGCTCCAAAGACCCTTTATCCGGATTGGTGGGGAGAATCCCCGGCAGAATTCACCAGAATTCCCTGTCCTGACTCGGGATCATGTGTGAAATGCCACCCTCAAAACTCCGAAATGGATGAGCGCCATGCGTTCTCTTGTGAAATCTGTCACAAGGGGAATATTCGGGCCTTCGAAAAAGATAGGGCTCACGACGGTCTAATAGGCGACCCCGGTGATTTGGATCATGTTGGTCAAACGTGCGGCAAGTGTCACCCCAGAGAGGCATACAACGTTCAACATTCACCAATGGCGCTGGCTCCGAAACTGATAAACCTTTGGCGATTAAACCGGGAATATCAAAAAGATCAGCGTCGTTAGCTCTTTTGGTCTTTGTGATGGAATTGGTCTTGTTAACCGCCTCCATGAATGACGCCAACAGTCAGGCGCCTTTTCGGCAGACTCGTGAGCAGTGCGACGAATGTTGCAAGAAGTCAGGTTATGATGACTACTACACGGAACAATGCAAGCTGAAATGTTTTAGAAATTACGATTATTGCTCCGGGTCCAAAGCCGCTGCACCTGAAGCCTCTCCGGCTCCGGCCAAGCAAGAAGCTCCAGCTCAGGAACACCGACCAACTCCCCGTGAGGTCAGGCAACCTGGACCTCCACCACAACCTGAAGCGCGAAAGCCGAAATTTGTGTGGCCCAATCCTCTTAACCTTGTCCCAGGTCGCGAAGGGGAGGCTGCTACCCACATCCTCGCATTAAATGGAATTCCTCCACAACATCCTAATTATCCTAAGGCATTGGCTGCCGTTCAGGGAATTCTCATAAATTTTGCGAGAAACAATCCAACCGGAGGAGCGCTACCGACCGCTCAATTGCAGCGGATTATTTCGCAACTCAGGTAATAGGGTCGCGTTGCTTTCCCGGAGGATAGTCACGCGCAAATTGCTTTTCGTCTTGCCCGGCATAATTTTGTTGGCTGCAATTTTGTGTGCGTCCAGCATTTCCAAGGCAGATGGATTAAAGCTAAATCCCTCTTTAAATGGGATCGGTTCTTCCGCTCCAAAGACCCTTTATCCGGATTGGTGGGGAGAATCCCCGGCAGAATTCACCAGAATTCCCTGTCCTGACTCGGGATCATGTGTGAAATGCCACCCTCAAAACTCCGAAATGGATGAGCGCCATGCGTTCTCTTGTGAAATCTGTCACAAGGGGAATATTCGGGCCTTCGAAAAAGATAGGGCTCACGACGGTCTAATAGGCGACCCCGGTGATTTGGATCATGTTGGTCAAACGTGCGGCAAGTGTCACCCCAGAGAGGCATACAACGTTCAACATTCACCAATGGCGCTGGCTCCGAAACTGATAAACCACACAAGATACGCTTTTGGATCTCAGGATACGGCTGGTCCCCTGTTCGGCGTAAGAGGGCTTTCCGGTCTCAGGCAGATTCCACTGCCAAAACTTGAATTTCCATCCTCGGACGTCACCGAAAAAACCTCGTCCACTGTCCCCAATGTTTCGACAACAACAAAAGCTGTTCTGGGAAACCTTGGTGACGACCTTCTGCGAAGGTCCTGCCTGCGATGTCACCTTAATACAAAAGGTTCCCAGCGTCCCGGAGAACAGAGAGGCAAAGGATGCTCGGCCTGTCACATTCCTTATTCCAATGCCGACTCCAAAAGGCCTTACTCGCACGTTATAGTTAAAAACCTTGGCGTTACTCCCTGTTTGAAATGTCATAACTCGAACCATGTCGGTTGCGATTACGTGGGGCTTTTCGAAAAAGATTTTAACAGGGGTTTTCGCAGTCCCATCATCAACGGCAGGCAGGCGCCCACCATCTACGGATCAGAACAGCACTTCCTTCGAGCGGATATTCATTTTCGAGCCGGCATGATTTGCGCCGACTGTCATACGCTGGGCCAGATTCATGGGACCGGACATGCGATCAACTCGGATAAAATACCGGAAATATCGTGTGAAAGCTGTCATGTAAATCTCGATCACCCTCTCATTTTAAAAGACTCCGACGGGAAAATGGTTTTAAAACGCAGACCGGATATTAAAGTTCCTGCTCTGCGAATCGATATAACCCCTCACCGTATCGAACAACACAGAAAATTGTTAACTTGCTCCGCCTGCCACGCCGCCTGGTCTTTTCAGGACTACGGATACCATCTGATGCTGGATGAAAGGGCCGAATACTGGATGTGGTCTATCAATGCGGCTTCCAATGATCCACAGACTCAGGAGATTCTTCACAAATTTGTGGGCGATTATGCGGAACTGGTCCCTCCACGGGGAGTATTTAAGCCCCCAATGGATGAAAAAGATTGGGAGCCTCCTAAGACAAAAGACTGGCTCAATGGTCAGACGAGGTTGGGAGCCTGGTTCAAGGGTTTTACAATGAGAAGGTGGTCAGACCCTCCGCTAGGTTTAGCCACTTCAGGAAAAGTGACTGTAATGAGACCAATGAGACAGTATGCTGTTTCGTGGGTCAAATCAGATGGAACGGTCATGCTCGACAGCGTCATCCCTACAACCGGATCAGGTAAACCGGCTCTCATCATGGACCCTTATGCGCCTCACACAATACAGGAGACGGGCAGACCTTGTCACAGTTGTCACGGTAATCCCAAAGCGTTGGGGCTCGGACAGGTCCTGATAGGGAGTGCAAAATTTTCTGTTAAGCCTGTTTTGAGTCCGGAAACTGGCTTATCCGCCACTACTTTTAGATGGGACGCCTTACTCAACGAAAAGGGGGAACCTTTACAATCCAGTTCATTTCCGGAAGCAGGCCCGTTGTCCCCGACACTTTTCAGGAAGCTTATGTTCCCTGGGGCAGGATTTCGGTTAATATGGAGCCAATACCTCTCAGGCTCTAAATAGGCATATCGAAGATTAGAAATCATCTAGCCAAAAGGGGATTTTCAATCGCAACCGTCACTTGACACAATCGGCTCTGAGGGTTTAAGTTTAAGCCCGATCCGGTTTTAAACTAAAAAAATTAAACCATAACCATCAAGTGAAATGAAAATAACATTAGATCAAGTCGATTATGTGGCGGCGCTCGGCAGGTTGGCTCTGTCCCGTGAAGAGAAGATGAAGTTCATGGGTCAACTTGATGACGTGCTCAAGTATATGGATACACTCTCGGCCGTGCCGACGGACAATGTTGAACCAATGGCTGGTCCGGTTGAACTTTTTACTCCAATGAGAGATGACACGGTCAATCCATCCCTGCTTATCGAAGAGGCATTGGCTAATGCCCCTGCCAGCGATGGATCGTCCTTTCTCGTTCCCAAAATTATTGAGTGACCAACTTACTGGTCCATTATTTTTTGTAAGGGGAAAAATAGGTGCCCAACCTTCATGAAAAATCCGCTGCGGAGCTTGCAGGACTACTTCGAGACAAGAAAATTTCGGCGGTGGAAATCACTAAATCCGCATTAGAAAGAATCAACACCCTGGAACCCACCCTCCACTCTTTTGTAAATGTCTATCCGGACCTCGCAGTCACAATGGCAGAGCAGGCCGACAGAATGATTCAGGACGGGTCGGCAAGGCCTTTGACTGGAATTCCAATAGCCATCAAGGACAACATGTGTCTAAAGTCCAGGAAAACCACCTGTGGCTCGAAAATCCTGGCCAACTTTACGCCCCCCTACGACGCTACGGTAGTAAATTTAATAAAAAATGAAGGCATGGTTATTTTGGGAAGCGCGAATATGGATGAGTTCGCGATGGGATCATCCACGGAAACCTCCTGTTGGGGACCGACCAAAAATCCATGGGATACAGAAAGGATCCCTGGTGGCTCGAGTGGAGGATCCGCCGCAGCAGTAGCGAGTTGTCAGGCTACTGTAGCTCTTGGTTCTGACACCGGCGGTTCCATACGGCTACCAGCCTCTTTTTGTGGTGTCACCGGAATGAAGCCGACCTATGGAGCCGTGTCACGATTCGGGTTGGTGGCTTATGCTTCCAGCCTTGACCAGATCGGTCCATTTGCCCGTGATATTAAGGACATTGCGCTCATGTTGAACTTACTTTGTAAACATGATCCAATGGATTCGACGTCTGTTCCGGTTCAGCGTTCTGACTTTTCAACCTTTCTTGACAAAAAACCATCAGGAATGACTTTAGGTGTTCCCGTTGAATTCTTTAACAAATTAAGTAACCAGGATGTCGAACGGAGTTTAACCGAGGCTAGAAAGGTTTTCGAGAAGCTCGGAGTAAAATTCGTCGAACTGTCCCTGCCCTCTCTGGACTACGGGATAGCCGCATATTACGTGATCGCCCCTTGTGAGGCCTCGTCGAATCTTGCCAGGTACGACGGTGTTAAATATGGCCACCGGGCTGAAAATTTTGACGGCATGATTGATATGTATTGCAGGACCAGAGCAGAAGGTTTCGGACCTGAGGTCAAGAGACGAATAATGCTTGGGACTTATGCTCTTTCATGGTGTTACTATGACGCCTACTATCTTAAAGCGGCCAAGATTCGAACTCTCATAACCCAGGATTTTAAGAAAGCCTTTGAGGGTTGTGACGGTATCTTTTGTCCGGTCGCCCCCGCCCCCGCGTTCAAGATCGGCGAAAAAATAGATGATCCAATTCAAATGTATCTTACAGATGTTTTTACCATTCCGGTTAACATGGCGGGACTGCCTGGAATTTCATGTCCAGCTGGTTTCTCGAGCGATGGGCTGCCCATAGGGATGCAGATCATAGCGTCGCATTTCCAGGAATCGAAACTGGTACAGCTAGTCAGCGCCTTCCAGAGAGAAACCGACCATCATTTGAAACACCCAGCTATATAGGAAGTAATAATGGAATTTGAAGCAGTCATAGGTTTGGAAGTTCACGCCCAGCTTCTAACCAATTCCAAGGCGTTTTGTTCGTGTACTACGAAATTCGGCTCCGCTCCCAACTCAAATACCTGTCCAATATGCCTGGGGATGCCAGGCTCATTACCGGTTTTAAACAGCAAAGCCTTGGATTACACCGTATTGATGGCTCTTGCATGCAACTGCAGGATCAACGAGGTCAGCAGGTTTGCAAGAAAGAACTATTATTATCCTGACCTGCCCAAGAACTATCAGATATCACAGTATGAATTGCCAGTAGCAGAGCACGGTTGGTTAGATGTGGATCTTGTATCAGGAACCAAAAGAATCGGCATAACACGCATTCATATGGAAGAAGACGCTGGCAAACTCATCCACGACGAAAAGAAATCAGTTTCCTATGTGGACCTCAACAGAACTGGCGTGCCACTAATCGAGATAGTCTCGGAACCAGATATGAGGACTGCTGAAGAAGCCGCCGCCTATCTCCGGTCTTTGAGGTCCATACTGGTTTATCTGGGAATATGTGACGGAAATATGGAGGAAGGCAGCTTCCGTTGTGACGCTAACGTTTCGATCCGACCGAGGGGGCGTCAAGCCCTGGGGACCAAGACCGAGCTCAAAAATATGAATTCGTTCAAGAACGTCCAAAAGGGTTTGGAATACGAGATAGAAAGGCACACTGAAATTTTGACGGATGGGGGAACCATTGTTCAGGAAACCCGGCTTTTTGACCCGTCCAGTGGATCAACTGTCTCTATGCGCAGTAAGGAGCAGGCCCACGATTACAGATATTTTCCGGACCCGGACTTGCTGCCACTGAAAGTGGAGCCTGAACTTGTTGAAAAGATGAAAAAGGCCATGCCGGAGCTGCCTCGCGCAAAAAGGGACCGCTTTATAAAGGATTTTGGCATACCTGAGTATGATGCTAGCGTCCTGACTGCCGAACGCCCACTAGCCCAGTTTTTTGAAGACACCGTTGCGATCTTTGCAAATCCAAAGGCGGTCAGTAACTGGATAATGACCGAGTTCATGAGAGCCGCAAAAGGTCAGGACTCGGGATTGATATCTTCGCCGGTGAACCCGGCTAATCTGGCCAAACTTTTAGGCATGATCGAGGATGGAACGATTTCGGGTAAAATAGGCAAGACGGTCTTTGAGGAAATGTGGGGAACTGGAAAAGCCCCAGATGACATAGTCAGGGAAAAGGGCTTGGTCCAGGTTTCAGATGTCTCCGAACTAACGAAGGTAATTGCAAAGATATTGGCCGATAACCCCAAGGAGGTATCACGCTATCTGGCGGGTAAAACCCAGTTGTTGGCTTTTTTCGTCGGCCAAACCATGAGGGCTACGAGAGGTAAGGCAAATCCTCAACTCGTCAATGAGATCCTCACAGTTGAACTTGACAAGCTGAAAAACTGACCACAGGCCACTTTTAGAAAAGTGGAAACTGTGAGACCATTTCGAATGGTTCAATGGCCATCTTTCTTTTGAGACTTTTCTTGTGTCTTTGACCGTTTTGAGGGACGTTTCGGCTTTACCGGTGGCTTTTTAACAGCTTCTTTAATTTGAGGTTTCGGTTCAGGTTCAGGGCCTCCCATCTTTTCGAGTTGGTTGTCGAAAGCCTTCCAGGAAGCCGCAAATTCTCCAGCTTGCTGTTGCAGTCCGCTCAGAGCTTCCTGTGCCTCAAGGAAGTTTTGTAGTGATTTGAGTTCATCCGTGATGTCAATCTTCCAACCAGAATTTGGGGTGGGTTTGGTTAGCCTTATCAGGCGGGTCGCTCCTTTAAGTGTTCGCACTTGCAATAAAGCCACATCCTTGTCCATTTTTACCACCGTTGGGGTGGAAACAGGATCTAATATATTAAGCAGCGCCACTTTCTCAGGTGGTTGGTCCAATTTGAATTGGTCGCTAATTTGTTTGACAAGAATCAACGAATCTGGCGAAAGAAGCTTCCTGCCATCTTCGTTTTTTTGGGCGTTCATCCTTTCGCGATAGACAATGAACACTTCTTCGGGCTTAACCGGTGTAATATCGCAACTCACGAGTCCAGCGAGAACAACCAGACAAACCAAAATACGGTATGAACCCGATATCCTGGGGATAATTTCGTGAAGATTGACTGGACAATAACGGGTCGTGTTCATTTACTCAGGTTGATGCCTGCCTGGCTGTCTTTGTTGATGGAAACCAGAGTTTGAAGGCGCTGCCTTTTCCCTGGACGCTTTCCAGTTCGATGGTCCCATTATGGAGGTCCATAAGTTCCTTGCAGATTGAGAGACCCAGGCCTGAACCGACTTCACCATTAGTGCCCTTTTCTCTTCCACGATTAAAAGGCGAGAACAGCTTTTCGCAGTCCTCATCACTAATTCCAATCCCATCATCAGCTACTACCACCAAGACACCGGTGGCACCCTTCCTGCGGGACTCTGATGTGGTGATCCTTATGGTTCCGCCCCTGTTGGTAAATTTTACCGCATTACTTATAAGGTTATTCATAATCCTGGCAATTTGTCCAATATCGCCTGAGACTTTTGGCAAGTCTGCTTGAAGGTCCACTTTAATTTCGAGGTTTTTCGCTATTGCGAAACCCTTCATGGTCTGGACACTTTGATTCACGGCCAAGTTAATATCTGTGGGTAAAAGCCGTAATTGAGTCAGCCCTGAATCGAGCCTCAGGAGTTCCAAGAGTGAATTGATAAAGGCCAATTGCTGGTTTGCCGCTTCAAACATCCTGTCTACATTC
>JAMCYH010000289.1:0-21868 GCA_023474025.1 Deltaproteobacteria bacterium
ACACGGTCCTTAGTGGGGCTTTCAGTTCTTTGGCGAGATCAGCTCCGCTGATACCGGTTCGGCGAGTCTCCATGATCTGGATGATTTTCCACTGACGGGCCATCTGGGCTCCACGCATAGCTGGTTCCTCCTTGCGCAAACTGATATTTAAAATTCATCATAGAGGTGGCTTGATTGAACATGCGCCACCCAAAGCCAATGCCTTTTCCGGTCAGGCCATTTTCATTTGAGAATCCTCTGAACCTTTTTCTTGAGTGATTTGGGTAGGAGCATAAACAATCTTATGTGCGCCCTGGACATGGCGACGTAAATCAGCGATTTGAACTGATCCTTGTCCAGGTCCGGGATGTCTGTCACTATGATCACCGAATTCTCCAGTCCCTTGAAACCCTGAATGGTGCAAAAGTTGACCCCATTTTCATGATCCCTGCAGGTCATACCGTTGGTCATGTCGCAGAATTTGATGTCAATGTCAGGGAATTGGTCTGAAAACGAGCATTTTCCCAGCCTACGCGGGCTGAGTACGGTTATGTCGTTCCGTTCAATCCCTTCACCCTTTAATTCCCTAACTAAACGCTGAATCATTGCTGTCTGCTCTGACGGCTCATGGTAATACAGGTACACGACAGGGGATCCGGTCACGGCCGATGGGCGGTACGGCGGTTCATGGAGCCCCACAATTTTATATGTGTCATTTCCGATGTTTCTGGTGTTTCTACAATTTTTGGACAGCCAGTACCTGGGAAAGCCGGGTGAGCGTTTCCCCAGAGCCTCGATCATCTGTTCCGGGGTAACGGTCCTGTTAAATATATTCTGGAAGCATGTGTCACCAAAAAACGCCCATTGGCCTTTTTCAAGGCCACCTGAGACCAGAGCGCCAAAGACATCCAGATATTCGGGTATCAGAAGATCCTGGCATTCATCAAGCACCAGGACATCGAATGGTTTTTTGTTACCTTCAGAAATAGCATCCAGAGCAAAGATCGGAAACAGTTCCCTGAACCGGGTGTCATCGTCTACCCTGGAATTTTCTTCGATGAAAGCTTCTCTTAATGATGATTCCGAAACTAGCTGGTCAATGTAATGGTGAAACGTCTCGACGGTTACATTGGCCCTGAACTCGGACAGTTCAGCCTTGAGTCGTTGCGCCAGCAGCTTGTTATAGCACAGAAAGAGCACTCTCTTGCCCTTGAGCGCTTCTCTCTTGGCGAATTCTACGGCCAACACCGTTTTACCCGTGCCCGCAGCTCCCGTGAAGAGGCATCTCCGGATGTAACGGAGATTTTCCAGATGCTCCGTTTGCTCATTGGTGAGCCTGATGATCTCTTCACGCAATTCCTGGGCGTATAGCCCTCTCTTGACGTGTAATTCGAAGTCTCCCCTGAGGAACTGGGCCAGCCTCTCTATGTCGGTTCTAGTGGGTCGTGATTCCTTTTCGTCATACCGTCTGAACTGTTTGAGGATGGAGTGGGACCCTTCAGACAATTGCGTAATGTATTCAGTTATAGAGCTCTCCCTGGACCTGATATCATAGACACGCCAGGACTCCATATCAGTCCCCGATTCGTTGAACTCAACATCGGGCAATACTACCCCCCAGCCGTAAAGGACATTGCGGAGCCGATCTTCTGGATCAAATCTCTTTTCTACAAAATCGCGCAAAGAATACATGGCGGTTTTTGACTGCTTGAATGCCCCTCATGGTTGGTGTGGACATTCCCATGTCGGTCCTCATAAAGCCACGTCCCGCCCAGCCGAGATATTCCTGCTGATTTGACTTCCAGGCAGAATACTCCCTCCCCTGGAACCATAACGACAAAATCGATTTCTCCGCAAACTTTCGATACGTGCCGCGAGAGTTCCAATGAGTGCAGGCAGCGCCAGTCATCAGGAGCCTGGCTAAGTTCACCGAAAATGAATCGCTCTCCGGAACTGGAGACTCCTTCCGGACAGGCAGGCGGCAGCATTTGTGCCATGAGCAATCCTCCCCAAGAAACACAATCCACCAAAATGATTCATTAGGTCATGTCGCAGCCTCTTTAACAGGGGGCCCTGGCTATTTCATGATTGAAACCTACGCCAGCGTTGGCCCTCTTGAGGTAATTCACAAGTTGATCAACACGGTCTTCCAGGAAGGTCTAGTGCCCGTCCTTTTCAGAGTATGTTACTTATATCCCGTAGGTTATTGGCGCGCACATTGTTCAGTAACGTCAAGATAAATCAACGATACAACATGTAATTTGGAAAGCATATATTTTTCTTGAGCAGGGTGATTGTCATTACATAACTTTTCCTGGGGACACCACTTCCTGTCAAGAAGTCCGTTTTCGTGTTCCCCCCAAACTCTCCTGACCGCGGATTTCTATTTTGTTTCCTGAATCGATTGCATATCAGTCGGGAGGCCTTCCCGCAATTTCTCGATTCGGTTAAGGGGCTTCTCAAGCTGATTGACGCGAGTGCTCCTCAAAGAGAGAAATTCACTCTGGGTTTCATCTATCCTTTTCCCCAGTTTGTCGAAAGAGGCGACGAAAGCAGTCCATTGTTTATCGAATTGACCGAATAACAAAATCATCTCGTTGGTCGCTCTTTCGAGCCTGAAATTAACAACGGCCTGCCGGATTACAGCCAGCACAGCGAACAGGGTTATAGGTGAACACAAGATGACTTTGTTTTTGAGCGCTTCATCAATGATTGAACTATCCTGCTCATTTATGAATGAAAATACCTGTTCGTTAGGAATGAACACGATGACATAATCCACTGTCCCCTGGTCAGGGCTGATGTAATTTCTACCCGTTACTTCCTTGATCCTGTTTTTGACATCCTTTAAGAACTGCTTTCTGTGATTCTCCTTGTCTGAGTTACCCTCGGCTTCTAAGTACTTGAGGTAATTGTTGAGGGGGAATTTCACGTCCATGTTAACCTTTTGGTCGTTGGGCAGGAGAAATGCAAAATCAGGAATAGACCCGAGGCCGTCCGCGGATTTCTGTTTAAGGTAATTGAGTCCCTCCTGGAATCCCAATAGATTCATGACATCCTCCGCCATTCTCTCACCCCACTGACCACGAGCCTTGGTTCCACTTAGGGCGGTTTTAAGGTCATTGGCAGTCGCCTGTAGCTTTTCTGTTTGTTCCGCGGTATTTTTTATTTGAACGACTACCTCTCCAAACTTCTTTTCACGATCTTTTTCAAGGTCTGTTACTACGCCCTGAAGTTTCTCGAGATCAGTCTTTATGAGATTAAGGGTTTCGTCTATAAGTTTTTTCTTTCCTTCGAGGTCTTTTTCACCAGTTTGAGTCTGCCTACTCAGGGTCTCATAGGCGAGTTTCAGAAATTGCTCTGAGCTCTGGGAGAGGGCGTCAAGGGATAACGCGCGAAATGAGTCTTTGACTCTGCCCAAAATATTTTCCATGTCTTCAACTCTCTGACTTTCTACCGTTTCGACGAGTTGCTTTGCAATGTCTTTTGTCTGAGAGCTGCGAATCCAATTGATTATCAAGACTATGATCGCCCCTAAGACGACACCTGAAATGAAAACCAGCAAATAGTCCATCTCGTTTTCTCCTCACTGTTTTTCAGAATCATAATGGCAACGTGTGCCATCCGAGGACACATATAAAAGGAATGCAAAAAAAGATTTATGAATTAATTACGTGCGTCCCCATTTGACACATGTTTGTACTATCATTGCTAAGCATGACAAAAAAATGTTGGGATCAAAGACAGGGAGTAAACAAATGAACTACGGACCTGACTGGAACTGGATCGGCTATATGAACAGTTTTAATGATGAGCCGGAGAATGGTGGCGGAGGTGGATGTGGCTGCCTGTTAACGCTTTTGATGATAATTGTTTCGGCTATTCTGCTAGGAATATTGGGTAAATGATACGATTTCTTAACTGGCTGGACCTCTGAACAAGGTCGTTTTGAGGAAATCATCCGTGGCTTCGAAGAATGGCTCTGTTCGATTTTGTCTCCGCATCAGCGGTATCACCTTGGTCCTGATTCCCATTCCACGAGCGTCTACATACCCATAATCTCTTAGAACGGCTACTATTAACGGATTCCGGGGCGCCCGTTGGCTATGATTTGCTCAAGTTCCGATTTCAGCATGGCTGCCTCAGATTGATCAAATATGGCACAAAAGGTATATTCTTTATCAAAAAATCCATAGCGTGCGTTCCCATTTGAATTCTGGGCATCCAGTATTTTCGATTCTCAATCACTTTTATTCATCGGTATCGGTCTTTAACACGGCAAGAAACGCTGACTGAGGAATGACAACGTTACCGACCTGTTTCATTCTTTTCTTACCTTCTTTTTGTTTTTCCAGCAGTTTTTTCTTTCGTGTTATGTCCCCACCGTAGCACTTCGCCAAAACATCCTTTCTAAGAGCGGAAACAGTCTCTCTGGCGATTATTTTGCCACCAATCGCTCCTTGAATCGCAACCTTAAAGAGTTGACGCGGAATTTCATCTTTCAGTCTTTCACAAGCTTTTCGGGCACGTTGATAAGCCCGTTCTTTGTGGACCAACATGGACAAGGCGTCTACCCTTTCGCCAGCCACCATAATGTCAACTTTCGCCAGTTCAGTAGCCCGATAATCGAGAAATTCGTAATCGAATGACGCGTAACCACGAGAAACTGATTTCAGCTTGTCATAAAAATCGAAAAGGACTTCCGCTAAGGGTAAATCAAAAGTAAGCTCCACCCGGCCGGAGTCCAAATAGGTCATGTCCTTTTGAATACCTCTTCGATCTATACACAGACTGATTACTGTTCCCAGATATTGTTCAGGTAATATTATTGAAGCCCTTATAAAGGGTTCCTTGGCGCCTTCAATCGCGACAGGGTCCGGATATTTGGCCGGATTATCTATAATTTCTTCTGATCCGTTTTTATAGACTATTATATATTGGACCGAGGGAGCCGTTAGGATTAAAGAAAGATTAAACTCTCTTTCGAGCCGTTCCTGAACCACTTCAAGATGTAATAATCCAAGAAATCCACATCTAAAACCATGCCCCAGCGCAGTTGAATGGTCCTTTTCAAAGGTTAGGGAAGCGTCATTTAATTTCAGTTTTTCCAGGGCCTCGAAAAGTTCCTGATAATCATCGGATGAAATGGGATAAAATGAAGAAAACACGACCGGCTTTACGATTTTAAACCCCTTTAAAGGCGCTTTGCATGGATTGTCTTCAAGGGTTACAGTATCACCTATTCTCGTGTCGCTAACAGTTTTGATGCCAGCGATTATATAACCTACCTGCCCTGCTGACAGTTGTTTTTCAGGTTTTCGCTCAATCAGGAAAATTCCCGTTTCTTCAACCTTGTAATTAGCGTTTATTGCCCAGAGTCTTATTGTTTGCCCGGGTTTTATTGTGCCGTCAAATATCCGGAGATGAACAACGGTCCCTCTGTATGGGTCCCAGTGGGAATCAAAAATAAGAGCTTTTAGAGGTAAATTTGGATCGCCTTTCGGGGCCGGTATCTTTTGCACAATGGCTTCCAGTACCTCTTTGACGCCTGTGCCTTCTTTTGCGGAAACCAGTATTGCCGAATCCGGGTCTAGTCCTAAATCCTTGGAAATCTGACCCTTGACCCTATCGATATCCGCGGCGGGCAAATCGATTTTGTTGATTAGAGGGATAATTTCAAGGTCCTGTTCAACCGCCATGTAAAAATTGGCCAGAGTTTGGGCCTGGACACCCTGGCTGGCGTCTATGACCAATAACGCTCCTTCACATGCGACAAGGGCGCGAGAAACCTCGTACGAAAAATCAGCGTGTCCTGGTGTATCAATCAAATTGAGCGTGTAGTGAATACCGTCAGAAGACGTGTAAGGTAGCGCGACAGATTGATTCTTGATAGTAATGCCTCGTTCCCGTTCAATATCCATCGTGTCAAGCATTTGGTCATGAAAGTTGTGATCCCCGACTACTCCCGTAATCTGGAGCAACCGATCGGCCAATGTGGATTTTCCATGATCAATATGGGCTATGATGCAAAAATTTCTAATTTTATCCATTAAGTCTCCAAAACCTTGCCCTGATTGAGCTTGTGAAATGTCCCGATTAAGACTTGTTTCGTGAGGGAGTTTAGTGTGAAAACGTATTCTTTACAACTTCGGATTTGGTTAAAAAGGAATGATAAATGTTGAATTGGAGCGGATTCTTTCCTAAAACTCTGTTCAATGGCGCATGGAAAGTTCTTCCCTGCTCTGAAACCAGCATTATGTCTGCATTTGATATACTAAGTCCTAAAACTTCTTTTTCCGGTGGCGCGATTTTCTTTCGAGTAGCCTTGCGCAGATTTGCCCCTTGCAACATTCGATCAAATTGAGCCGTATAGATCAGGGAATTAAATGGTGATTTATTGAGTTCTATGACTTCCCCGTTTGAGACTACCAAACCTGACGGGAAACCCCCATTTGTGTATGACGCTATTACTCCATCCAAAACAGAACCCTTTTTAAGGGCTATGTCCGGATCAACGACGTAAGTTTTACGGGTATAAAGATAATTGGCGACTAACCATACCGTCTTATTGTTCCAGCGTGTGGTCGCCATAGCGGTCATCCGTAAATACCCGAATGGAAGTGTAAGTGTTATCACGGTCTTTTTTGCAGCCAGCGAAGCTTTAAGATCGATCCCCATGACCAACCTGGTGGTGTTATCCGCTATGAGCAAGGTATTCCCATCAACAGGCAATTCTTCGCAAGCAGGCTGGATATATGACGGGGCCTCAAAGCTCTCTCCATTAAATGAACCGTCAGGATTTATAACCCTTATTTCTTTGGTCCTGTTTCCATTTGTGAAAAACGCTAGCCACTTGTTATTCCATACCCCAAAAGAGAGAAGTCTTGAATTGTCTTCAGGAAAGGCGATTGGTTGCCCCTCCTCCCAGTTGAGCGCAGTGTTGGGCTTGTCCATGATAGTCCTCAATGGGACCCAGTTCCCACAGATAAGGATCGCTATCAATGTTAACAACGGAATCGTTGTGTTTAAAATATAATTTACTGGCCCGGAATATGTGTCTCCCACAGTGAAACGCTCTTGAGAATCGAATTTCTTTCTTATGCCGGCTTTCAGACGAACATATCCAACCAAAACTTCAATTGCCATCACGCATGAAAAAAAGGTCATCAAGAAAGAAAAATGATTGACCCCACTAAAAGCCCATAGACCGTAAACCATGTAGAGGAAGTATTTGCTGGTGATAGTGATCCTGGAGCCAATCCCCATTACGTTAATGATCACTCCAAAGACTACTACAATCAAGTACAAACTTATGTACGCCGCCCCTATCAATGGTTCCACCAAATGGTGGAATATGGCCAGCATGGACACCACTACCATTCCAAATTGATCGCATACAAGATCTGTAAAAGCTCCGGATTGAGAAGCCCTACCCGCGTTACGGGCATAAGCGCCGTCAAGACCGTCAAAAAACACGTGCCCAAGCAAAAAGATAGTTGCTAACCATGGTTTTCGAACAAAATAGAGAATAACTCCGGCCAGGAGCGCAATCCCGATGTAAGAAATCGTATCCGGAACCAGGCCAATTTTGTCAAACGGCGGGAAAATAGCTGATGTTAAGCGGGTCCTCTTGTTGGCGAGCCATGCTTGTATACATCGATCCTTACCAAAATAATTGAAGAAATCCGACTGAGATTGAGTTTTAAATCCAACTTTATTTTGCTCGTTCTCCATTGACATTTTATTCTGTTGAATCGATTCGGCTCTCAACTCAAAGATACGCTTTTATAGCTTCTGCAGTAGCTTTTATCTGATCCATGGGCCCAGGCGCCGGCTCCCACGCGCAAATTGACAAACCATCTCCATAGTTTCTTGGAACTATATGAATGTGCAAATGGGGAACAACCTGATTTGCAGCTTTACCGTTTAGCTGCATTATGTTGATTCCATCAGGATTAACGGATTTTTGAATCGCCACGGATATTTTCGATGTAATTTTTGCCAGCCATCCGTACGACTCCGATTCAATGTCCAATATTGTTTCATAATGGTTCTTGGGAATCACCAGGATATGGCCCTGATTCAAGGGAGCTATGTCCATGAACGCCAATGCCTTTTCATCTTCGAAAACTTTAACACAAGGAATTTGTCCCTTCACAATTTTGCAAAATATGCAATCGTCCTTTTGTCCCATGAGATAGGCCCTCCTTACTCCCTGACCCAAATCTGATTCAAGCTAATTTATTAATCATCAAGATGCTCAAACAGTACTGAGCTTAGATAACGTTCACCTGCGCTAGGCAATATGGCAACTATATTTTTTCCGTGAAATTCCTTTTTTGCCGCCAAAGTAATTGCGGCATAAACAGCGGCCCCGGAAGATATGCCACTCAACAAGCCTTCTTCCCTTGCCAATAAACGACTATAATAGATGGCTTCATCGCTTGAAACCTGGACAACCTGGTCAACTAAAGAAAGATCAAGAACCTCTGGAATAAAACCGGCCCCGATACCTTGTATCTTGTGAGGACCTGGCACAGTTTCTTTGCCCTGAAGTGTTTGAGTGATGACAGGACTTTCCAATGGTTCGACCGCTACCGATATCAGCTTTTTCTTCTTGGTGTGTTTTATAAAGTGTGAAACACCGGTTATTGTGCCTCCAGTACCAACACCACTAACAAAAACATCTATTTTACCCCCGGTTTGTTCCCATATTTCCGGACCCGTAGTTTCTTCATGGGCCTTGGGGTTTGCAGGGTTTTTAAATTGCTGCGGCATAAAGAATTTCTCACGATCACCTGAAACGATTTGTTCAGCTTTTTCGACAGCGCCCTTCATACCTTTAGCGCCATCGGTCAAGGCTATACGAGCGCCGAACATCCGTAAGACCTTACGTCTTTCTAAACTCATGGTCTCCGGCATGGTCAGAGTCAAAGGATAACCTTTGATCGCGCAAACGTAGGCAAGTCCTATTCCTGTATTTCCACTAGTCGGCTCTACTACCTCCATACCCGGTCGAAGTACACCTCTCTGCTCAGCGTCCCTGATCATATAGACCCCTATACGGTCCTTAATAGAGTACGCGGAGTTACGGCCTTCAACTTTAACGAGGATGTTGGCTTCCCCAACCCCCTGTATTTTATTCAATTTTACTAGAGGGGTGTGGCCTACAGCAGCAATATTGTCATGGAAATATTTTGTCATGTTGCTCCCGTTTTTGGCTTTTGCTTAAAACTTTAATTTCGAGACGTAAGCTCTCACTCACAAAACCTGCATATTGATGATCAGTCCGAATACACCGTGGGGTCCAAAACACCTGCTTCCTGGAATCCCCGTTTGCGCAAAACACAACTTTCACAAGATCCACATGCTTTTCCGGAATCGCTGGGATCGTAACAGGAGTGGGTCAAACTGTAGTCTATACCGAATTCAAGACCCTTTCTGATAATTTGAGCTTTAGTCAATTTTATCAATGGTGTCCGAATTTTAATATTCATTTTTCCTTCTACAGTTTTTTGAGTGGCCAAATTGGCCATCTTTTCAAACGATTCCACGAATTCAGGGCGACAGTCAGGGTATCCTGAATAGTCCAGGGCGTTTACACCTATATAAATATCTTCCGCTCCCGTTACCTCGGCAAAACCGAGCGCGAAGGACAGGAATATGGTGTTTCTTGCGGGGACGTAAGTGACAGGAATTTTTCTACCTATTTTCTGAATAGTTAAGCCTTTCGGTACACCTATATTACTGGTTAGCGCGGACCCTCCTATTTTCCTGAGGGGTATTTCAATAATTAAATGCCTTTTAACATTAAATTGTCTTGCTATCTTTGTGGCAGCGTCAAGTTCTATTTTGTGTCTTTGTCCATAATCAAAGCTCAACGCGCAAATTTCGAAACCATCAGATTGGGCTATGGCCATGGTCGTTGTCGAATCGATTCCTCCAGATAAGAGGACTACAGCACATTTAATATTCATGAAAATTTTCGTTTTTCTTGGGGGTTGAAGTTACCGGCTAAATTGAAGCGGCTAATTTTGAAATTTCTTCAGGTCCGAAGTCCAGCAACTCAAATATAGCTTTTTCGATGTCTATTGTTTCCCGCTTCATAAATGATAAACGATCCAAGGCTTCTTGAGTTTTACCATATGTCTCATTAAGATAAGTAAACCTGCTTTCCAGACTCACTATTCTATCATGGAGCACCCGTTTGTCCGCGTAAAACACAATATGTTCTTCTGCTACGGGTCTATTTTTGGAGCCATTTAGAGCCACATGTTGAGCAACTATATTTCCCACCTCCGGGAAACCTTCTTTCACAAGAATTTCCTGTCCCAAAATGTCGTGATGCTTCCGCCCCGAAACGATACTGAGATATTTCCCAATATCGTGGAGCAAACAGGAGGCTCTGAGCAAAGAAATATCCAATTTACAACCATCATCCGCTAGATTTGTTCCGATGAATCGTCCAACCTCCCAAACCATCTGACAATGCCTAATAATATGGTCCGGTGTTTCATATTTTTTTAAAAGAACCAGGCACTCCGCTTCTTCAGGAACAGTGGCCATTGAGTTCATGCCTCCTTTCAATCCTCCTAATTCTAAGTATCCAAAAAATTGGCACGGTTCCGAAATTGACTCACTCTACCGGAGGTCTGTTTTTTTCCTCGTCTTTAAATTCGTCAAATCGAAAGCTCAAGCTCACAACTCCATCGGCGAAACGTTTACGAATTCTGAACGGAACCTTTTCATAGACTTTTAACATTGGTTGATTAGAAAATAAAACATCCGCTTTAAAACCTTTTAGGCCCCTCTCCTTCGCAATTTCAATCAGATAGTTCAGAAGGTATGTAGCAATACCGCGACCCTGATAGTTTTCATCGACCATGAATGCAGTGTCAGCAAATCCTTCACCCGGTTCAATCATGTACCTGGCTTCAGCAATCATTTTTCGATTTTCTCGAGGGCCGGTTGTAACAACTATCGAAACACCTTCATCTTCTCTCAAATTAGCATATGATTGAAGATTTTTGTGCGGCATGCTGCGTTTTGGACTGAAGTATCTGAAATATATTGAACTCTCCGAAAGGTTATAGAACAGGTCTCTCAACATTGTTTCGTCAGTAGGTCTAACAGCGCGAATGTGGCATTTTAACCCGTCTCTGAAAAGATGATCTCTACGAATTCTTTGTCTGAACTCCGGGGACACGCTCTTGTAATAAATCTGGTCCGGATAGATGTAGCCCATTTCCCGGGCCTGTCTCATCAAATCTTCACGATGATCAGGATGGGCGACTTCAATGAGCGCCATGGCCCTTTCGCGGATGGTCCTACCGCCGAGATAGGCTATTCCATATTCTGTAACTATATAATTTACTTCTCCACGATTCATGATCACTGCAGCTTTAGGACCAAAGGAAGGTACTATCGTAGATCGGCCGCTTTTTATAGAAGTAGATCTCAGACACACGATAGAACGGCCGCCTCTAGACATGCTGGCCCCCAGCATAAAATCATGATCACCACCAGACCCTTCAAAGGCTGTCCAGGTTGGATTACCCTGCCGGATCTGTCCTCTTAAATCAACCTGTAACGCCAGATTTACAGCTACAACCTTATCATTTGCCGCAATAAACAAAGGATTCAGGACGACATCACTGGTATAAAATTCGACCATTGAATTATTGTCTACAAAATCGTAAAGACGCCTGGTTCCCATACAGCATGTGGCAAGGGATTTCCCTCTATACATTTTTTTTGTGCTGTTGTTGACAGCTCCACATTCAATAAGATCAACCAGGAATTCCGTTAAAATTTCGGTATGTAACCCCAGATTGCGTCGATCTTTCAGGTGGTCCATCAATCCTTGCGATATTCCCGCAAAACCAAATTGGAGAATTGAACCATCATCTATAAGTTCTCCGCAGTAGTAACTGATAATCCTTTCTCTTTCACCCAGTATTTCTTGCGGCATTTCGAACAATTCTTCATCCGCTTCGACAAGGTAATCGATGTCATCTATCATGATTGATGCGTCACCGCTGGTTCTGGGCATTTTGCTATTGACCTGGGCTATCACGATACGTGCCGATTCAACTGCGGACTTGGTAATGTCAACAGATATTCCAAGGCTGAACCTTCCAAATCTGTCAGGTGGCGCAACCTGAATCAGCGCTACATCTATGGCGATTCGTCTGTTTCTGAAGAAATTGGGTATTTGAGAATGGAAAAGTGGAACATAATCAGCTTCTGATGGCCGCTCTTGTTCACCAGTGCGACCACCAACGAAAAAAGACTTGATTACAAATCGGCCCGGTATTTTAGCTGCAAGGTTGGTAGCATAATCTCCTCTAATGAATTGGACTATCTCGACATCTTCGACCCTGGTATTTCCTAAAGCCTCAATGATAGTTTTGGGTTCCGAGCACATGCTTCCAAAATAAATTCTATCACCATTTTTAACGTGCGAGGCCGCTTCTTCGACAGTTACCAATTTTGTAGCATATCTTTGCTTCCAATCCCGCATGTTAGATCTCCAGACGTTTTCAACAGAATCTTGAAATGTCGTTTGCAAGTCAAGGTTTTCCAGCTTTTGCACTAGACTATACACTTAAATTATTTACGATGTATTTTACAATATACCATAAGTTTTTTACTCACCCCGTAATTTTTTCCATCCCTTTTTAGTTCACCATAAATGGTTTGGTAAAATTGTGGACCAGGTCGATCAGGCTCCTTTTTTTCTTCAGCTTGACACAAGTACCCTAATGACCTTACATAACAATGGGGATATAGAATCAAATCATAGGAAATCGGCCGAAAAGTTTAATGATTATTTGTTAATATAAGGTACCAGACGTAAGGAGTAAAAAAATATGCCTATTGAGGAGACCCGGTCTTTAACTGACAGAGAACTATGGACCCTCAAGGAATTTGTTGAAAACACTCTACGTAAAAGTGGGGTTGTTTTGCTGGAAATGTACGGCCGTGGCAACAGAAAACTGAAGTTTGATGACGAGTTGGTAACTGAAGCGGAAAACCGCGCCTGGGACATCATTCAGGACAAAATCAGGGGAAGTTTTGACGGACATGGCTTTTTGAGAGATCTAAGTGAAGAACAGCTGGAAAGCCAGGACGTACCAAGATTCCTCTGGATCGTGGACACGCTCGATGGCGCTGCTTCATTTCAGGCGGGGATGCCTGTTTGGGGTATCAGCGCAGCTTTGTTCGAAAAATTTTGGCCGGTCCTGGGGTTTCTTTATTTGCCCGTTACAGGTGAGTTATATTCGGCTTACGCTGGAAAGGAAGCGTTTCTCAACGACAGACCGATTAAAGTTAGACAGGATCCCACAATTGACAACGAAAGTCTGGTTTTGGTTTATTCCCGCTTTCATCTTGATTTTACGAGTAATTTCCCCGGCAAAATCCGCAACTTAGGATCATCGGCCGGCCATCTGGCATATGTTGCCAGGGGGGCCGCTGACGCTTGTATCATGAAAAATTTAACGGTCAGAGATTTGGCTGCAGGTAGTATCATTCTGGAAGCTGCCGGTGGTGAAATAAGATACCTGGATGGACGACCCTTTCACGTAGGTGATTTATTGGATGGACAGAGAATTGAAGATCCTTTGATAGCATCTCCCAAGGGATGTTTTGAATATTTTGGACAGTATTTTACCAAAACGTGATGCAATTTGGCTAAGGATGTAACTTATTTCAAGAAACATCCGCAAAAATAAAGGTCCGTCATTAACGGAGTAGAAATGAACTCGATAGGAAACAGATCGGAACAAATCCTCGCATCTATCGTGTCTGAATATATTGCGACAGGAGAACCCGTAGGTTCCAGGACCCTGGCCAAAAAAATGGATATAGGTTTATCCGCGGCTTCCATCAGGAATATTATGAGTGATCTGACTGATTATGGTTTTATTTTGCAACCTCATGTCAGCGCTGGTCGTATTCCTACAGATTTGGGATATCGTTTCTACGTGGACAAAATTCTCGAGCCCATCGGCCCGAACAAGAACGAGGTATCAGCTATAGAATCCTGGATAGCCTCGGCTGGTATGGACATTCGATATGCGCTGAAACAATCATCCTGGGTCCTGGCAGATCTCTCCAAGCAAGCCGGGGTGGTTACTGGTTCTCCAGCGGCTCAACAGACGTTCAAAACGATTGATTTCATAAAAGTGGCAAAAGACAGAATATTGGTAGTGCTGGTTTCGACTACAGGTTTTGTCCAAAATAAGATGATTTTTGATGAAGACAACTTGTCTCAATATACATTGGAATCTTTAGGCAGAATGTTAAATGATATTCTTAAGGATCTTGACCTGAAACAAGCGAGGGAAAAAATTGAAAAAGAATTAAGTCACGAAAAAGCGAGGTTTAACGCTTTGTTAAAGAAGGCTTTAAGTTTTGGACATATTATATTGTCCGAACAAAGCGCAAGCCGCGAAATTTTTATTGAGGGGTCAACAAATATCGTTGAAGATCCGGAATTTTCTCAAATCGAAAAAGTCAAGGCCATACTAGCCACATTTGAACACAAGATTCAGCTTCTAAAATTACTCGACAAAACCCTCGCCGCCAGGGGCATTCAGATTTTCATAGGATCAGAACACGGTATCAATGCGATGGAATCCTGTTCAGTCATCGCGTATCCAATTAAGGCTAATAGAGTGTCGCTTGGAAGCATAGGCATTATAGGACCCAAAAGAATGAATTATCAGAAACTGATCCCATTGGTTAGGACAACTGCCGATGTACTGACACGCCTTTTTAAAAAGATCGTCGAAAAAGATTCCTGACGGATGGCCCAAAAAAAGGACGATCCTGTTTTGATTAAGTTATTGGCTTTCATGCTGCTACAGATTTTCTGTCAATTTAATTGGGGCGCCTGTTTGTTGGGCACATGGCTACCCTGAATGCACAGGATGAAAGTAGATGTTCATTATCTAGAATTTTGAAGGTTTACATATTATTTCCCTGACCTTTAGACGTAGAAAATCCGCGCTATTGGAAGGTTGAAGAACTAAAGCCGAATCCAAGCCGTTTCCAGTGCCTCCTACCGAAATAATATCGCGATCAGTCCGGACAAGTCCAGCGTCTGCGGCCATTAGAGCCAATTCTATAGCCACCTTGGTCCCATGTCCAAATGTCCTGAGTGTGTAAGCCATTATCTCATCTACCTGATATGTTCCCAATTGCTTTCTGATGCCACGGCCCACACCACCGAAGGCATGCTGGGCTGTTAAAACGTTTATCCCGATGGATAACAGTTTCTCCCGGATTTCTGGTGGCATCTCCTGATGATCCGGTTTTTCAAAACCAGCGACATGGGTGACCGCTATCAGGTGTATATCAGGACTTAAAACGTCCCTTGCCCTGAGAGCGCTAGATCCGGTTACAGAAGCAACGAGGACCTCTTTGATGCCGAGTTCTCTTGCCCGGTTGTTTACGCATTCCAAAACCAGTTGAGTATTAGACGGTCCTGGTTTACCGAAATAACGAACAGAAGCTTCATAATAATTCTCTTGAGACTTCATGTGATTTTTCTCCCTGCTACAAACAGCTGATGTGACAAGTTTTCCATAGACCTGACAGACTTATCCTCTGATGAAAGTCTTTTTTAAAAATTTCATCGTACGTCGATACCTTTTAATTCAAGGAAACTGACAACCTCTGCGCTAATTTGAACCATTGATCTTTCTCCGTCGATTCTTATGATAACTGGATCCTGAAAGGAACAGTAAATGTTGGCCACTGCCTCCAAATCCTTTTGTTTTTCGAAAACAGAGAACGTTCCCGATCTTGATTGCGATATACGCTTTAACGCTGTTTCAACGCAAACCACCAGCAGAAACACTACGTCAGGTTCAGGAACAACAGATCGATTTTTGTTCAGTATCTCGACAGGGTCAAGTCCTCTAGCCCCCTGGTACGCGGCTGATGAGTAATAATATCGGTCACAAATCACGTGCTTTCCCGCGTTCATGGCAGGGGAAATAATTGCCTTGACGTGATCGATGCGATCTTCGAGGAATAGCCTCGCTTCTTCCTCTCGTTCGGGTCTGGAAACAAGGCTACGCAATTTCCGGCCAACTATTCCATCAGAAGGTTCTCTTGTCAGAACAAAGGGAACGCCTCGAGATTCAAAAAAATTAGCCAACAAGCGCGCTTGAGCGCTTTTTCCACTTCCATCAATGCCTTCAAAAACTATGAACAATGTTACCAATCTCCACTAAATTTCGGTATTTTCGAGATTCATCATCATATTCCAAAATCCATTTCTGGGATACAATGAAGAGTGGAACTAAAATGCGACATCAATGAGGCGGCAACATGTTTAATGTTCCAGATTACCGATTAAGGACCCTCAATAATTTACCTATAAATAAAAATGGCAATTTTATCCTATACTGGATGATAGCAAACAGAAGGGTCCAATGGAATTTTAGCCTGGATAGCGCCATCATGTGGGCGCAACAGCTTGAGAAACCGCTGATTATCCTTGAAGCGCTTAGATCTGGCCAAAAATGGGCTTGTGACAGGTTTCACAATTTCATTATAGATGGCATGAAAGACAATCGGGAAGCTCTAGAGGATACGGGCGTGTTCTACTATCCTTATATCGAGCCATACCCCGATGCGGGCAAAGGGCTCCTCAAAGAACTTTCAAAAAGGGCCTGTATAATTGTTGCCGATTTTTTCCCTTCATTCTTTTTGCCTAAAATGATAGCCGCTGCCTCGTCACAAGTGATGTGCCGGATGGACCAGATTGATTCAAATGGTTTACTACCCCTTTTCAAGACGAATCAAGTTTTTGCAAGCGCTTTCTCATTCCGGAGACATCTCCAGAATGAGCTTCCCAAATATATTTTAGAAGCCCCTAGTAGCGCTCCCTTGGTATATCGTAAACTTCGACCACTGGAAAAAATTCCTGAGGACATCTTAAAACAATGGCCTCCAATTGATGCTGCTTTTTTGGATCCCTCCAATAGAGACTTGTCCAGACTGTCCATAGATCATAAGGTTTGGGTTGTGTCGAAACGTGGGGGTTCCATAGCAGCAGCTAAGGCCTTGGATACTTTTATCAACGAGCGTCTTTCTGGATACGCTTCAGGTAGAAATCATCCGGACATAGCTGCCACCAGCGGTTTGTCAGCGTATCTTCACTGGGGGCACATTTCAGCACACCAGATATTCTGGAACGTTATGAATTCAGAAAACTGGACACCTGACCGGCTTTCCACCAAAACCGATGGGAAAAAAAGTGGTTGGTGGGGGACGAGTGAGAATGTCGAGGCTTTTCTTGATGAACTGATCACATGGCGTGAACTTGGATACAACATGTGCTCACTAAGAAATGATTATGACACCTATGAATCTCTTCCCGAATGGGCTCTTCAGACCCTTTCCAAACATGAAAACGATACAAGGGAATATATCTACGAAATTGATGTATTGGAAAGAGCTAAAACCCACGATCGGATCTGGAATGCAGCTCAGAACGAGTTATTAATTACTGGGTTTATCCACAATTATTTAAGGATGTTGTGGGGGAAGAAAATACTGGAGTGGACCGCTAGCCCCAGACATGCCCTTGAAATAATGATTGAATTGAATAACAAGTATGCTCTGGACGGAAGGGATCCCAATTCTTATTCAGGAATATTCTGGATTTTGGGACGATATGATAGACCTTGGGGACCAGAGCGTTCCATTTTTGGGAAAATACGATACATGAGTTCAAAGCGAACACTTGAGAAACTCAAAATGGAACGTTACCTTAAAACTTATCTGCCTGACTAAATTGCCAAGCGCCACCGTTGCCCTGAAAGATTTGGCGCCAAAGGTAAAATGTTACGTCCTGGTATTCCAGTTCATGGCTTTTACTACATCACCACACGGTTTTCCCAAAAAGGCGCACAGGATTAATAAAAAACACCTAAGACGCCTGTATTATTTTTTTCGTTAGCGAGACCCTGGAACAACGATTTCGTTTCTAATCCAGACTGCTTCACTGTACTTGTTCAGCCTTCTTTTGATTTCGTAATCAAGCCTGTCTTTTGTGAGCAATAATTCGTCCGGGGTTATTTTTTCCAGTTTTTGAGGTTTGTTTTTCAGGTCCTGTTCAATCTTGTCCTTGAAACCTTCTAAAGGGCGGACTTCGAGGTTGTAAATCGCGTAGCCATTTTTTTCTCTGCAAATATAAAAGATCTTTCCACCGTCGGTTATTTTTATAGATACCAGTTTTCCGGTAGTCGGGACCTTTGTGTAGTGATTTTCGAATTTTACCGCCCCGTATTCAGAAAGAACATTTTCAGCAAGTCCAAATTCTCCCGCATTAACGGATTGGTAACTAACAATAAGTAAGACTGAAGTAACGATCCCGGATAAGAGTCTCATCTCTTTCTACCTTTCTTTGGTTTGGATGAATTGTGTTGGTGATGGACACGCGACACGCTTTAGAGTATGCTCTCCAAAGTTTTAATCTTAAACAAGGGGAAGATGCAATGAGAGAGAAGAATGTGGCGAAATTAGTGTTGACGACCTGCGTTTGTATTTTATTGACGGGAATTTTAAGTATTCAATCTCACGCTCAAGGGCTAAAGATAGCCGACGTAAGCATGACTGATATTTCTAACAAATCCCAAAAAATAAAATCAGCTCTGGATGAATTTCGGAAATCCCAGTCACAGCCGACTCAGAAAATGACTGCATTAACCGCTGAACTTCGAAAACTTCAGGAGAATCTTGAAAAAGGTAAATCAACTCTCAAAGAAGAAGAGAAAAATAAGATCGAAGACCAAATGAGGTCCAAATATCAGGAACTGCAACAGGAACAACAGGATTTTAGGTCCAAGCTTATGGAACAACAAAAAAATATTAATGACAGCATGATGGCAAAAATTAACCAGGCTGTGGCAAAAGTAGCCGAAAAGGATGGAATATCCGTCGTTTTCCTGAAAGAATCCATCATTTATTCAAAAGATATTCCTGACCTTACCGATAAAGTCATAAGCTATCTTGATACTTCAGCGCAAACTCCTGCCAAAAAATAACTGTACAAAGTGTACCAGTATGCTGTGAATTGAAGAGTAAAAGAATTTTAATCCTGTTCCTATGAATCGAAAAAAATGCCGGTTACTAGATACGAGGGTCCTGTCTGCCGCAGACAATATGGCCCTCGATAATATTATTCTGGAAGAAATTTCGTCTGGGTACTCTCCAACCACCTTTCGGTTTCTTCAATTTAGACCTGCAGCCGCTTTGGTAGGTTACAACCAGGATGTGAGCCTGGAGATTCGGACGGATTTCTGTGAAGCTCACAAAGTTGATATCAATCGACGTATCACAGGTGGAGGGGCGATTCTATTTCAGGAATCGGCGTTAGGTTGGGAAATCTTTGGAGCCCCTGGCGTGCCCCCATTCTGTGGACAATACGAAGGAATTCTTAATAACATCTGTTCCATCGCTGCGCGGGCATTGTCAAGACTGGGAATTGACGCTCGTTTCAGACCACGAAATGATATCGAAATAGAAGGACGCAAAATATCTGGAACTGGCGGAGCCTTTATTCCCGGCGCTGTCATGTTTCAGGGGACAGTGCTGGTTGAAAATGAAACAGAACTGTTCCTTAAGGCATTGAGGGTGCCGGTGGAGAAATTGAAAAAGCGTGAAATAGAATCTCTCATGCAAAGAATTTGTTTCCTTAATGATATTGTCCGCCCGTCCGTTTGTTTAGCTGATTTGAAAAAATGCTTCGTTTCTGAATTTTCGGAAGCCCTGGGGATGGATTTGTATTCGGATAATTTGACAGACAGAGAAGCGAGGCGATTAGAAAACGAATCTAGTTTTTATTCAAGTCCTGACTGGGTATATTCACGTTCTCGCCCAAGATTTGAAGGGGAACCGGTACGTTCAATTGCGCAAAGTCCAGGTGGTTCTATTCGGACTCATCTTTGGCTGGCCCCTGGAGGTAAAAGGGTACGACAAGCTCTGCTGACCGGGGATTTCTTTACTATTCCGCAACGACTGTGCTTCGATCTCGAATCATCTCTGGTTGGATCTCCTGTTACCAGAACTGCTCTTAAAGAAAAGGTCATATCTTTTTTCGATTCCTGTGACGGAAAAATTTCCGGAATAGATCCGCAAGAGGTTGCTGAAGTAATAGCCGAAGCAGCCGACAGGCTAAACTTGTTAAAACTCAATTTTAACTTGCCCGAAGTCAATGAATTGTTTTTTATCAATCTCTGTCCACAGGACTTGACTGGTAGTAAAGCGAAATTCCTATTATTGCCATATTGTTCAAAAAATCTTGATTGCGTCTTCCGAGATGTTGAAGGTTGTTCGGAATGTGGCGCTTGTGAAATTGGATATTTTTATACCTTAGCCCGAAAATATAATCTTGAACCCTTAACAATTCAAAGTTTTGAGCATTTAATGTCAACCCTTGATGAAAAAGCCACCCAAACAGACAACATATATATAGGCTCCTGTTGTGAAGCCTTTTATTCGAAACACAGGCTTGAGATGGAGGCCCTGCCGGCATCAGGTGTTCTGGTAAATATTGATTCCACTACTTGTTACGATTTAGGTAAAGGCACAGACGCCTACAAAGGTAAATTCGATAACAAAACTTTTCTGAATGTCAGTTTAATGGAAAAAATCATAAGGTTGGTAAATGGCCAAACAGCTTCAATGTGACGTACTGGTAATAGGAGCGGGACCAGCAGGGTCGAGGGCGGCCATGAGAGCTGCGTCCGAAGGTCTGAAAGTAATACTTGTTGATAGCAAAACGAGGCTGGGAGAAAGGCCGCATTGCGGAGAATTCGTGCCATATCAGATCTTTAGGGAGTTCTCTCTAAACAGGAATTCAATACTTCATAAAATCAACAACCTGGAAACTTTGATAGTTGAGAATAAATCTGAATTCCGATTTAAAACCAACTTGATTCAATCAAATGGGTTTCTTATCGATCGTCCCAAATTCGATCGTTACGCGGCTATAGAAGCTGCCACAAGCGGGGCTCTGACAATGTCGTCGACAACTTTTTCAGCTTTCGCCGATAAAGGTTGTATCCTAAAATCAGTCAATGGTGAAATCATAGTAAAATCGAAATTTGTTGTAGCAGCAGATGGGGCCCGTTCGACCGTACGAAAAAAGCTGGGTTTACTCAATGATGACTGTGTTGTGGGACGCCAACTTGAAGGCATTATTTCAAATACCAACAGTTCAAACGCCATGGTTTTTTTGGATCATGAATTCTTCGGTGGTTATGGGTGGCTGTTTCCCAAGGGGGCCACAGCCAATGTTGGGGTAGGGTTGCTACCTAGGGATGGATGTATGTATGGCGACTCTCTGGAAAATTTTAGCGAAATGTTGATTAAAATGTGTTTAATCAAACCTGGCTGGATCGCAAGAACTAGCGGTTTCATTCCCACATTTGGGATAAGATTCCCCATCATAGTAGACAACATAATCTTTGTTGGAGACGCTGCAGGATTGGCGCACCCCATTACCGGGGCCGGAATCGCTCCTGCGGTTTTTTCAGGTGATACTGCGGGAGAGTTTGTGGCCAAGGCTGTTAAAAGCGGCAATCCTTCAATAATATCCAGATATCAAGACGCCATACTGTATAGATACGGCGGACCTTACCAACACGCTTTGTCTAAAAAGAAAGTTCAGCTCGAGTCATGGGAAACTAAAGACTTTACTGAACTTTGTAACCAAACCTGGATTTCATTTAAAGGTTACAAGAAAAGGGAACGCAAGAACTAGCGGTTTCATTCCCACATTTGGGATAAGATTCCCCATCATAGTAGACAACATAATCTTTGTTGGAGACGCTGCAGGATTGGCGCACCCCATTACCGGGGCCGG
>JAMCYH010000289.1:21878-23810 GCA_023474025.1 Deltaproteobacteria bacterium
TGGATTTCATTTAAAGGTTACAAGAAAAGGGAACGATACTTTTGACCGAAACGGAAATTCTACTAACTGAAGCGTGGCGTCTGTCAAGGTCTTTTCATGGAAACGACCTTACTATTTATCAGCCGGGCATGTTTGTCATTAATGGTCGAAGAGGCGCATATCATTCGGTGTCAATCACAGGAACTCGATGCGATTTGTCATGTGATCATTGCCAGGGGCAACTACTTTTAAACATGAAGCCTGCCACCGTTCCTGAAGATCTCGTAAGTTTCGGTCTTAAGGCTGAAGCTAGAGGTGACGCTGGAATCCTGATTTCAGGTGGCTGCGACAAGAATGGAGCCTTACCGTGGGCTAATTTCATTAAAGCGGTGGAAGAAATTAAACTAAGAACAAACTTGATTGTAACTATTCACACGGGCCAGATCAATTTGAGAACTGCAAGAGACCTAAAAAAGGCAGGGGTGGACCAGGCTTTAATTGATGTCATTGGCGATGATTCGACAGCTAGAGAGATATTTCATCTGGAAAACGGGACCGCCACTATTTCCAAATCTATGGATAATTTATTTGAAGCTGGCTTTGAAGTAGTGCCGCATATCCTTTACGGGATTCACTACGGTGTTGAAAAAGGTGAACAAAATGCTCTAGAGATGATTTCCAAATATTGTCCGACAAAATATGTTGTTGTGGTTTTTACACCAATGAAACACACAAGAATGGTCGATGTAAAGCCACCTTCCACAGAAAGTGTCGCTAGATTTATAGCTCGAGCAAGAATTAAAATGCCTGACGCTAAAAGTTCACTCGGTTGCGTACGACCTGGTGGAACCTACAGGAAGCAACTCGATCAATTGGCTCTCCAGGCAGGTATCAATTCATTGGCAGTAGGATATGATTATGTTGCTGAAGTAGGTAGAAAACTCGGATTGAACATAATCCACAAATATACTTGTTGTTCACTGGATTAGTGAACCGAACAAAACGCTAATCCCATTTCAATAATGGGTAGAAATGAAAAGGAAAATAACCGGCTAAAATGTACTCAGAAAATATATCAGCGCAAGAAAGTCCGGAATATTTGAGGATGTCGCTAGCCGCCGCTATGACTTTAGATTTTGTTCCGGGGCTATTTTATAGAGGAGCTAGGCTCGGTTGTGTAAATCTTTTGCTCAACTATTCTGATGGTTGTAGAGCAAACTGCGCTTTTTGTGGCCTGGCTTCCCAGAGACAACCGGCTAAATCCGGCAAGAGTTTTATTCGGGTGCCATGGAGGATTTATTCTACAGATGACATCATAAGAGCGATCAATAAAGCGCCTGAATATGTGAGTCGAGTTTGCATTTCCATGATAACGCATCCAAAAAGCAAAATGGATACAATCTCAGCATGCAAAGAAATAGCCAGTCGGACCTCTTTGGCGATTTCTTTACTGATTACCCCTACACTTCTGAATCGGGAAGATCTTGTTGCGATGAAGGAAGCCGGCGCGGAACGGGTAGGAGTGGCAATAGACGCCGCTACAGAGGATTTGTTTAAAAAACTAAGAGGCAAACCAGTTAAGGGTCCTCACGATTGGAATAAATACTGGGAGATCTATGATCAAAGTCTGGAAATCTTTGGAAAGGGAATGGCCGGTGTTCACCTGATCTGTGGAATTGGAGAAACCGAACGAGAGATGGTTTCGGCTATAACGAGAGCCAAAGAAATGGGTGGTTCGACTCACCTGTTCTCGTTCTTCCCTGAACAAGGCTCTGCGATGCAATCAATGTCTCCGCCTGCCATTGGGACATATAGGCGGATACAATTTGCAAGATGGTCCTGAATGTATTCGTCCAGAGGGACGCCTGCAACAATAGCTGCATGACCAAAAACCTGGGCAATGACCGGAACCCTGTCCGGGCTACCAAAAGTTACCGCTGCCATGACACGTTC
>JAMCYH010000289.1:23820-42521 GCA_023474025.1 Deltaproteobacteria bacterium
TGAACAAGGCTCTGCGATGCAATCAATGTCTCCGCCTGCCATTGGGACATATAGGCGGATACAATTTGCAAGATGGTTGATTGACAACGATAGGATCAACCCCAGATCAGTTACCTATGATGACAAAGACCGGATAGTTGGTTTTGGAATTGAGCCAAATGAAATGCAAGAAATTATTAGGACAGGTCTTCCTTTTGAAACTTCAGGATGTCCCGGGCCTAACGGCAAGGTAGCATGTAACAGACCGTACGGTAACGAGAAACCAGGTCCCAATATCCGCAATTTCCCGTTTACCCCAAAACCAGAAGATGTTAACCAGATACAAGATGAAATTTTGAAGTATGAATAAATATTGAAGGGAACAGTATGTTGAGCCTTTCCCTGAAAGGCTCAACCATTTGACTGTCTACGGTTGAAAAAGCTTCACGCTTATTCCGTTAGGATCTACAAGAGAAGCGTAATTTACGCCGTCCATCGTGCCGTTTTTTTCTGCAAAACGGAATCCTTTGGCCTCAAGTTCCCTGATAGATTTTGCGAGGCTTTCAACTTTAAGGCTCATTCCCGGAACACTGTTATTGGCCGAATCCTTACGTGGGAATCTCTTATAGATTATCTCAAGTTTATAAGGCGTGCCTTCCTTTTCCATAGAAAACACATCCAAACCTGAGGAAAGCCCATCGGACGTCCTGAATCCCAACTGTCTGTAAAATGCAATTGTAAGTTCCGGTTGAGCGGTGGGGATGTTAATGGTAAACGGATAATCTTCGAAAGAAGATTTAATGAAACTGGATGATTCCGCTTCTGTATTGTAAGCAATGAGCAGAGCGAAAACGATCAAAAACATAATCGAGCAAGTGAATCCGAGAAACAGCCTTTTAGCGTGGCCTGCCGGCAGCCTCATGCTCGTCCAACCTCCTAAATTAGAAGTGCAACAAAATGAAATTCAATATCCTTTTTTGTGAAAGGCAAAAAGAACATACACAAAACCTATGATAAAATCAAGAATAATATTAATACAATAGTTTTACTCGTCATGTTAATACCAAAAAACCGCTTTGGAGAGAATAGAATAGCTACAAATTATATGCTATTGATATAATTATATTTTAATAATATTTCAAGTAAAAAGTGATGGAAACTCAGAAAAGATTCAATGATTTCTTGGAAAAATTACCTGATTTCTTCGAAAGAAAATATTCTAAAGCAATTTTGACGTCACGATCGTTTGCAATCTGATTGATCTCCATGTAGGGCGCTTTCTCCCGACTCTTTTCATGTTCGTTTTTGATTAGCACGTCGGGCTGAATACCGGCCCCTTCAATGTTACTACCATTTGCCGTATAATAATGAGCCGTTGTCAACCTTAGAGCCAATCCGGGATGAATAGGAAAAATGTCCTGAACGCTGGCTTTTCCAAAGCTTCTCGTTCCAACTATCAAGGCGCTGCCGCGACTTTGAAGCGCTCCGGCCAAAATTTCCGAGGCGCTAGCTGTCCCTCTGTTTATCAATGCAATAACCGGAAGAGAGCCAAATGGAGCGGCCCCGGTGGCAACAAACTTCTTATTCAGTTTTGATTCCCTGCTTTTTAATGAAGTGATAGTTCCTGACTTCAAGAAAAGATCGGAAATTTTAATAGCCTCGGTAAAAAGACCACCGGGATTGTCTCTCAAGTCCAAAATCAATCCTCGTAAATTGCCGTGAGACAAAGATTTCATTTTGTTGATGGCCTTTAAGACTTCATCTCGAGTATCCTTTTGAAAATTCACTATTCTTAGATATCCAATATTTTCATTTAAAAGCTTTGATCTAACTGAAGAGGCTCTAATCAATGTCCGCCTAAGTTTAACGTCATAAATTTTTTCTGTTACCGGATCCTTGATTCTGAATCTGACCTCCGAACCCGATGGCCCACGAACCATTTTCAAAGCTTCAAACAAAGTTAATCCATGAAGAGCGACACCATCAATTTCAAGTAGTTTGTCTCCTGCGCGGATACCAGTTCGATAGGCCGGAGATCCGTCAAATGGAGATATCACGACATAGTCACCGTCACGAAAACCAACGACCATTCCGACACCGGCAAATTTTCCTGATGCGGCAATCCTGAGTTCGTTAATCATTGCGGAATCTAAAGTGGACGAATACGGGTCTATATCCCTTAACAGCAGATCCATTGCCTTCATTGAAAGTTTGTCTGGATCATAACCACAGCGAGAAGATACAATCATTATAGAATCAGAGAAGCAACGACGGGGATCATATGGACAATTTTCAATTGAGACCAGGTTGTCCTGACAATAGGGCGGGGTTATAAAAACTAGTTTCTTAATAGCGTTTTTCAATATCGTATCTTCTGAAAAGCTCGAGACAAAATTTTTCTCGACAACATTTAGAACATGAAAAAAGTCACCCAGAAATCTGTCGCTGTAGGAATCCGTTTCATCGATCATACCGGATTTCTGATATTGATCTCCATCATAGTCACTGTGATTTGACGCAAGAGACTCTTGAGACACGAACCCCAATAGTAATATAGCGATGAAGAACCTACTCGTAGCGGAGATGCTAGAGAACCGTTTGGAAAAGCGGGGATTGCGGTAACATATAGATTCCTGAATTCTGGTTGTTAGGCTTTTGATAAAACTGTTTTTAAAGACAATAATAAAATGATCGAACATTAGACTTTCCGTAATAATGAAATTTCTAAAACATGTTTGGTGTTAGCCTCTATACCATAACCCGCACAACGCTTGACACCCGAAACCCAAATTATTTCAGACCCATTTAAAACCATAGGAAGTATCTGGCGGTCAACATGAGGAATCTTGGCGTCGATAAAAAGTTTTTTTATTTTTACGGGATTGTTTCTCCCCCACGGGATCATCCTATCTCCGGGTTCAAAGGGACGAAGAAAAAATGGGAATAGAATTTTGTCAGCGTCAAAAAATACCTTTTCGCGATCAATAGGGGACCTCGGGCGCGCTATCGGCGCTTCCAAAATTTTAAAGTCAATATATGTTTCCGATTCTGGTATTTGGACACACGCAGGCTTCGAAATTCTCAGACAATATTTAGGAGTAATTTGTTCTTTAAACCTGGAAATTCTGGCGACCCCGTAATCTTTAACAAAAGTCAGACCATGTGGAAGTTTCAGTCGCGCATACTTTTTGGGGATCCCTAAAGCGTTCAATATTCCATCAATTTGAAATCTGGACCATCTCGTATTTGGTCCGGAAAAATCAAACAAAACAGACCTGACTATCCTGGATGACACAGATGCCGGAAGAGAATTCATTTTTAAAACGTCTATTTCAAAAATATCTCCTACTTTGTGTATACATTGCGAATATGACTTATTAGCCAAGGTCTGTAAAAATTCTTCATCTTCACGGACAAGATCTATCGTTCGTAAAATAGGGGTCCGAAAACCTGGAAATCTTTCAAGCACAGCAGGAATGACACGGTTCCGAATAAAATTTCTGTCTGTTTCAATATTCATGTTGGTTCGATCGATTAAATAATCCTTGTTTCTGTCAGTAAGGATATCAAGGACTTGAGACTTTCCAAGTCTTAAGAGAGGACGAATTATGTTTCCGCGTTTAAAAGGGATACCAGTCAAACCTGTCAATGACGATCCCTGGAACAACCTGAAAAAGAGAGTCTCTATAACGTCATCCGCATTATGGGCTGTAGCTATCTTCTGTGCTCCGAACTTCACTCGAGCCGCTTCCAGAAAATCATACCTAACGATTCGACCCGCTTGTTCAACGCTGATTTTTTTTTGCAGGGCAATTTTAGGAACATCAACGTGTTCCCCATAAAATTCGATCCCAACAGATTCAGCAAAGTCTTTTACAAATTCGAATTCCTTTCCGGATTCTGCTCTAATAAGGTGATCCAAATGGGCTATGATTAGCCAACAATCGAATTCTTCTTTGAGTTCGACCATAACATGTGTTAGGGCCACAGAGTCAGGTCCACCTGAAACAGCCAGAATTATGCCATCTCCGGCTTGAATCATTTCATGGGAAATCAGGGTTTGCCTGATTACACTCAAATTATCGATTTTGTCAGAGATAGCGCCCATTGCTGAAAATGTGAAATACCGGAAACACAGTAAGTAAAATGTAAAATTAATGAAAGAAGTGAAGCGGATAGTAAAGACCTCGGGAAATTGCAAGTTTGTTTTCCGAGGTCTTTCTTAAGAGGTGTAGCTTTATTGAACCAGTTTTAGCGATGCACAAACTCCGCTTTAGATTTTGCCCCTTTTTCGACAAAATTCTTCAACCCGATTCGGTTATCTTCAGTAGTCCAGCATTGACCAAAAAGATGAGCTTCATTTTTGAGGCCATCCTCTAGGGTCATTTTCCCGCCTTCAAGGATCGCTCGAACCGCTAGAGCGTCAATTGCTCTGGACAGATGTCCGATGTCAACGTCGGGAAGTTTGTCAGGCGAATTAGGCACTGGTCCCATTTCCATACGTTTTAGGGTGACTCTTCCACTTACGATGTCTTGAGCTAATTCAATAGCTCTTTCTAAAACGTCGCCCTCAACTTCTTCATCAATCAAACCGAACTGAAGAGCCTGAGAGCTTGAAATCGGTTTTGCTGTCCTGATCATTTCAGAAGCGCGTTCAAACCCGGTAATACGTGGCAACCGTTGAGTTCCACCCATTCCAGGGATTAGGCCAAGGTTAACTTCTGGCTGTCCGGCGAAGAACTTCAATCCCTTGAGAGCAACTCGAGCCGTACAACACATCGCCAACTCACACCCACCACCCAGCGCGAAACCATTTAGAGCGGCAACTACTGGTTTACCAAGTTTTTCGAGCTCTGCTGACGCTATTTGTCCGATGCGTGCAAAGCGCTCTCCCTGAGTCGGTTCAGTCAAGCCCGCCATCTCTTTAATGTCGGCGCCGGCAACAAACGCTTTGGCTCCAAATCCTGTCACCACAACTGCCTTGATTTCAGGATCGTTCCTTACAATATCGCAATAATTGGTCAGCTCCTTGAATACTTTACTATTAAGAGCATTCAGGGACTTAGGTCTTCTAATAGTAATAACTCCAATGTCGCCCTTTTTCTCAAAGAGCACATCCAGAATTTCCCAAGGCTTTCCGGATGCAGCCTGCTCCCTTAATTTCTTTGAAACTGGCATGGAAGGGTATTTCTTCGCAAAATTTTCAACTAGTTCCATGGCCTTGTTCATGCCGATAGAGTTCATGAAACTGAAAGGAGGCTTCATGTCAAGCGCTACGCTTATAAGCAGATCAAAATCGCTTGTTGTAATAATGTTTGCGTCAAGCATATCGCAAACTATAGCGAAGTAAGCTCCCATAAGCTCATCAGCAATTTGCTGTTCCTTTTCCGGTGACACTTCAATTTTCTCACCTCTTCCTGGAACAACCCAATTGGATTTTGACTCAACCAGTTCCTTCAGACAATCCGGGACCCTAAACCATGTGTTAAGCCTCTCGTGCATTTCCGAGAGACCGTGGGCGGTTATAGGATTGCCGCCAGTCAAATTATGAGCTGTAAAAGGACCCACGGTCAGCCCTAACGCCTTTGACGCGACATAATCAACCTGTTTCGTATCCCCAAGTCCGGTATCAACACACTGGACACAAGCCAACAACAAACCTTCGAAAACCGGGTCTACTGCATAACCGTATCTCGATCCCACCTTGATAGGGATTTTACCAATTTTTTCATAAAATCTCATCGTGAATTCAGTCGTTTCCGAAGCAGTCCCTTTACCGGGGATAATTTCGATCGCTGGATTTCGCTCGGCAGGGAAAAAATAATGGGTGCATAATGAACGGCCCTTGAATTTAAGTTCATCAAAAATGCGTTCCGGTTCCAAGTGCGAAGAGTTACTTGTTAGAATCGCATCCTGAGAAACAAGCGACTCAACCTGATTAAAAATTCGCTTTTTCAACGGAAGATCTTCAGTGGCCGCTTCTACAACCAGATCAGCGCCCTTAAGCTCATTATAATCTGAGGTAAATATGATATGATTTTTCATTCCGTCGACTTCATCAGGTTTGAATGCGCCAGTTTGTCCCCCTTTGTCAATTTTCTTGAACAATTTCGATTTGCCTTTTTCTAGCGCGTCTAAGGCTATGTCGACTACTACAACGGATACGTCAAAACTATGCAACGCCTTTACAAAATGCAAAGCTATATCAGGGCCAATTTGGCCGGAGCCAATAACACCAACCTTCTTGATTGAACGTCCGCGAAACGAAAAGGCCATCACAAGTCCTCCTTCAAGACATCAGGATTGTTCCAAAATATTTATAGTCAATCCAAATTACCATTAATCCAACATAATTGTAAATCAATAGACATAATCATTTCCAATAGCCTGAGGTCAAAGAAACCTTTTGACCAGGACAGAATATTTATTGAACAATTTTTATTTGATATAAATATCTCTTTTACTATAGTTTGAGATGGGATGAGAGGTGAATTCGAAAATCGGGAAGAATTTGCTAAAAAACATGAAAAAAGATGTGCTCATAATAGGCGGAGGAATTACAGGACTGAGTTTATGTTGGGAACTCGCATGCTTGGGCATTGAGTCAATCCTGGTTGAGAAGGCGCCTTACCTGGGTGGCCATGTCTCCCAGTTCGCATGTAAAGCCACTCAAACATGCCAAAGATGTGGAGCCTGTGTCCTTGAGGACTACCTTAGTAAATTATCAAACACGGGGCTGTTTGAACTTCACTTAAATTCAACAATTGGCTCATTTAGTCAAATTGGAAAAAAATTTAGTTCGGTTGTTTCACATAAGCGCTCTCAAATTATTAATGAAAGGTGCGACGACTGCAATCTTTGTTCAAAAGTTTGTCCTGTAGAGGGCGCGCTTGTACGTCCATCATTCGATTCCAAATTATACATTTCCAATGAAAAATGCCTCAACTCCATTGGTATTCACTGTGAAGCTTGCGCTCAAATATGTCCGCAGGGAGCCATAGAGTTTGGAGAAAAGACCAAAGAGATACAAATTGAGGCCTCTGCTGTGGCTATTTGCACGGGCTTTACTCCATTTGACGCCACCAAAAAGGCGAGATTTGGATATCAACGAATCCCTGGCGTCTTAACCACTCTGGAACTTGATTCTCTTTTAAGAACGGGTAATTTTGAGCCTGCGGCCTTTGCCGATGGACTTAAATCAGTAGCCTTTATCCAATGCGTAGGAAGTCGGGATCCGAAGCTAGGCGCAAATTACTGTTCGAGAATTTGCTGCGGTGTCTCGATCAGATTGGCGCGCCTTTTGAAAAACAGATACCCCGAGATTAGACTTAGCATCTTTTACATGGACATCCAGACTTTTGAAAGAGAATTTGATAAAACACTGGATCAGGCTCAAAATGAAATAACGTTCATAAGAGCGATTCCATCGGAAATTCGGGCTAGTGAAAATAATCGGCCAGAAGTTATCTACAATGGAGACGATGACTTAAAACAAATCACCCCGTTTGACCTTGTCATACTTAGCGTAGGGATAGCCCCAAGAGATCCAGACCTGCCAAAGAGTTTCCCGGTTTTGTGGCAGAACCGGGACGGATTCATAGGGGCGGATGAAAACGACGTTACTGCGGGACATCCAGGTGTTTTTGTAGCAGGAGCAGCTCAAGGTCCCAAATCTATAGCCGATTGTATTTCGCAATCAATTTTAGCCGCGTCCAGGATAAAGGAATATCTCGACCGTGCCAAGATGGGAGAAAAGTTGTGAATAGACGGGTCATAGAATCCGTTTTTTTGACTGGTAATTACAGGATTCGAGATCAGGTTTCAACTAGAGCCTTGATCTTGGGCGGAGATAAATACGGATTCAGAATAGCCGATCTTCTGATGCGAAATGGGTTTGAACCGACTCTTTTGATTGGACCCGAGGATAAATTACCCGCGACTTCAACATTTGAAACAATTCAAGGCGCTATCAGAAATATTTCCGGATTTATCGGCAATTTTCAAATTCAGATTCAGACATCAACTGATCTACGTGATACACGATTTGGTTTCATTGTTGCAGCTCAACCAGCAAACAGACTTTCTAAAATTGATTCGTTTGTTTCCAGCAAGTCTGACAAAATTTATAGCCTTTCGGAATTCAAGCAGTTTTTGGATTCGGGGGGAAAATTGTCCCCAAAAGAGGACGGCGGTTGGCAACATGTGGCGTTCTTTTTTGATTTAAAGGGGTCGTCAGAAATTTCCCAGTTTGACACATTGCTATCTATTCTTGATCGGCTTGAAATGTTTGATCAACTTCAGTCATACGTTTTTACGCGTAATGTCAAGGTAGCGTCTGCTGGACTTGAACCAAGGTTTAGATATCAGCGTCAACATGGCGTGGTGTTCTTCAAATTCGACCAAGCTGATCCGGTGATTGTCCAAAATGAAAAGGACCTCAAAATAGAATTTGTAGAACCGCTCTTGAAAGAAGAGATGGAATTAATGCCGGATATCGTCGTGATTGACGAAATTCTGACCCCTGCTGATTCTCTTGAACCAATTCTGAAAATGATTCCTTCTTCTCCGGCTTGTGCTCCGTATCTCCAACCTGAGTCAACGAGATTTTGTGGCGTTGAAACCCAAAAAGCCGGAATCTACGCTGTCGGACCGGCCAGGGGAGTTTTTGACCAAGAATCATTAAATGCCGATGTTGACGCTGTAAGAGTTTCATTGTTAAAGGCCATGCGGGGTCTTTCCAGTACGCTCTATAAACAGACGGCTTTCATAGATCACAGTAGGTGTGTATTCTGTCTGACATGTGTCAGATTGTGCCCACATGGAGCCATAGGGTTTGATTTTCGACCCGAGGTCGATCCTTTGTCTTGCGAGGCCTGCGGAGTTTGCGTAACCGAATGCCCCATGAGCGCCATTCAGATGTGTTGTGATGGGAACACTGTCTCTTCGGACCAAACGGAAAAGGCTCCAAGTCAGGACACGAATACCGGGGAAGCCGGTAAAATCAAATTGTTCGTTTGTTCCCGTTCAGGTCTGCAGGCTACCGCAAAGATTGGTCCAAATTTCTTGACTGATGTTGAAATTTTCGAACTTTCCTGCGCCGGCTCGCTGGATCCTGATTTTCTGTTAAGGATTTTCCGTGCCGGCGCCGCTGGGATCATAGTCGCTGGTTGCTTCAAAGGAAACTGCGGCTCGGTTTATGGATCTACTCTTGCTCATGAAAGGGTAGTCAAAACAACTAAAATCCTTGAACATGCACAGATAGATGCCGACAAACTTGAATTTATATATGTTGCCGGGAACACTCCGGACCGTATAGTGGACGCTATAACCAGAATGAGGAAACGAAATACGAACGGGAAGTGATCCTTATTCATCAAATTTGAATGATGGGGCAAGTTAATGGCCAGAATTAATCTAAACAAGTTGGATCCGCAATTCAAACATAGGGTTGCAGACCAACCTGGAGGAGAAGGGCTAAAGGCCTGTTTTTTGTGCAAGGCCTGTACGGCGGCCTGCCCGATCCAACCTTTGGATAAGCGTTACGATCCAAGAAAAATAATCCGGATGGTTCTTTTAGGAATGAAAGACGAAGTTCTTAAAAGTGATTTTATCTGGCTTTGTTCATCCTGTTATGGATGTCAGGAGGTCTGCCCCCAAAATGTACGCTTTACTGAAGTTATGTACGCCATTAAGAATCTGGCCGCCCAGGAAGCCTGTATGCCTCCAGGTTTAACAGCGCAACGCTCTCTTCTCAGAAAACATGGCCGGCTTTACGAAGTTGGAGAATTTGAAAACGATAAACGTTTCAAGTTGGGTTTGCCTCCAATTGTGGAACATCCTGAAGACTATGAAAAGCTACTACCGGATCGACCCACAGGCGTATAACACAATGATTGAGTTGATGTTTAGAATTCTATGAGTCTTTAACGGGTAATTTTTATGGAAGTTCTTTTGTATCTTGGGTGCACAGTCCCAATAAGAAATTTGAATTATGAAGTTTCAGCGAGACTAACAGCGCAGGCCCTCGGGATAAATTTTCGGGATCTCGAAGAATTTGGTTGCTGCGGGTTCCCTTTGAAATCTCTTAATGTTGAAGATACTATAGTTACAGCGGCAAGAAATTTGGCGCTTGCAGAAAGAGAAGGGTTGGACATATGCGCCCTTTGTAACGCCTGCGCAGGGACACTAAACGAGGTTGCCCATCAAGTGCGAACAAATCTCGAACTGAGAGAAAAGATTAATCGAAGGCTTAAAGTTGTCGGGCTTCATGTTGAAGGAAAGGTCAAAGTAAGAAATTTTGTGAGATTACTATGGGAGGAAATTGGGGTTGAAGGCATTCGCAAGGCAGTTACGAGGCCATTGGAAGGAATCATGCTCGCGCCTCATTATGGTTGTCATTACCTGAAACCCTCAGAGTTGAATGTTGGATTTGACTCGCCAGAGACCCCTAAAACCCTGTCCGAGATGATAACAGCCACAGGAGCCGCTGTTGTTAATTATCCATCGCTGTTGGATTGCTGTGGCGGAGGATTGTTGGGTATGTCCGAGGAAGTGGCGAATGCGATGGCCGCACGCAAGCTGATTGATGTGTCCAAAACTGGCGCCCATGCTTTGGTTCTGGTATGTCCATTCTGCAATGTGATGTACGAAGGCCAACAGAAAAAAATCGCTAAATCAACCGGTCTTGACCTCAAGACGCCTGTGGTTTACTATCCTCAAGCGCTAGGGCTCGCTCTCGGGATGAAATCCGATCAACTGGGCTTTAAACTGAACAGAATTAAGCCGACAGGTCTCCTCAAAATTGTTGAGGGGTGATTTGGCGCGTCTGTGTTTTCCACTCTGCCAGTTCGCTATTGGACCAGAGTTTTAGTTTTCGTTTCACCATTAGGAGATTAAAAATGGAGTTTGAAGGTTATTCTTTTCCGGATGATCTGAAGTTTGAGAAGAATCATTATTGGGCCAAACTGGATGGCGATACTGTAATAACAGGCGCTGGTGAGTTTATATCCAAACAGGCTGGTGAAATAACCTTTGTCGACCTTCCTGAAGAGGGCGATGAACTGACTCAAGGTAAGCCTTATGGTTCAATAGAATCGGGGAAATGGGTAGGCCGAATCTATGCAGTTGTTTCCGGTGAGGTATTGGAAGTGAATACATCCCTGGAAGATGAACCAGAAAAAATAAATGCCGACCCGTACAACGAAGGCTGGATATGCAAAATTAAACCGTCAAAGTTATCGGATGAATGGGCCTCTCTCATGACGGTGGATGAATCGTTCAGGAATTTTATCGCTGAGGAAATCAAAAAAATTCAGGAACAAAAATAGAGGCACGTGAATTTCAAAAGGGTGTAAACAAGGGGAATCTCAACAAACCAGTATTCCATAATATTTGGATGTTCTTTAGGAGTTGCCCTTGGATCAAGAAATCTTAACAATAATTTTCAAGGCCTTGGAATCGTCGGAGAAAGTTTATGGAAAAAGGGACTGACACAGTAAAACGTGGGCACGCTCAAATGTTAAAGGGCGGAGTTATAATGGATGTTGTTACGCCTGAACACGCCCGTATCGCCGAAGATGCCGGCGCTTGCGCGGTAATGGCCCTCGAAAGGGTGCCAGCAGATATCAGGGTTCATGGGGGCGTAGCTCGCATGAGTGATCCGGGTTTGATTCTTGAAATCATGGAAACCGTTTCAATTCCTGTAATGGCCAAATGTCGTATAGGTCATTTTGTGGAAGCTCAGATACTTGAAGCAATAGGCGTGGATTACATAGACGAAAGCGAAGTACTCACACCCGCGGATGAGCAAAATCACATCGATAAAACGAAGTTTAGTGTCCCGTTTGTTTGCGGTTGCCGTAATCTGGGAGAAGCTCTTCGTAGAATTGCTGAAGGCGCGGCAATGATCAGGACTAAAGGTGAAGCGGGAACTGGAGACGTAGTTGAAGCTGTCAGACACGCGAGATCGGTCATAGGCGAGATTCGTCGTGTTAGCGGAATGCGGGAAGATGAACTGGCTGCTTTCGCCAAAGAGATCGGAGCTCCTTTGTCATTGGTAGCAGAAACTGCTCAAATGGGTAGGATGCCCGTGGTCAATTTTGCGGCTGGAGGTGTGGCTACTCCGGCAGACGCGGCGTTAATGATGCAGTTAGGTGTTGATGGGGTGTTCGTCGGGTCCGGGATATTCAAGAGTGGGAATCCGTCGCAGCGGGCCAAAGCTATAGTTAAAGCTGTTACCCACTATAATGATCCGAAAATATTGGCTGAAGTCAGTAAAGGTCTCGGAGAAGCAATGGTGGGGATCGGGGTAACCCAACTGCCTGAAAGTGAAAGACTCGCAGGTCGCGGATGGTAATCAGTTCATGAAAATTGGTGTACTGGCTTTACAGGGAGATTTTGAAGAACACTGTGTCTGTCTCAAAAACCTGGGGATAAAAGCTCTCGAAATCAGATTACCTTCCCAACTGGAAGACCTTGACGGTTTAATCATACCTGGTGGAGAAAGCACTACCATAGGAAAACTGGCTACGGACTACAACCTGCTTGATCCTATTAGGGCCTTGGCAACCTCTGCAGCCATATGGGGAACCTGTGGTGGACTGGTTTTTTTAGCGACCGATGTTGGTAGAAACCAGCCCACCCTCGGGCTTGTAAATATGGTGGTCGAAAGAAACGCATTCGGCAGACAGATTGAAAGTTTTGAAGAAGATTTGACAATCACCGGTATTCCCGGTGGGCCTTTCAGAGGTATTTTCATAAGAGCGCCCAGAGTCAAGAGAGTGGGAATTGGTGTCGATATTCTTTGTGAATTGAAAGATGGCTCGATTGTGGCAGTTCGTCAGGGAAGGCTTATTGCTACGTCGTTTCATCCTGAATTGACTAAAGATACTCGGGTTCACGAGTATTTTCTGAATATAGCCGCACAAAAAGTTAATTCTTAAAGACACCTCCAGAGTTCCAAAGAACCATGCCCAGATTCAAAACCATTGTCGAATATGATGGAACGAATTACCATGGGTGGCAACTCCAACCTACCGCTTGTACGGTTCAAGGAGAAATAGAAAAAGCGCTTGAAAAAATTTTCCATACAAGAATACCTGTTTACGGCGCAGGACGAACTGACGCTGGTGTTCACGCGCAAGGGCAGGTGACTCATTTGGTAGCCCCTTGGCGTCATCCTGCCCAAAATCTTCTCAAGGCCTTAAATTCTCTGCTTCCTTCAGATATATGTGTCAAGAAAGTGTTACAAGTAGGTGATAATTTTGACGCCAGGCATTCGGCCATTTCCAAAACCTATCAATACTGCATATTCAATCATGCAATTCGTTCGCCGTTGGAACGGCTATATTCGTTGCAAATTGGTTTTCCCCTGAATCTGGACAGTTTAAAAGAGGCTTCGCTTTTGCTTGTTGGGACCCATGATTTTGCCGCGTTTGGGACTCCGACTTCTGGAACACCTTCAACGGTACGGGAAATCTTCGAAGCAAGATGGCAAGAAACTCGTGAAATTTCAACCGTGAAATTTACAATACGTGGGTCGGGTTTTCTTCGTTTCATGGTACGGTCGATAGTGGGAACCCTCATTCGTGTTGGATCAGGTAAAATCACTGTGCAGGATTTCAACGACATAATTGAGTCATGCGACCGATCCAGATCAGGACCCACAGCTCCCCCCCATGGGCTAAGCCTTATTTCAGTAGAATATGACTCTTGAACAAATTGTTTGATAGGCAGGCTTTAATAAAAAACACCGTCTTTGTGTGTAGACGGTGTTTTTTATTAAAGAGAAACCAGCGTAAACATAGCCATGATTAATCGAATGAAAAGATCTTTTCCTGTCCGCCTGGGGGTGTAATGAATAACTGAACTCCATCCGGCCCTGTAGTCTGAAGGTAATCCAGAAACATTTCATGGCTACCTGGCGTAAGCTCAACACTGCCAGACTGGGTCACGGGTTTGCCTCCACCTCCTTCAGCGTTAATGACCAATTTCTTGCCAATAATCAGGCGGGCGGAATCATCGCAAACGACCCTGAATTTATAGGTTCCGGCTTCCTGGTCAGATAGAGAAAATTTTACATAGAACCTGACACCGAACCATTCTTCCCGTTTAGGAATTCCTGGAAATTCTCTTGAGCCGCGGTCCACAGGATAATTTATTGACTTTGTAAAAAACATCCCTGCTGGCGATAGCTTGTTGAAATTTGGCATTTTCTTGGTGTTCGTGGGTAAAAAGTAGACGAACGCGGGAATAAGACTAAGTTTACCACTGTCGGAGGGAAAACCCGTCAATGTCTGGGCAGGTGAAAAGAGTTCTTCCGGTTTGGTCGGCTGCGCAACGAACAACTGAAGTTTTGGTTCCCCTTTAGCATGAAAATAATCAAGCATAATGGGATAACTCCCCTGCTGGAGAAATGCCCATCCTAATGCGCCCTGATCATTTTTCGATCCTTTGTTCATTTCAACAATCGGGTTTTTACCAATCATTAATTTGGCATAATTGTCAGCAACGAGCCTAAAGGCAAAAATTCCGGCGCCTTCAACATTAAAGAATCCCTGATATTTCAAACCGATCATATCTGTACGTCCAGGAATCCCGGGAAAATTCCCTCCTACAATGTCCAATTTCGGAGCTATCAACCGTCCGATGGGACTCAACTTGTTGAAATCAGGGCCGTCAGGATAATTCCCCTGAGGAACAAAATAAATGTGACCCCACAAAACATCATAGGGTTTTGCAGGTTCTTTCCAACCAACTAATCCCTTACTTATGGAAAACAGTTCTTCCGGTCCAGTTGGCGGTTGAACGAAAAGTTTCAAAAGAGGAGCTCCTTTAGAATTGAAGCTATCCAGTATTATAGAATGAACACCTTCGGCTAGATGCGTGAAACCATCCTTGGAGGCCGATGGATGAATTCCATCATTTTCTATAACGGTTTTGTCGTCTATGTTTAGCCTGACGCCATCCTTTGATTCAACCCTCCAACGAAATAGGCCTTCTCCGGAAACCAAAAATGTGCCGATAAATCTTAAACCAGTGTCATCAAGTTTTTCAGGGAGGCCTGCTGGCTGATTTTCACCTTTGGCTGGGTCGAGATCTATGCGGTCAGAAGAAATTACCTTGGATGCCTTAAATGCGCTGAAATCGGGTAACCCCGCAATATTGTCCGGTAGCTTGAAAACACCTACTGTAAAAGCAGATCTCGTTGGTGTCTGCTGTAAATTAGCGGTACCATGATTTTCAGGCGCCACGGATAATGCGCCTTTTTCCGGGCCAACAGATGGTTTAGGCTGAGATTGGTCTTGACCTGTTACTGAGGTCCCTTTTTCTGTTCCAAGGGTGCGTCGGGTAGGTCCGAAAAGACTTGGACCCTTGGTTTGAGGTTGTGTTTCCTGCGTAGGTACTGATTGTGCCGAACTACCACTTGGCGGCGCCTCATCGGATATCGCAGCAGGTCGCTGACCGGTTCCTTGAGCCCCTTTTTCGCTGGTACCAGAAGATTGCGGTTGAGCCCCAGTACTTGCCGGTTGCTGGTTGGGGCCGGATTCCACCTGAAAAGATTCGATTTGGTCAGGAGGAAAGTTTAATGGAATTTTTTGAGTAGGGCCACTCTTTTTCTTTATTACAAGATAATCTTCGGCAGAACCGACACTGACAGTTAAAAAAGAGATTAACAGCAATAGTAGCAAAGGAATGCGACAATTTGATAGCTTCATCTGACCACCTCATGTTGCCAAAACAAGAGCGTAAATCTAGGGAACGAGTTTATAGAATAATTCTTCTGAAAACAAATTTTCGAGCTTTAATTATAAGACTCCATAAATACCAAGGCGTTCCAAAGTTAAAACCAGGAACTAATTGAGATTTCTTTATCTGAAAGCTCTCAAGCGCTTGTACAAGCTCCTGGTTGTTCATGGGATTCCTGAATTGATTCATCAGATAAATCACAAGTCAGGTCTTTTTCCTCTAATATTTCAACGTCAGCCCAGGAACTCGGATAACGTTCCAGGAATTGGATCTGAAACGGCAGATATTTGAGATTTGACACATCTTTTGACAAAACCTCTGATGCGCATAGTCCAATGAGTTCTCTAGGCCCCTCGGGGGTAACTGATTCCGATATGGCTTCAGCTGAGAAGTAGCGAACATTGAAAGCCCCTTGTCTCAAAGGATCAAACGCCACTTTGTCCTTTTTCCCTGATTTTGATTTGTTCTCAGAATCGTTGTCGAAATCACCCTTGGCTTCTACATAGACAAGGTTTGATTTGAAACGATAGATGGCCATAAGGGCTTGGGCCTGATCGAGAAAGCTTTTTCCAAAGAGAATAATAAGAGTATTGAGTAAAATGTCTACAAGCGCTGTGAACATGTAGATGCGGAAAAAATCATCGTACGCCACTGAAAAACTGGGATATTGCATCAATATGAGTTGCAGGAATCCTACCAGACACATGATCGAACCCAACATTAAACATAGTAGCGCAGCAATTCTATTCGACGTCTTAACATATTCCGGAAAACTCTCTATAAGGGAACCTATGGTGGTTTCGCCGTCTGGTCCTTTTGTAGCCTTGGACCTCATAACGCGATTCGGAAGGTTCCTGTGGGCAAAAATCTTCGAACCCTCTTCGATTATTGAAAAGAATAGAGATGGATGACCCTTTCCTTCTACAATCATTGAATCCATTTCTCTTGCCGCTTCTGGCTTTTTTAAAGGGATGAGCAATACACTGATGAATAATTTTAAGATACATACGATAAACAAGAATTTATAAAAAGGATAAGGAGACGGAAGTAAATAGGAGCCTCCGAATCCCAGGGAGGCCAGATAACTGGGAGCAGATTCCAATATTTTGAAAAAGAAATGAATGACAATACCTACTGCAATCGCCTTCCATATAAACTTCATGTTCCACTTGATGATGTGGCCCGGAATATGCGAAATGTATCTAGCATTGGACCATACCCTGCCGAGTACATAAAAAATTAGAGAGGGCGATGAATCGTAAGTTGTAATTTTCCCTTCTCTTAACCCTTCGGTGACTTCATTCAACCTGTAAAAATTTTTTGGATCCCGGAAGGTCACCCTCATTCTGGCGATTCTTCTAAGCCCACCGAATAGCCAGTTCAAACCCACTATTATGCCCGCGCACGCCGCTACTGTGGTAATAAAAACACCGAACATAAACGGCACGTAATTCAGAAGAAATTCATTCAACTGTTCGGGGAGTCTAAGAGGGAAAAATTCCTTTAGTTCATACAATCTGGTAGCCGCTCCCAAGCATATGAAAGCTCCTAGAGCCGCAGTTACTATGCCATAAAGTACAGTATGATTAGGAATTCTGACGGAAGCGCTAGACCTTCTCAATTTTAACGAGAACATTAGTTACCCCATCGTAAAAGCTGAGAAAATCTAGTAACAAAGTTAATATACCATGTCAAATGAAAATGATATATATAAAGTCTAATGTTCTTTATTATATTTTAGGCGTTGTTCAACATCCTTGATTGGTTTGATTAACCATACACAACGATGATTCTGATGTTTGAAATTGGTAGGTCGTGGTTTTATTCCTTGAGATCAGATATTACGGATTTATGATTTATTTACTTTAATTCTCACTGGAAACTCGTGATAGAATTTGGAAGGATTCACTCCCGCAGACCTTGTCACATCTTCGCCGGATTTCAAATTATCAATTCTGTTTGATGACGCTCCAGATCCTGTGTAACCGAATCCTCCCGCCATAGCGACGACTCCAGGTTTTATTCCGGGAGATACTAGAGCCATTATGTGGGACGATATTTTACCATCGGACGTTTGAACGATCAAATTATCTCCCTGTTTAATCTTGCGACTGGAGGCGTCTGAGGGATTAATAATTAATCTGTTCTCGGGAAGTGTTTCGAGGAGCCAGGAATTTATCCCCGATCTTGGAGACCGGTGAAAGGGCAAAGTATAGACTACCAGCGTTAAGTCTGCCTGATCATTTGGGATGGGTCGAGGCATGCTGATTGACCACGTGTTTCTCGTTTTTGTCTTGACGTCCAAGGGCTTAACTAAACGACCCTTCTGGTCAGAAGCTGGAAACATACCTCCGCGTTCCTTAACCCTGGAGACTAAGAGTTTGGAATCTCTAGTAATATTGTGATGCTCCTGATAGACATATTTGGCAACGGCTGAAAAAACCTTTTCATAGTATTGCCATGAGTTGGGCAAGTTACCCTTGGTGTCCGGCAAATAATGGTCTAATCCGACTGCCGCCCCAAGCCTGATAATAATATCTTCCATGATTAAATTGTCTGGAAGAATTGGAAAATAACGTCCGGTTTGACGTTCAAGCCCTCCAACAACGGGTGATCTGACACCAAACCCGGGGTTATCGCAAGACGGGGGCAGCGAACACAGGTCCCATCTCTCGAGGTAGGTGGTATCAGGTAGAATGTAATCCGCAAAAGCAGCCGATTCAGTTATGACGCGATCTATCGCAACGAATAATGGTGTAGCCTTTTTATCGCGCAAAATCTCCCTGGATTTCTCGGGCGAATAATATACCGGGTCAGCTTCCCACATGATCAAAGCCTGGTTTTCGGCAGGAAGTAGGGTCGATTCCGACGCAGGCGCATTGGGTCCGGGAACTGATTCTCTTAAGTGTTTTAAAATATTATCGTTAAGGCTCAATAATCCCCCTGATCCGGGAGTTGATCCAACCAATAAATTT
>JAMCYH010000046.1 GCA_023474025.1 Deltaproteobacteria bacterium
TATTCTCCAAAAAAAGGCGACTCTGAAAGAGTGGCGGGAATGTCTGAAAAACTAAATCACGGTCCCTGAATTAGACAGCCATAGTCTCACTTCCAATGGCCAACGCATAATCTTCTACGACATGTCCACCTATTACATGCTCTTCAAAGATTTTTTTCGCCTTTTCTCTATCAACTAAGATGTATTTAACTGGTGCGGATTCGACGACTTCGACCGTAACCATGGGCTCTTTGGCACACAACCCGGCACACCCTGAGTTAGTTAGGATAACGTCCTGGATGTCCCTTTCGGCTATCAGTTCACGAAAAAGGTTCATTATATCACGCGCCCCAGCGGCGATGCCGCAGGTACCCATATGAACAGTCACCTTTGCCCGATACCGGCCTCCACGAAGAACCATTTTACCGATTTGTTCTTCCTTGATCTTTTTGAGATCTTCTATCGAAATTTTGGGCACCTTGTTGCCTCCTAACTCTTTAAAGATTCACGGCGCCATCATTCAAAGACAAAAAAATCCCGTTCAGCAAATTTGAGAGCAATATTTGGGATTAACAAACAGTAGGTTATTGATAACCTTCAAGAATACCAAGTGTAGACGCCGGGACTATATTTCCATGGGTATCATCACCTATCATCATGACCGGAGCTAGTCCGCAGGCCCCCAGGCATCGAACCGCTTCCAACGTGAAGCGGCCATCCTTGGAGGTTTCTCCTACGTTAATCCCGACTTCCCGAGTGATAATCTCAAGAATTTGCTTTGATCCTTTAACATAACAGGCTGTCCCGAGGCACAGTCTTATAGTGTGTCGCCCCCTAGGCGTAATAGTGAAAAACGAATAGAATGTTACTACGCCATATATTTGAGGAGCTGGGATATTCAGTCCCACAGCCAACCTGCGTTGTATCTCCATGGGAAGATAGCCAAACAATTCCTGGGCTTCCTTCAAGGCCGGAATTAGGTAGCTCGTAGATCCCTGATACTTCTCTATTATCGGGTCCAGAAGTAAAAGCTTTTCAGGAGGGACAACTTCCACACTGTCCTGAACCTTTTTCTTGAGTAAAGCGTCTCTTTCTTGCACTTTTAAAATACCCCGTAGCAGTTGCGGAGTCATAGCTCAGTCGATTTCCCTGAGCCCCTCCGCAAGGTTATTTTTAATTAGAGTAACTACCTGTGGATGATTCAAAGGGACATCTCCTAATTCGGAACGAATCTCCCTCGTATCAAGACAATATACCTTCGAGTCCTTCCTGTGGTTATAAATAAAGTCTACCGAAGGATTGCCTTCAATTAGCGTCAGCATGGTTGCGCCCATGTCTCCCATTGGCTTCCTGTCAATGTGCCCGTACCTCATTCCAACGACAACCTTTGTTCCGATGCCGGACTCAGATTCAACACGAAGGTCACCGTCAGCTTCCACTGCGGACTGTTGAAACAGTGACAGGCCTAAACCTACCTTACGCGTCAAACGGGTTGTGACAAACGGATCTAAAACCTTTTCCAAAAACTCCGAACTCATTCCCTTGCCGTTATCCTCAATCACTATCGTCAGCCAATCAGTAACTGTATTCTCTTCGATAGCAATGCTTATTACTGTGGCGCCTGCCGATATCCCATTTTCCGCTACATCGAGGATGTGCAGTGACAGATCCTCCATGAAGGAATATCGCAACCTTCACGCGGCCCTGCATGGCCTGACGATTTCCCGCCCATCAACTCCTTGGATGGCTGACCTCAGTTCTTCAAACGAGGTGTCTGCCATCAAGACTTCGGTGTAAGCAGCGCCAATGTCTTCAACATAGTGGGCATCGGAAGAAGCTATTAACGGGCAATTAGAAGGTCGACCGAATTTCTCTTTGGCTGAGTTCCAATTGGCGTGCCTGGAAATCTCCAAAGCGTCCAATTTTAAATCTGACGGCACAAAACCCAACTGACTAAATATTCCGAATCCAGGTCTGTCAACATGAGATGCCACCGCCAGCCCGCCAAGTCCGTGGATCAAATCCACCACCTTGTAGATGTCTAGCGTAGTCGCTCCAATTAACAACGCCTGTTCCATGTCTTCAACCATGTCAAACTCATCCACCACAACCTGATAACCTATCGCTTCCTCATCATTGGTCCCCGAAAGCCGGGCATAGACTTCATCCTGAGCCAATTGCGCTTCATTGATGGAAGGAAACAATCCAACTACATGAACCTCTTCGCTCGACGTGATTTCGAGCCCCGGCACTATTCTAACCGAGGATCCCTGCGCCGCCCTTACAGTAGCGGCAACATTTCTCGCTGAATTATGATCACAAATGGCTATCATATCAAGGCCTTTTTCTAAAGCCGTTTTCACTATTGTCCAGCAAGTATTAAGGCTGTCTCGCATCATCGACCATTAAAACTCCTCAGGTTTGTCTACGAACCCCTAACTTATACAATCTTCCCGCCACCTCGTAGCTAGAAAGAGAACTACAGAGGACAACCACACCTTGTTCTTGAGCCTTGTTAATAGTCGCTTCTTCCGGTTGTCGGCCATTGACTATTATGATACCTGCCAAATTATTCAGAAACGCCACTGCGACAATGTTTTGGTGTATTTGTAAAGTAATCCAGACATCGCCTTCCTTGGCATTGGCTATAACATCACTTAAAAGGTCGCTGACATAGCCGCCTGAAACTTCTCGTCCCAGATCCTGCTCGCCAGCTCTAACTGTAAGGTCCAGTTCTTGTACAAGGTCAGCCAATGTCATTGGAGCCATGATCAGCCTTCTCTACCTGTCCACTTCAGCCAGGACTATATCTATGCTGGACAATATTGCTATTAGATCCGCAAAAAAGCATCCGCGAGTCATCTCAGGGAGAGCCTGCAGATTGACAAACGCGGGAGCCCGCCACTTGAGTCTGTAGGGGTTTGGCGCCCCATCGCTTACTATATAGCAACCTAACTCACCGCGCGGAGATTCAATAGTTTGATAACAATCCCCATGAGGAAGCCTTACTCCTTCCACCACAAGCATGAAATGATGTATCAGGGATTCCATCTTTGTATAGATGTCCTGCTGGGGAGGGAAAATCTTCCCGGGCGCGGCAGCCAAAATGGGACCTTCGGGCAATAGTTTGATAGCCTGTTTCAATATCCTGTTGCTCTGGCGCATTTCCTCGACTCTAACCAGATATCTTGAATACACGTCACAGCCATATTCCACGGGAACATCAAAATCGTACCTCTCATAACCGCAATATGGTTCCGATTTTCGGATATCCCAAGCCTTCCCTGAAGCTCGCATCATGGGGCCACTAACACCCAACGAGATAGCCTTTTCCAGAGGCAGTACGCCTATGCCCTTAGTTCTATCGATATATATAATGTTTTTGGTGAGTAGTGTTTCGTATTCATCTACACGATTGTCAAAATGTTCGGTAAAGGCCCGTAATCTCTCTATGAATCCTTCTTCGAGGTCTTTTGCTACCCCCCCGATCCGGATATAGTTAGGCATGAGGCGGCCACCGGCTGTAAGTTCGAAAAGATTCATGATCTCTTCTCGTTCACGCAGCATATAAAAAAGTGGTGTCATTGCTCCGACATCATGCCCGTGTGTCCCGAGCCAAAAAAGATGGCTGAAAATACGTGAGAGTTCGGCCATAATCACGCGGATGACCTGGGCCCTCTCAGGAATTTCAACATCGAGCATTTTTTCTAAAGTCAGGCAATATGCAAGCGAGTTGCTCGACGCCCCCATGTAATCGCAACGTTCAGTTAACGGGATGATCTGATGATATTTCTTGTTTTCGCAGGTCTTTTCAAAGCCGCGGTGCAGGTAGCCAAGGTATGGCGTACAATTGATAACTATTTCCCCATCAATTTCTACGATTGCTCGAAAAACACCATGGGTACTGGGGTGATGCGGCCCCAGATTTATTTCCATTATTTCGCTTCTATTATCGGCCCGTTGGCTTAAATCTCGCGCCATGACCTAATTACCTCGAAAAATTTTTATCTTAAGATGGCAAATCAGGAGTATCCTCTTCGGTCCCCATTAGAGGGAAATCCTTCCGTAATGGGTAAACCTGCCAGTTTTCCGGCAGAAGCAGCTTTCTGGGGTCCGGGTGATCCTTGAAAATAATCCCGAACATTTCCGCCGTTTCCCTCTCATGCCAGTTCGCGCTCATCCAGACACTGCAAACTGATTCTATACATGCTGGATTTCCTTCCGTCTCGTCAATCCTGGTCTTTAATCTAAGTCTGTGCGTATATGGAACGGAATAAACCTGGTACACTATTTGGAAACGGGGACTAGCCGGGTATAAATCGACTCCGCCAACAAAGGACAGAAAATCAAATTTCAACTCCGGGTCATCCCTGAGATACAGACACATATCTATAATTTTTTCTGGTGGAACCAGAACACTCATCTGGGCACCAGTTTCGAATTGCAAGACATCGGGTCCGAATTTTTCGCTAAGTTTTTCTTTTATGCGATCCTGGTTCATCGTCCAGCCACCTTAATCTTGCCCACTCTGGGATTACGAATTGACTGTTCCTTCATAACCTTGGCGTGAAGCTGAAGAATGCCATCCAATAGAGCTTCCGGCCTAGGTGGACAACCCGGAATATACACATCTACCGGCAAATGACGGTCTATTCCTTGAACCACGGAATAATTCTTGTATATCCCCCCGGAACAGGCGCACGCCCCCATAGCTATAACCCATTTTGGCTCAGCCATCTGTTCATAAATTCGCAATACAGCGGGAAGCATCTTTTTGGAAGCGGTACCAGAAACTATCATAAGATCCGCGTGCCGTGGTGAAGGACGGGCTACCTCCATACCGAACCGCGCCAGATCGTACCTACTGACGAATGTGGCGATCATTTCCAAAGCGCAACATGCCAGGCCAAAACCAAGTGGCCACATGGACGACTTCCTAGCCCAGTTCACGAACCATTCGAGATTGGTCACGTGAACAGTATCATTGAGATGATTTGTTATTCCCATTCAAGAGCACCTTTTTTCCAAACATAAATTAGACCGACCAGAAGGATTAAAACAAACAAAAGCATCTCTACAAAACCGAAAAACATAAGTTTATCGAAAACTTTTGCCCACGGGAATAAGAATATTAGCTCGATGTCGAACACAATAAAAAGCATACCAATTATGAAGAAACGTACGGAGAAGCGGCGCCTGGCGCCACCAATTGGGTCCATCCCGCACTCATAAGGCATAAGTTTAACAGGTGTTGGTGTACGTTTGGCGAGCAAAGTCGATAGAACTATGATAGCCGAACCGATGAATGCGGAAACTAAAAGGATTACAAGAATTGGAACGTAACTCTCAATCATCCGACTTCTCCGTTCAAAGCCGATTCCCCCACTTAAAGCCTCAAGCATTTCTGAGATTATCAGCCTATTTTAACGCTTTTTTGATCCTTAATGAATCAGAAGTTGAATGGCTGAACTGTAAATTATTGGGATGATCTAGTCAAGCTTTTTTGTAATTCCGCCTTTGGCTCCAAAGTATCCAGACCAAAATTAAACACCAATTCAAGTTTAGTCCAGTAGCCAGGAGCGGACGTCAGTTTCATGACGTCTGACACTCTTTTAATGTTCGCTAATCCCATCCCTGCTCCAAATCCCATATCTCTTATCCATTCAGGGGCGGTAGAGAATCCGGGCTGCAACACCTGTTTCAGGTCTTCTATGCCAGGTCCGTGATCAACCGCCGAAATATTTACCCTGTCTTTTCTCACTTCCACCGTTATCTCGCCACCAATGTCCGTGTGGATTACTAGATTCATCTCCGCTTCGTACACAGCCACACCAACCCGACGTACAATCTGTGGTCGAACAACCAGCCTTTGCAATGACCGCTTGATAAGGCTGGACGCTTTACCGGCATTGTCAAAATCCCGCTCGTTCACAAAATAGCGAAGCGTCAAACTTGTGTCATCCGATGATATGTCATGAAATATGTGGCTGGCTCGGTACGTGTATAGTTTCTCGGCTTCGTTTTTCTGAAAACTTTTGTCTAACTGAAGAAGCAACGATCGGATAAGAGTGCCTGTGGTGACAATCCCCAGCAAATTTCCATCGTGATCAACTACGGGAAGCCGACTAAAACCTCTACGTCCGAGATTGTTCACTACGTCTGAAACCATAGCGTCCATGGGAACAGTGCGTACTTCCCTGGTCATAACGTCGACCACGGGAGAATCCAGTTTGCCTTGCTCCATGGACCTGATGACATCACTCATGGTTACAATTCCGATAACTCTTCGTTCATTGACAACAGGCGCGCCGGAGATACGTTTATTACGCATCAGCTCTTTAACCTGAGACATCGTCATGTCGGGATCAATGACTATGACATCAGGGGCCATTACCAAATCCACACGCGTTGTGTAGATCAGTTCCTGGACCTTTGTTATCTCTTGATTGGACATGTTACCAGCGATCATTTACCATCTTAACCGGCCCAAGACCAGGTAGCCCTGCTTTATAGAGTCGCCCGCAGGCTTCATACATAGTATACCCCGTCCGGATCAGTGTTATTCCGGAATCACGCGCCAATTCCACTGTTTCAGGGGGGGGGGGGTTTTATCCCGAACGATGACTATGACATTTATTCCGGCCATTTCAGCGGTCCTTACAACCTGGGGATTGGTAAGTCCGGTAAGTAAGGCCATGCCTTCTGAACCGAAGGCCAGAACATCGCTCATAAGATCGGCCGCTCCGCCTAGAGGCAATTCCTCATCCGGGTCGTGATTTTGCACAAGGATCTTACCTTGCAGCACTTCGGTCATTTCCCGAATATTCATGAACGCTCCGTTAACAAGACCGCTTCAGAAACGAATAATTGAAACATTCCAGCGCGATATTGTCAAGATACAAAAATGAAGAATGATATAGAATGATGTTTAAGACTAGAACTGAACTTAATGGTTCAGCCAGCGCCAAACAATAAAAATGCCGTGAACCGTCGATTTTCTTATTCGTGCGTAAACTCATATTTGTGCCACTATCCACATTAGTGTGCGTCCGTTTGAATCAATGTAATGTATAAGTACCGATCTGATTCCAATGTCTACCGGATTTCTCACCCCATCTCTTGGCAATCATGGGATCATCGCCAGTCGGGTTCCCGAAGCCCAGACACTTGACAAGCTATTTCAAAAGAGAGGACAACTGACTATTCAGGAAGTCATCAAAATTTTGACTGAGGGTATTATACATGCTGGATAAACATGACAAGGCTATTAATGCCAAAAGATTTTCAGACAAAGTGGGATTAGTTACAGGCGCTGGTCAGGGGATTGGTCGCTCAGTCGCTTTACGCCTTGCCACAGAGGGTGCCTTTGTAGGTGTTTTGGACTGGAATGCCGCCATGGCGAATGAAACCATCAATATCATTAAGGCCAGCGGTGGAACCGGAATCGCGCTTTACGCAGATGTCCGCATGTCGGATCAGGTGCGCAAGTGCGTTGACGACCTCATGTCAAAAAGCGCTCGAATCGATCTTCTGGTGAACAACGCGGGATTCGACCGCCCTGGTGGCTTTCTCAAGTTGACTGACCAGAACTTTGCCGAAGTATTTAACGTCCATGTTCTTGGGGCAGTGAACTGCTGTTTGGCCTGCATCCCAATTATGGTCGGTCAGGGAGATGGCCGTATCGTTAACGTATCTTCAGTATATGGCAAGGTCGGGGCCAAGGGTGAATCTGCCTACAGTTGCGTAAAATCGGGTCTCGTTGGATTTACTAAATCAATCGCCAGGGAATTTGGGTCGAAGGGTATAAGGGTTAACGCGATAATGCCTGGGCTAACAGCGACTCCAACCATCAGGGATTTGATGGATCAGAAATATAAGGACGTTTTCGTTAGAGACACTCCTTTGGGGCGCATGGCTGATCCAAATGAAATTGCAGCCCCTATATCCTTTCTGCTGTCCGATGACGCCAGTTTTGTGACCGGCGCTGTATTGGAGGTCACCGGAGGATGGGGCATGTAAGTCAGGAAAATATATTGATTTTAGGTTAGGGGCCGGACAAAGACTTTTGAAGTTATTGAAAGCATTTTAGGACCCCACCCCATTCAATTTAAACAGACCCCGCATTCTTCAAGCCTGCGCTTTTCAAACTTTAGCTTCAATGCGTCGAAACTTGCCAGGTCAAGATCTGGAATTTGTCGAAATTCTGGATCCAATGTGTCAGAATTTCTGAATCTCTGGATGGAATACCTTGTCACATCGCCTAACTGGGTACGGATAGCATCGAGTTCACTTTCACCTATTAACCCCGGAATTACGGTAGTCCTGAAAAAAACATTGAGATGCGACTTCTTCAGTATTTTGACACTTTTTTCAATGTTTGACAGGTTGACCGGTACCCCTGCAAGCCTTGAATACAATCCGGGTTCTAGCGGGGCCTTAATGTCCATTGACACGGCGTCTATCAGACTATCGTTGATCAGTTTTTTCAGCATAGTAGGGTTGGATCCATTAGTGTCCAGCTTAACTTTCAGACCCAATTCCTTGAACTTTGAAATAAGCGCCGGTGTTCCATCATGGCATGTTGGTTCTCCTCCAGTAACGGTTACTCCGTCGATCCATCCAGACCTTTCCCGAAGGAACCCCATAATTCGATCCAAAGGGTAATCACTAATATTTTCTGGGGACAAAACCAGTCCATGATTATGACAGGCCGGACATCGGAATGAACATCCGCCGAGAAAAACTACCGACGAGACTTGTCCGGGCCAATCAAGCATTGAAACCGGCAGGAAACCTTTGATCTTGGGAATATTCATTTTACAGTGAAGCCTCTGAAACATTTTATTGGTTTTGGGAGACCACATTTCGAAAGTAACTGGGCGTCTAACCCCAGGTAACGCCCGAGTTGCAATCGAAACCGACAGATCTAGGCATTTAGATTGACAAGATAATTCCTGATGTCCCCAACACTGGTCATGATTTCCCTGTCTTTGGAAACCAGAATTGGGAGCTTCTTTTCAGACAAGGCCACACACTCAAAATAAGCCAAAAGCGCAAGCGCATCAGAATTATCGGAGTCCAGCTGCATGACCTTAACGTCTTCAATCTCATTGAGGTCAACCTGTTTTTTAACCCAATCACATTTACCGCATCCATTTTTTGTAAAAAGATATGTCAAGGGAAGCCTCCTTTATTTCAAGAGTTCAAATCATTTCACAAGTTGGTCCAGTTTCACTTGCTGGAGTGTTCTACTTTCTCAAATAGAGATACATGATAGCGGGCCCATTCCACCTAACGTGACAGGTCGTTTCGATACCTGTCCCGGAGTTCACCCCTTTTACCTTTGTTCCAACTGGAAACCTTAGTAAAATATCCGGTGATACGAGTTATCTGCTCAACCTTTTCCGACTGGCAATATTGGCATGACTCATGAAGACCCCTTGTAGTCCGTCCACACGATACACATGTCGTGAGTTCCGGAGAGAAGGCCACCTGATCGTTCTGTGTATTCCTGAAAATTTTTATTACGAAATTGGCTAGGGAATCCGGGTCTGGCCTGCTTTCTCCCAACCAAATGTGAGTCAAGGATCCCGCCTCAATCAACGGGTGAAACAGGCCTTCTCTTTTTACCCTGGCAATGGCGTCCAGAGGCGCCGACACGTTGAAAAGAGTAGAATTGGTGTAATAGATCTCTTCAGTCCTCAAATTTCCCTTAACTACGGTCTCAGCTTCACGAAACTGCTTCATATCAAGCTTTGCAAACCTGTAAGCGGTGCTTTCCGCCGGTGTCTGCTCAAGGACAAATCGCATATTGTGTTTTCGGCTCAATCGGGCTGCGGTCAAATTCATATGGGCTATGACTTTGAGCCCGAATTTAAGAGATTCTTCACTTTCATGAAGCTCGTACCCTGTATGGAATTGAACCAGTTCGTTCAGCCCCACCATTCCTATGAGATAGGTAACCCTACGCATTCTCAGATACGGTTCAGAGTCTCTGTCCATTGAAAGTAAAGCTAATGGCCCGGATTCCCCCAAAGCCAGCAATCGCTCTATAAAAGACTTTTTCTGAACATGGGCTTCTGTAGCTATACAAATTCTTTCAGTCAACAGAGAAAAGAGCTTCGAATCATCTCCTTTCGCCTCGTACGCTATCCTTGGAAGATTAACCGTGACGTTTTGCATGGCTGAATAACGCATCTTCCATGGTTGGTTGGCATCATCCAGGTCACTCTTTTCCAGTTTAAAGGACAACCGGCAGCACTCGGATATTTTGGCGGTCTCGCCCCTGTCGAAAACGAAGTAAGTGTTTCCCTTTTCGGACGCGATGTCACAAATATGGCGCAGAAACGCCTCGTGGCCGGGAGTTGAGAAGAATTTTTCCGTAATATGAACCAATGGTTTCGGGAAAAAGAATGGTCGTCCAGCCCCATCCCCTTCACGGTAAACATCGAAAAGTGTCCATACAAACCTTTGGGCTTCTGGAAGATAGTCGGCATATGTAAGTCCGGTAAACTCGCCGCCAGGTCCAATAGCTGGCACGTTTTCAAAATGTTTTGGGATCTCCCAGTAGAGATTAATATCTGTAAAAATAGCCTGTCCACCTCTAGCTACAGCCTGCTGCGAGAATTCAAATATGAGCATTTGAGCCAATTGGCGAATCTCCTGGTCATTGAGTCCCCTGAGATACGGAGCGAAAAACAGATTTACAGCGTCCCAGCCGATGGCCCCGGCGAAATGGCTCTGGAGAGCCGCGGCAAATTTTACCATGTGAGCCAGCAAAACTTCTGGATGCTTGGCCGGTTTTGCCATTGCCAGAGAATTGGGTAGGTTCAGACCGAATTTCTTTATGTACTCCAAAGATTGTCCCGAGCAGTACGGACGGTCGATGAACCCAAGATCATGAAGATGGATGTCACCGCGCATATGGGCGTCTCCGACCG
>JAMCYH010000277.1 GCA_023474025.1 Deltaproteobacteria bacterium
GTAAGGGATTGATTCAACTTTTTTCTCCTCGAACTCTTTGTTCGATTTCATCGAGTGTGACAAGAAACTGTTCCTTGGTTTTCATATTGCGAATGGTGGCCTGGCCCTGCGCCAGTTCATTTTCACCGACCATGACCACCCATTGCGCTTCAAGGCGATCCGCGAGTTTCATTTGGGCCTTAAGACTCATATCAGAATATCGGGCATCGACAGACAATCCATTCTTGCGTAACTGGTTGGCAAGTTCAAAGCAACTGGCACGCGCTTTCTCGCCTATGATTGCCATGAAAACATCGATTTCCTTCTGAAACGAATGACCCTGGTCTTCCAGGTTCATGGCAAGGCGTTCAATCCCTATTCCAAAACCGATCCCGGAAATGTCCGGTCCGCCAAGTTCCCCAATCAGGGAATCATACCGCCCGCCGCCACCAACAGCCTTGGATCGACCCAATTCAGAATGAACAAGTTCGAAAGCTGTTCTGGAATAGTAGTCCAGCCCCCGGACCAGGCGCGGCTCTACACGGAAATTCACTCCGATGGATTCCAGGGCCTTTTTGACTTGGCCAAAGTGGTCTCTGCAATCCGCGTCAAGCCACTCACCGATCAGTGGAGCGTTCTTGCAAACAGCGATGCAGGCAGATTCCTTGCAGTCCAGAATCCTAAGAGGATTAGTCTCGAAGCGCCGTTGGCAATCGGGGCAGAGATGGTCCAGCGAAGGTTTGAGAAATTTTCTCAGTTCGTGTTTGTATGTGTTACGGCAGTCCCTGCAACCTACCGAATTTATTTCCACCGAACAATCTTTCGCTCCAATAGCATGGACGATTGATGTTGCCGCAAGAATCGTTTCTGCGTCAGTTAACGGTGAATTATCGCCGAGGACCTCTGCGTTGATCTGGAAAAACTGGCGAAATCGTCCCTTGGACGGTCTTTCCCGGCGGAACATCGGTCCGATGGAGAAAAGCTTGAGCACAGGTTCGTGTCTTAGTAGGGAATGTTCAACTACCGAGCGCAGGATCCCGGCTGTAGCTTCTGGTCGAAGACTAAGGGAGTCACCGCTGATATCTGTAAAAGTGTACATTTCCTTTTCTACAATATCTGTAGCTTGCCCTATGCCTCTCTGAAAGAGTTCAGTTTTCTCCATTATTGGAGTAATTATTTCGCGAAAACCGAAACGTTCGAGACAGTTTCTAGCCTTGCTGATAATGAAAGCCCACTTGGAGGACTGATCCGGCAGGATATCGTGAAATCCCTTGATTAACGTGATCATTAATTAAAGCTCGCATTTTTGGTGGAATTACAGCAATATTCACACAAAATGGTTAGACTAAGACAATTGTCCAGGTTTGGTCAAGCTTAATCGGAGAAGACTCAGTGAACAAAATGAAGATGGCCTGATTTTTAAGAAGGTGATTAAACCGGGTGACGGCGTGAAACAGGATTGTTACGATGGCTAAATAATTCCTGGAGGATTAGCTGCAGAATTCTCAGGTCATTGAGCCGATATCTGGAAACAGCCCCACTCGGCCCGGCAATTCGGCCACAGGATATTTGTTCCGGGCTTGTCTTTAATTATAAATATCTCCTTTTCAATTTTTCCACCAATGTCATGTATGAAATGGCGAAAATCACTTATGGTAACTCTATGGATATCAGGGGTATTGTACCAGGGGCGGGGAAATGTCCTTACGACTGGAGTCCGTCCTGTGAACAAATATTTAAGAGTTATTTGCCACCGACCAAAATTGGGGAATGCGATTATTGATTTGGATCCTACTCTCAACATTTCACGCACTAATAATTCAGGATTTATGATCTGCTGTAGGGTTCGGCTCAGCACCACATACTCGTAGCTCAAATCCGGGAACCCCTCGAGGCCATGATCCAAGTCGAGAGTCATTACTCTTATGCCTCTCTCCGTGCAGCGTATAACCTTTTCCTGGTCCAATTCCACGCCGCAGCCCTCAACATCCTTTTCGTCGCGAAGTCTTGCAAGCAGGGTGCCTGAGCCGCAGCCCAAGTCCAGGACTCTGGTCCCGGGAGCAATCAAGTCTATAATGATGTTGAATCCTACCTCGAATTCGTGAAATGGGGTACGGATTTCTCTGATCTGGTCAGACACCTTTTAGAAAACCTCTTACTATTCTGGTGAGATTGGGCATGCCCTGTGGAACAAGAAAAGAATCGTGGCCATAGGGGAGGTCTACCTCAACGAACGAAACATGCTTTTTCGACGCCTGCAAAGCCCTGACGATGGCTAGTGACATGGAAGTAGGGTAAAGCCAGTCCGATGTAAAAGAAATTACTAACATCTTGGCTGCAATATTTTTGAAAGCGCTCACCAAATCGCCATGCTGTCTGACGAGGTCAAAATGATCGATGGCCTTCGTAATTATAACGTACGAGTCCTCGTCGAACCTTTCCATGAACAGACTACCCTTGTGCTGAAGGTATGATTCAATCTCGAATTCTCCACCAAGACCATCATTTTCTTCCAGACTATATGTTGTCCCGTCCATGTCTCGCAGGGTTAGTTTCCTGCCAAATTTGGCCTCCATGGTTTCTTCAGACAAATAAGTGATGTGTCCGATCATACGCGCTACAGCCAAACCTCGCCCGGTCTTACCGTTGTCGTCAACCAATGCGCCGTTTTTAAATGGAGCAACCGGGTCAGACATAATAGCGTTTCGGCCTACCCAGTTAAATGCGATGCCTTGTGGAGAAAGTCGTGCAGTTGCGGCAATGACTACAGCGGATTTGATTTTGTCGCTGTAACGGCATGCCCAGTCCAAGGCCTGCATTCCGCCCATCGATCCACCTATGACCGTATGCAGCTTCGATATTCCCAGCTTTTCCACGAGCATGGCCTGTAAGTTGACCATGTCACCTATAGTAATCAATGGAAATGAACGACCGTAGGGCGCTCCAGTTTCGGGGTTGACGCTGATTGGGCCGGTTGTGCCTTTGCATCCTCCCAAACAGTTCGAGCAGATTACAAAATACCTGTTTGTATCAATCCCCTTGCCAGGGCCAATCATCCCATCCCACCAACCGGCTCTCCCATTTTCGTCCTGACCGGCGGCGTGAGCGTCTCCTGATAACGCATGGAGAACCAGGACGACGTTGTCCTTCCGATCGTTCAATTCACCATAAGTCTCGTAAGCTACCGTTATGGGACTCAGATATAACCCCGACTCAAGTCTCAAACCATCAAACTGGAGGAATTTAGTTTTGACAACTCCGATTTCATCCAATGCCGGCCTCCGTAATGAGTCTGAAGTATATATTTAATAATTCTGAACGAAAACGCCAACCGGGATATTGAAATTAAAATGCAGGCATGGTCAAAATTGTGTCGCAAAATTTGGAGACTACATCTGTAAGCGAATTCTTGCGACCTTCAAGCGATATTCTCCTCAGGAAATTCCCCGCTTCAGGGTTTTGAAACCAGTCATTTCCAAATTCAGCGTACAAATGGCGCTGAATAATATCGGCGCCGGCCCAGGCCCAAACATATTCGGCTGAATAGAAATCCTGATCCATGTCGATGAGGTAGCTGTCTGGCTCATAGTTAAATCCGGTTGCGCGATTTAGCCATTTACAGTAATAGCCGGATTCCTTGAACGTTCCATTCTGGAAAAATTCCTTTTCCGCGAGGAATTTGCCAATGTGGCGACGTATTAAAAGCAACCTTTTGGTTGTTGCTATGGCGCTCAACTCTTCAGCGTCAGCTGACCCCACTTTTGCTACATTACGTAGCCACGTTGGATTCTCGATCAGTTGCATGAAAAGAAACGCGATAGACTCATCAAGGGCTGAAGATCGGGAAAGTCTGCGATGTTCAACAGGAGAATCGGCTGAGAAACCTGCGAGAAAAAAAGCATGTCCCATTTCGTGCAACAGCGCTTCAAGGTCTATTAGCCCACCAATAGGTTTAAGCAGGACATGAATCTCACCAGGCAACTCCACTGGGACGCAAAGGGCGTTGGGATTTTTAGAGGGGTCATCGTCTACATGAATTATTATATCTTTTTGGCCGTCAAGATCTAACCCTAACCAGCGAAATGTCTCCTGAACAGGTCTAACCAGCGAATCTTTAGGAAAATACTTGTCAAAAGAGTTAATTCGGAGCAAACGCAAGGCGTGGGTTCTGTTTAAATCTTCCAAAGAGCGCCCAAGTTGTTTTTCCACCCATGGACGCGTCCTGGAGAAATAAAGATCGTCGGTATCTGACAAAAATTGAAAAAAAGTGTCCTGCCAATCCTCAAAAGAACAACGTCTTTTATATTCAATGTAAGGAATATAGCCCTGATATGCGGATCTGTCGTTAATTGTCCTAATCGTAGTATCCAGGATACTTAACAAAATTGGGTTCAGAATGACTCTCGAGAAGATACCGATTTCCTTCCGCATCTCTTCCCGCAATTCGAAATCGTCCTGTTTTTGAAGCCAAGGGACAATTTCCAGGGCGGGTATTTTTTGCCCCTGAACAATCATCCTTCCCTTTTCCATGTAAAACCTGAACATGTCGGACAAAGAGGAATTCTCTGCTTCAATGGTAAGGTCCATGCACGCGATATAGACGCGTTCGATCATATCCCTGTTTTCAGGCAGTGATTCCGACTCAGCCATGGCCTGAAGATCATCGATTACCGTTTTGTTCAAAAAGATTGAGTAGGATGGAACAATGTCCGAAAAACCTTTCTTCGTAGACGTTCCCGAACTCTGGTCAAGTGTAAGGCGCGCAAGTTGGCGATGGGCTTCGTCGATAGCCTTCACAATTTGAAAATATTCGGCTTGCTTCATAGTTAAATCTCCAAAAGGCCCCGCCATTATCGAATAGAGTATATTCAAACTTCAAGACGTGGAGCGCGTTTTTATACAAACCCTGTTCAAACGGATTGTCTGATGAGAGCAGACTCTGACGGTTCGTTTCGCAAATTAAGTACGCTGAGAGCAAAGCTCACGCACAACAATTTCCCATTGCGATGGACGCAATTTCAGGAAACGTTAACCGTCACTATAAATAAACCACAAAACAGCGGGAATTAGCCCTGATATTATTGGAAAATATCAATAATGGCTTCGAAAAATTCTTTCCGAGGACAAAACTGCTGACACAAAGAAATTGGCTTTTCAGAATAAACTCAAAGTCAGTGGCAGGGATTGCCTCACAAAAAACATTAAGCCCACTTACTCCGATGAAATCCGGCATGTTTCTGTGAATTTGACTTTCTCTGGTTCTTGGGAGCCTGAGGCGCCCGGCCTCTTTTATTCATCAAGCATTCCCAGGAACAATAACCGTACACCGAGTAGGTCATTGTCTGGTTGGCCGAAAATTCTCGTCCACAAGTTTTACATCTTTCCAAAATATTCCCTCCTTTTAAGGTAAATATACTACGTTGGCTTTTACGGCTTAAGACAGCAAGAATTAAAGCCGACAAAGGTTGTTTACAATAGCAAGTAAGTTTTCAAGATAACGTGAGAATCTGTCTTTAGGTCGTCTTCTATGGTCTTGATAGCTTTGTAGCCACAATCGCGTTAAATAAACCGTCTTTTTGACATCCCTTGTTTAATCAGAGTTCAGATTGTTAAAAAAGGTCCGGGTGGCGCAGAAATTAATCTATCTAAGTCTAAATATCGCGATTCAATTATTCATAATGATGTCAAATACCATGCTACCGGCCAACGACCGATCAGCCAGCAAATCGCTTGATGGTGGGCCTGTCGGGAAACTTCGTAAACCAGATTCGGACGGCATTGTTATCATCGGCAAGCGTTTATGTCAAATAGTGAATTGCGATTTGTAAAAAAAATTGTTTCCTCTGAATTAATGATGTATAAAAAGAAGTTTAAGGGCGCGCTCGGTTCGTATGCGCCCTTGCTATTAATTTAACCGGTTTTTTGGCGAGCGCTAGTGTTAAGCGACGAATTTTGCGATCTTTTTGATAGATGTTTCCAGCAGAGGCATTTTGTTGTATTAGGCAGGATTGATTGCCGACGCGTTGAAAATAGAACTCATGTTTAAATCGGGATTATTAAAGAGCGCGTTTTTGTCAGACCGACGGAACGCTCTGGTCTGCTTAATCCCTAATCTTTAGGAGCATAGACATGCCGAAAATGAAATCGTGCCGTGGAGCAGCGAAAAGATTCACAGTATTGAAAAGTGGTGGAATAAAAAGGAAAAAAGCTTATCACAGCCACATCCTTACTTCGAAAACCACAAAGAGGAAAAGAGGGCTGAGACAGTCAGGATTCATAAGCCCTCAGGATGTCGGGCAGATCAGGAAGTTGTTACCATACGGGTGAGGCCGTTCTGCGGCCACATGATCAAAAATGACTTACAAGCCGGGATTGGACTTATATCAAAAGCGTCCACGGTGTTCTTGATGAGAAGAGTTTAAGGAGTTCACTATGTCGAGAGTAAGATGTTCGCCCGCCAGCAGGGCAAGGCGAAAAAAAATAATGAAGGCGGCAAAGGGATATGTTGGTGGCAGAAGCCGGACTTTAAAACAGGCCAAGGAGACAGTTGAAAGGGCGCTTTGTTACGCGTACAGGGACAGAAAAGTCCGCAAACGGGATTTTCGAAGCCTGTGGATAACTAGGATCAACGCTGCGTGCCGGCTTAACGGGTTACCATATAACCGCTTCATGGAAGGTCTCAAAAAAGCTGGTGTGGGTTTGGACAGAAAAATCCTGGCGGACATAGCGGTAGCTGATCCTGTAGTGTTCTCCGGAATGGTTCGTCAAGCGCAGCAGGCTTTACAGGCCTGAACGGACCTCACACAGTTTCATTTTTCTTGAGCCCCCGCTCATATGTTGGACCGGAAAATTTTTCGGGAAAGGAATTAGTGCAGGACATTTTTTAGAGCCAGACCTGGTATTTGCCGACAATGAATTCGGAAGAGAAGGCGTATCTTGTTCTGGAATGAATTTTGAGAAAGGGTCTTCAACATATGAAGGATCAACTGGAATCACTTAGAGCTTCGACGATTGATCTTACGGAACAAACTTTTGACATTAAAGCTCTAGGGGATGCGAGAATCAGAATTCTTGGGAGAAAGGGCGAATTAACCGGTATCCTTAGGGGGCTAAAGGACCTTCCTGTTGAAGAACGTTCCAGGATCGGCCAACTTGCCAACCATATCAAAATCGAGCTGGAACAGTTATTCGACGCAAGAGAAGCCCATTTGCGCAATGAAATTGAGCGCGCCCAGCTTGCCACGGAATCGATCGACATAACATTAGCCGGCAGGCGAATGGTTCTCGGCAAATCTCACATTCTCAACCGTGTAACACGAGAACTGGTAGAGGTTTTTTCAGGATTGGGGTTCCAGTTGGCCGAAGGCCCGGAAGTAGAGATTGATTATTACAACTTCGAAGCTTTGAACATACCAAAAGATCATCCTGCCCGGGACATGCAAGACACATTCTATTTTTCGGAAAATGTTCTATTGAGAACACACACATCTCCTGTCCAAATTCGCACGATGGAGAAGCGCAAGCCGCCCGTCAAGGTAATTTGCCCTGGTAAAGTTTACAGACGTGACGCTGACGTTACTCATTCCCCCATGTTTATGCAGATCGAAGGACTTTGGGTTGATAAGGAGGTTTCATTTTCGGATTTAAAGGGTGTGCTTACGGCATTTGTGAGGGAATATTTTGGTGACAAGCTGGATTTGCGTTTCAGACCCAGTTTTTTCCCATTCACAGAACCATCGGCGGAAGTTGATATTCAATGCGTAATTTGTGGTGGGTCAGGTTGCAGAACCTGTTCATTTACTGGTTGGCTTGAAATTCTGGGATCCGGTATGGTAGATCCTGCTCTTTACAAATTCGTAAATTATGATCCGGAAGTGTACACTGGTTTTGCGTTTGGCCTCGGTATTGAGAGAGTGGCGATGCTTAAATACGGGATTCCGGATATCCGGTTGTTTTATGAAAATGATGTGCGCTTCCTGAATCAATTTTGATCTGAATTGACGGCGTGGAGCTGTTTTTAAAGCTCCTTTTAAAGAAGCTCCGGACTTAGGTTGTCTCTCCTTACAAAATCTAACAATGGACAATAAAAATCTTGAATAGAGGTGAAGAGCTATGCTCGTCAGCTTAAACTGGCTGAAGGAGTTTGTAGACATTAATATTACGCCCGAGGAAGTGGCTGAAGTCTTGACCATGGGTGGAATAGAGATCGAGTCTCTGAGTCACGTAGGATCAGAACTAAAATTCTGCTATACGGCCAAGATTGAGAAAGTTTATGCCCACCCCAATTCGGATAAGTTGAAACTTGCCGAGATAAATATCGGATCACGAACCGAGACTGTTATTTGTGGCGCCCCCAATATTGAAGAGGGGTTAGTGGTGGCTTATGCTCCCGACGGCGCAAGTCTTGCCTCGGGTATGAAAGTCTCACGCCTGACAATTAAGGGAGTAGAATCTCCAGGCATGCTCTGCTCTGAGAAAGAACTTGGTCTCGGTGAGGACGCCTCAGGTTTACTCGTTTTTGATGGGGATACCCCTGTAGGTGTTACGCTCATTGACGCTTTCCCGGACATTGAAGATGTTATCCTGGAAGTTTCGGTCACTCCAAACAGGGGTGATTGTCTCTCTATATTGGGCGTAGCTCGTGAGATCGCTGCCCTAACCGGAACTACAGTTAGAATGCCTCGCCTTGACATGCGGGAATCAAATCAGGACGTAAATGATGATCTTGCTATAGAAGTTCCTGATTACGATTTGTGCCCTCGTTACGCAGCGAGGATCATAAATCACGTGCAGGTTAGACCATCTCCTTTTCCTGTGCGGCTAAGGCTTTACAGGGGAGGGGTTAGGCCGATATCGAACATCGTAGACGCCACCAACTACGTGCTTATGGAATGTGGTCAACCTCTGCACGCATTTGATTATTTTTCGTTGCAGGGGCAAAAGATAGTGGTCCGGAGATGTTTCAGCGGTGAAGTATTTCAGACGCTGGACAACGTTGAACGCCGACTGCCTCCTGACACCCTGATGATCTGTGACGGGGAAAAATCAGTCGCGTTGGCCGGAATAATGGGTGGACTCAATTCGGAGATTGTCGATTCTACCAACAAAGTGGTGATTGAAAGCGCCTGTTTTGAGCGATTTGGTATTCGCCGTACGGCTAAATCGCTTGGTATGTCAACAGAGGCTTCATTCAGGTTTGAAAGGGGTGTTGATCCCGAAGGATGCGTTTGGGCTGCGAACAGGGTCAGCGGTTTGATTCAGCGGTGGTCTGGTGGAGACATTTACTCGGGCATTATTGATGTTTATCCTGAGCCCATCAGGAGAAATGCCGTCAAACTGCGCGGGGTGAAGATAAGGACCACACTTGGGGTGGATATTTCACTTCACGAGGCACGGGCCTACCTTGAAAGGTTGGGAATTGCGGTTAGAGATATTGATGACGCCAGCGAGGCCCTGAAATGTACGGCCCCAAGTTGGAGATGGGATCTGGAGAGGGAAATTGATTATGTAGAAGAAATTGCCAGAATTCACGGATTTCAGAATATCCCCGCTACAATGCCTCTTTGCAGAGCCGAACCGGACCGTACCAAACGGGATTTCAATTTGGTAAACCGGGTCAGGGATCTTATGACGGCGTCGGGTTTCATGGAAATAGTTACAATGTCATTCATATCCACCGCCTCGGCGGACTCGTTTCGGGTAGACCCTGAGACCGAGGCTGACCTGGCTTTGATCAACCCTCTAACGGAGGATTTTGCTGTCATGCGCCGATCTCTGTTGCCGGGGGTGATGGGCGCGTTAAAGAGGAACCTCAATTTCAAGAATGAAAGCGTAAGGTTATACGAAATTGGCAGGACATTTGTTCCTGTTTTTGGTTCAGAGACCCCTGTTGAAAAACTGAAACTGACGGGAGCCGCTTGTGGATCAAGGCTTCCTGATCTATGGCATTTCAGTAGGGGTGAGATTGACATATTGGGAAAAGTTGAAGTTAGACCAGAAGTTGACTTTTTTGACATAAAAGGCGCGCTAGAAAATGTTCTGGAAGGTTTGGGCATAAACAACGTTCAATTTTTACCATGTTCGAGGCCGTTCCTGCATCCAGGTAAGTCTGCGGAGTTATTAGTTAATGGTCGAGGGATTGGGTGTCTAGGTGAGTTGTCTCCGGAGAAGACCAGAGAAATTGGTTTAAGTAAAAAGGTCCAAATCTTTGACATTTTTCTAGAGCCTATTTTTGTTCAGTCGCACAAGGATAAAGTTTTTAGGCCTGTTCCTCGCTATCCTTTTATCGAGAGAGATGTATCGATAATAGTTGAAACAAATTGTTCAGAAGATAAGATTAAACTCTTGATTTCACGCTTAGGGCATGATATCATTACTTCAGTGATCCTATTTGATCTATATCGTGGTGAATCGATTCCGGAGGGCCATAAGAGTATGGCGTTCCGAATCCGGTATCAGGCCGAGGATCGAACCCTCACCGACGCTGAAGTCCAGGAGGTTCATTCTCGAGTGGTCGAGACTCTTATTAGTGAGTTAAAGGCTACGGTAAGAGAATGATAATATTAAAGGTTTGTCGAATGCGGTTTGGTTGTAAGCAGTTTTTACTTTCTGGTTTGGCGTTTGGTGGATTCTCATGTGGAGGGGTGGGTTTGCAATGACCATCGCAATTCCGGAGAAGCAGTATTTTAAAATTGGTGAAGTAAGCGAAATTCTGAATGTTGAACCTTATGTTTTAAGGTATTGGGAGTCAGAGTTTAAAATCCTTAAGCCCACTCGTACTAGGGCCAGACAAAGGCTTTATCACAAGAGAGACCTTGAGTTGCTTCTTGAGATTAAGCATCTATTATATGATGAAAAATTTACCATAGCGGGGGCCAAGAAAAGACTCCAGGAGATGAAAAAGCAGGCGGCTGCGGAAAA
>JAMCYH010000103.1:0-339 GCA_023474025.1 Deltaproteobacteria bacterium
AGGTCGCTTTGGATGTATCTGGGCGACAAGATGGCTCAGGTGCTGTTGAGGTTCGGGGTCGACGACTTCGCCGCTACTTATCACAACGAAAAGGTTGTCCATGCGGCAGGAGCTAAAACACCGGACTATGGGTCGGAACCCTTTCTTAAAAGGCTAATCGAAAATGCCGGTTTCACACCTGTGAGAACCACTGCAAATTACTGGATTCAATAGAGCTGGAGATCCGCTAAAATGGAAATTGGTTATATCGACTATCTAAACTGTTATCCTTTCTACTACAAAATGTTCGAAAAAGAACCCCTCGACGGTGTACGAATTGTACCCGCCCTCCCCCCCCCA
>JAMCYH010000103.1:349-10882 GCA_023474025.1 Deltaproteobacteria bacterium
CGGCCAGATACATCCGCCGCGACCTATGCTACGGTGAAAGATGATGTTTATCTTTTGCCTCAATTCTGTTTAAGCTCGGTTGGGTATGTAGGGTCTGTCCTTTTGTGCAGCAATTTTCCCATTGAGCGGCTAGACGGGAAGAAAATAGGAATGTCGAGCGCCTCACATACATCGCGGGTGCTCCTGAAAATCCTGATGAAAAAATTTTTTGATGTTCAACCTTCCTATCTTTCGTCTCGGCCATACGAAGACTTAACAAATTACGACGCCGCCTTGATAATCGGGAATGACGCCATGACAGATAAGGTAAATTCCGTGCCATATAAATATGATCTGGGCGAATTATGGTTTGAAAAGACCGGGTTCCCGATAGTATTTGCTGTATTTGTAGTCAGAAGGGAGACTTTCAAACAAAATCCATCCGGAGTCAAAGCCGTAGTAAATTCGTACGCCTCGTCCATCCAGCTTCTTGGTCAGGAAAAGGAAAAGATAATAATTAAGGCCAAACAGAAATATCCCGACATCTCATACGATGTGGACAATTATTATGACACGTTGCAGTTCGAGTTTGTTGACAATCTGAAAAAGGCGTTCAGGTATTATCTGTCTTTGGCTGAGGAAACCGCTTTTTTACCGCGTGTCGAATCCCTAGAGTTCATAGACGGGTTTTAAAAAAATTCCAGCAGAGCCATACCAACCAATGAATCATAGCTCAAATCAGGAAAACCTGAAAAACAAGATTTATAATGGGGTTAGAATTTCTCCATTAGAAGCTTCCAGTCTCTTTTCATGGGACCTAATCGAACTTGGCGCAGCCGCCGACGCAAGAAGAATAATGGCGTTCCCTAGCGAACAGGTTGGCTTTATTATCGATCGCATAATTAATTATACCAATATTTGCGACGCTGCCTGCGATTTTTGCGCTTATCATGCGGGAGCAAATCCGGCCGGTCCTTATGAACTTTCCATAGACGAAATCCTGGCGAAAATTCAGGAACTCGTCTCTGTCGGTGGGACCCAGGTAATGCTTCAAGGAGGCCTTCATCCACATTACACTCTTGATACCTATGTGAATATGGTAAAAACTGTAAAACGGAATTTCCCCCAAATTTATCTCCACTCATTTTCGCCTTCCGAAATTGTTCACATTTCACGAAAAAGTTTAGTTTCAATAGATGAAGTAATATCCACGTTGAAAAGCGCTGGACTGGATTCCGTCCCCGGAGCGTCAGACCTGCTTGTGGATAGAATACGTTCAAAGGTCAGTCCGAGGAAAATTGCCAAACAGGACTGGGTTGGTGTCATGTTTGCCTTACATCGACACGGGATGAAATCGTCTGCGACCATGACCTACGGCATGGGGGAAACCTGTGAGGAGAGGATTGAACATCTCAATGTGATACGCGACATTCAGGACAAGACGGGAATATTGAGGGCCTTTATACCCTGGTCTTTCTCTCCTGCCAACACGAAACTAAAGGATATTCAACCGGCGACAGGGGTCGATTATCTGAGGATCGTGGCCATATCCCGCATCTTCCTCGATAATGTGACTTTCATTCAGGCCGGATGGCTTACTGAAGGACTCAAGTTGGCTCAAATTGCTCTCACAATGGGCGCTAACGACATGGGAGGCGTCCTGATGGAAGAAAAGGTTGTAAAAGCGACAGGCATTGAGACTAAATCCGGTATTTCAGAATTTATTGACATAATAAAAAACTCCGGGAAAATCCCGGTCCTCAGGGATTCTGAATACAATAAGATAAGAATATATTGACATGACCGAACTCTCATTAGCGTTTTCACCTTGCCCGAACGATACCTTTGTATTTCACGCTTTACTTCACAATCGTGTAGATACCTATGATTACAAATTTTCTCCTCATATTTATGATGTTGAAAAATTGAACCAGGATGCTCTAAAGCAGGTATTCCATGTAAGCAAACTTTCCTTCTACGCGTATCTGCTCCTGAAAGAAAAATACGAACTCCTCGATTCCGGATCGGCTTTGGGTTTTGGTTGTGGTCCCCTTCTTGTGTCATCAAGGGAAAGGTCCTTTACAGCCCAATCAAAAATTGCAATTCCCGGTAGATACACCACAGCGTTTCTTCTCCTTAAACTCTGGAACCCTGAGATAACAAATTTTGTGATAACCAGGTTCGACAGAATTCTACCCGGCGTAAAGTCCGGTGAATTTGACGCTGGCCTTATCATTCATGAAGGAAGATTCGTTTACAGGGATTATGATTGTTATAAAATTGTAGACCTCGGTGAATGGCGGGAAAAGGAAACGAATTCGCCTATCCCTCTTGGTTGCATAGCAATCAGGAAGGACCCGAACACAATCATACACAAGGAACCTGTTGAGCGAATTATTAAGAGTTCTGTGGCTTTTGCAATGAAAAACAGACACGATTCCCGCCATTTCGTATTACATCATGCCCAGGAATTAGACGAAACCGTTATAGATAACCACATTAAAGTCTACGTAAACGATTTTACCCTTTCTTTAGGACAAGTCGGGGTTAACGCTATTCAGAAGCTTGATGAAATGGCAGGATGGAAAAAAGTCCTTTAAAATGTATCGTCATGGCTACTCGACTGGAATCTCAGCCTTTTATTGAAGGGCTTTCATTAATCAGGCAGACTGATGAACTTCTTCCTGTTTACAAAAATGATTCGTTTATTCTGGTCATTTCCGGGATTGGCAAGACCAACTCGGCAGTGGCCTCCGCTTATTCCTGCTTAAGATTTAACCCTTCCTGTGTCGTGAACCTTGGAGCAGCGGGAGCTACGGGTAGCGCAACCATTCCTCTTGGCATGAATTTCCATGTCATAAAGGCGGTAGAATATGACCGACCCCGATTTAAAACAAAAAAACCTTATATTCATAAACCTGATTTTCTTCAAGGGTTTGCATCTGCCAGAATTGCGACGTTGGACAGGCCTGTTCTCGACCCCTCCGAAAGACAAAGAATTTCTTTGGTAGCTGATCTTGTTGATATGGAAAGCGCTTCTGTGATTCAGACTTGTAAGAAGTTCAAAACAAATTGCTATGTTTTCAAGTTCGTAAGTGACACAGCAGACCATGTCGAGGATAAAGACATCGTAGAAAACATAAAGATTTATAGGGATTCTTTTTTCAAATTCTTCTATGACTCCGTGGCGTCCGTGATCTGAGTCATTCTTGTGACTTATAGATAATTTGGAGGAAAAGTTTTTACATTGAGTTTTCGGTGAAGTTTGATTTTTTTGCTTGCAAAGAGAGTATATGTTCTCTATACTAGAAATATGTCCATTACCGAACGACAAAAACAGATTTTCGAATTCATCGGAACCTTTCAGGAAAGAGAAGGCTTTCCCCCTTCCCTGCGGGAAATATGCAACGCCCTTGGTCTTGTTTCGACCGGCAGCCTGATGAAGCATATACAGTCCCTGGAGTCGGAAGGACTAATCAAGGGGGCCCAGGGTCGGAAAAGAGCATGGAAAATCGTTAATCCGGCTGACAGAAAAGCTCCTTCCATACCCATCGTAGGCCAGATCGCCGCTGGACAGCCCATCCTGGCTCAGGAAAACAAAGAAGAGGAATTACCAATTAATCCCTCATTCTTTGGTTCAACTGACGCCTTTGCGCTTAGAGTCAAAGGCGATTCAATGATTGAGGCCCACATACAGGATGGAGATCTTGCGATAATTCACCCTCAACAGGATTCGGAAAACGGATCTATCGTCGCGGTCATTGTAGAAGATATTGAACCTGAGGCTACGCTTAAAATCTTCAGGATTGATGACGACCGGATAGAACTGCGACCAGCCAATCAGTCTTATGAACCTTTAATTTTCAAAGGAAAAGACCGTTCAAAGATAAAAGTTTTGGGGAAGCTTGTTGGCGTCATAAGGACAAAGCCTTAGACTGTTTTATTAGCTCGATTCATTAGAAGGGTCTGATCAAACCAATTTATTGGAAGCACATGATCATGTTTTCATGAATATGGATACCTTTGTTCATCTTGAAGTCCTTAGCGCTTTTTCATTTCTCTGGGGAACATTCACCCCGGAAGATCTGGTCGAGGCTGTCGCGTCAATGGGACAAGAGGCTGTGGCTCTTACCGATTACGGCCTTCACGGCGCTGTCAGGTTCTATAAGGCCGCATTGGCAATTGGAATTCAACCAATTATAGGGTCGAAACTCCCGATTTGGGACGGATCCCGGATAACTTTCCTGGCCACAACCTTTGACGCTTACAGGAACCTTTGCTGTCTTGTTTCAGCCACTTCGAATTCCGGAGTCATCACCAGGCAGGATCTGAGCCATTATTCGAAGGGACTTGTAACCATAGCCGGAGGACGGGGATCCCGGACTAATGCGGCATTAAAAAAAGGACGATTTGAGGAAGCTGAGTTTGGTTTACTTGAACTTAAGCCACTCCTGGATGACCCTGAAATGCTATTTCTGGCCATCCAGAATAATGGCGATGGCTATCAGTTATTAAGCAGAGCAATTGATTTCGCCTCATCTGTAAATGTCCAGACGGTAGCTACTAATGAAGTCACTTTTCTCAGCCCGGAAGATTATATCGTCCATCGTATCCTGGTTGACATTCAGATAAAACATCATCACAGAAAAGTTACTCCACTGCCAAATGACAGTTTTTTCCTGGCTTCTGGCCAAGAGATGGAAGGTCGAATTGACTATCAGCGAGCTATTGAAAACACCCAATACGTTGCGTCTCTGTGTAAACGATTTTCTCTGCCTATCGGCAAATTGCATCCACCCTCCATACAGGATCCTTTGGAGGCTTCACAAAAGCTTATCAAACTATCTTTCAAGGAACTCGCGACGTTCCATCGTCCAATCGGGATTGAGTATTTCCGCCGTGTTGATCAGGAATTGCAGGCCATAAATAAAACCCAACTGGCGGATTTCTTTCTTACGGTCAGGAATGTAGTGGACTTCGCCAGAAGTCAGAACATCCGTCATAGCGTTAGAGGTTCAGCCGCAGGCAGCCTGATAGTCTGTCTTCTGCTGGGAGGCGTCGATCCAGTCGCTAATGATCTACTTTTTGAGCGTTTCATAAACGAAGGCCGTGGGGATATGCCGGATATAGACATAGACTTTGATTCTGAACGCAGGGATGAAGTCATCAAATATGTTTTGAGGTTATTTCCAAAGCAGACAGCAATGGTTTGCACAATCCACAAATTCAAGTGCCGCAGCGCCGTGCGTTTGGCGGCAAGAGCCATGGGCTACCCTCTGAACCAGATAGACCGGCTCGCTTCATGTCTTCCATGGTCGCTCAGGGGACGTGATTTGAAACTGTCTCTGGAACAACTGCCCGAGTTAAGGGACGCTCCAATCCAGAAAGAATCACAGCTAGTGGATTTGGCTTCAAGGCTGACAGGCATTCCTTTTCAAACCTCCGTTCATTTGGGTGGGGTAATTATAGCGCCTGACGACATAAGGGCATGGGCTCCCGTTTCCGGATCACCGAAAGGTTTGCCTGTGAGTCAACTGGACAAGGACGACGTTGAAGCTTTAGGTTTACTCAAACTCGACATACTGGGTCTGCGGATGCACACAGCAATCAGGAAGGCGCTTGAGATACTCGATGAAAAGGAAATCGATCTTGATCTTGATCGCATCCCTCTTGATGACAAGAGGACTTATTCACTGCTTCGCAGTACTCACAGTGTCGGCGTTTTCCAGCTTGAGTCTCCTGGGCAGCGTGGCCTTTTGGGGTGTCTCCAACCAGTAGAGTTCAAGGATCTTGTGGCAGAAGTTTCGCTGTTCAGGCCTGGTCCTGTTGAAGGTGACATGGTTAATGTCTATATCAGGAGACGCAACATGGAAGAAGCCACACCCTTTTTACACGAAACGATTTCAGAAGTCTTAAAAGAGACCTACGGAGTAATTCTTTTCCAGGAACAGGTTTTGAGGATCGCTCATTTCTTTGCTGGCCTGTCTTACGCCGAAGCTGACGCTTTCCGTAGAGCCATGACCAAGGACCGCAAATCCAGGAAGATGGAACGCCTGAAACAGAGATTCATCGAAGGGGCGTTAGATCAGGGACATAGCAAATCTCTTGCTGAAGAAGTTTTCACACACGTTTCCGCTTTTGCGTCTTTCGGTTTTTGTAAGGCCCATGCCGCTTCATTTGCTCATATTACCTACCAGAGCGCTTACCTTAAGGCTCACTACCCACAGGCCTTTTATCTTGGGCTTCTTAATGCTGGACAGGTCGGCTCATATCCGCATTCAGTGGTAATAAACGAGGCAAGGAGAAGGGGAATAAGAATTTACCCACCGCATGTTAATTACAGCGGCGCTGAATATATGGCCGAAGGAACAGGGATAAGGGCTCCATTGGATGTTATAAACGGGATCGGCCCTGCCATGGCAAGGCGAATTCGGGCTAATCGGGAAAGATTTGGGGCATTCCAGAGTCTGGAAGACTTTTTGGATCGTGTGCCTACTCCTGAGCGGATAATCGATATTCTCTCAGTCGTCGGAGCTTTTAAAGGTATCGAAGATTGCGAATGGCAGTTGACTCAGGAAGCGTCTAACGCCTGACCGGGTCAAAAACATCTTTAATGGAACCGACAATACCCGAATTTTCAAGGAAGCCATGTCAATGAGCGTCTATTGCCATGCGCACCTTCAAGCTGATTAAGACAGCGCCATCAGGGTGAAAAGAGCGACAAGCCCCAGAATTTAATCCTTGTGAGTTCAGTGGATCCAGCAACCATGATCCTCTGCGTTAAAGAAAGTTACTTTTGCTTTTCGGCTGTACTTGTGAATCTTCAGCTCCGATAGCTTGCACGTTTCCTCTATATCTCCATCTGTCTTGCCTGTGACATGGACCGAGACCGCTACCGCCTTGGTATTCGGCTTAATGAGTCGTCTAATAAGATGCTCATCATTCTCACTCATAGACCAACCGTATATAAGGACATTGCCTCCAAGTGTTGGGAGAACCTGGTCGTAGATTGTATTCAGGTATCGACTACGCCCTATGGCTTCTTTTTTTTGGCGGCTTGTCCCTTCGCTGACAAATAAAGGAATAGCTTCGTTGCTGCGCCAGGTATCTAGAATTGTTCCCAACAAATTATCCCCATGCGCAACGATTTTGATGTCGGAATCGGCTTCATTGGATGCAAGACATAAATTTCCGTGCGGATAAAAAACCAGAGTCGAATGACCACATTCAGTTATAGGCGTTCGAAAAGTCTCCCATTCATCATATTGGAACTCTCCCTCGAGAAAACAGTCCTTGAAACAGCGACCCAGAAAATCATTTCCTGCGAGCATCGCCCAGTAAACTAACAAATCGTAATTCACACTTACGACGGTCTCGAAGCGGTACATGAATCGCCACATAGGGGACAGGTATTCGATTTTATCATACGGGACATGGACTTTTTGGACGGACCGAATCAACGCTCCTCTGATCTCGTGATAAGTCTTTGTGGACCGGTTTTCAGTTACCTCAAGAGCTCGATTGATACGAAATGTGTGCCAAAGCATGTTTATTACTAGTTCAAAGTCATCTGTCCTCAGATGATCAAAGACCTTAGAGACATTTGTGCTTAACCAGCCATTTTTCGCGGCCTCATCTTTTAATGATTTGTAATTGAATCCTTTGTGGACAGCAACGCTAGCTCCATTTCCCAGAACCAAGATGTCACTATACTGATCTTTAATTTGATCCCAAGCGACTAAGCGTGCCATTTGTTTCTCCTCATCATAGTTCCATTCTTTGAAGTCTCAGGTTTGAAATCTGCCTTACGGGTTCTAAATAGAGGCATGGATGTGTCAACTGAATAATAAAAGGATTTGGACTGTCACAAAATCTCAAGAAGGTAATCATAATTTTGATGCCAATTATAACTCGTCTGTCGAGCCATCGGGCAAGAATTGGCAAGAAACGTTGGGCAACAATATTTTGGCGTCCCCTGACTCTTATCCAGAATTGCCTCAACCTTTACACTCCTTTTATAAGCTTCTAAAAGAACCTTTGCTATTGGAACGGCTGTAAAGGAGGCCTGAACCAATATTTCAGATTTAGCGTTATCTATCTCTTTGATAATGGAATCCGTCCATCCACCATTGGGGCTAAAATATACTTGAATTAGAGTATTATCTAGGATTAGGTCACTGGATTGACATATTTGAACTGGCTCTGAAACCGACAGAACCTGTCTCCAAAAGACGAAGCCATTGCCAATAGCCATAAAATCATCAAGACCGAAATCAGGCAATGATGGCGGTCCCGAATCTCCTGGCCATTATTTACTTGTTACAAGGTGACAAACAGGCTGCCGAAAAGGTAGCCATTCCTTAATATCTCAGGATAGATGCTCAATGACCATGTTATCAAGAATCTCAATACATCCTATCACGCTCTGAGCGCCAGGGCATCCGGCCAGATAAACTTTAAAAGCCTGCCATGCGTCTTCTTCTTTGGCTCGTGAAATCTTCAGATGGTAATTAACTCGAATCCTGGTGATTTTGAGCACTCCATTGACATCCTCGATATCACCTTCCACATCCGCCCAGTAGTTGTCCTTGGGCGAGTCAATCTGCTTTGCGGCCAGGAACCTGGCCAGAGTACCCATCATTCAAGCAGCGATTGCCGTAATCATGTGATCCAATGTCGCCGGGTGTTCCTCTTTGGGCTCTACCTTGTAGAAATCCTTGATCCCGCCGTGGACGCCGTAATAAACCTCGCCGGGGAAACCTTTTATTATGGCCTTTCTTGTGGGACCTTCTTCCCGCTCGATCCTGCTGAAGCACGTGTGAACAAGCTTTCCCATCTCAAACCTCCCTACAGGACATTTGTTTTGCAGCCGTTTCACGGTAACTCTTTTGGTTGCCAGGGAATATTTATCACTTGTAAGGTTAGAGATCCAGGATCTTTTCCTCTGAGGAAACAGACCGTATCAATGAAATTCTCTCATTGTTTATGTTGGGATGAGCAGCAATGGTCCAAGGGATTAGGACAGTTGAATGCGACTTTTAAGTGCAGGCTGCTTGTTCATGCCGCTGCCCTTTGTTCTGGTAGGGAACTCCAGTAAACTTCATAAGGGGTTCTTCTGTCAGGTCCTGATGGCCGCGTTCATAATTATGAAAGTTTAAATTATAAGCTGTCTCGTCTTCTCTTTGCTATGATTAATTTCTGGACGAAAAAGGCTTCGGGAATGGGATACGAAAATAAAAATCGTCCGCATCAACTCCGAGGTCGGGTCAATAGTGGGCGACAATTATTTAAGCCGCCTTTTGTTGTTCGTAGTACCGTCGCTCGAAAGCCACGGGAGACAGATAGCCAAGTTTTTTCTGTTTTTCCTGACGATTATAGATAAACCTCCATATAGTCAGTTGCTTGCCTAATTCCGTCGCTTCGGGTCCTGAAGTGGCTGTGAAAGACCAGTTCGGTTTTGAGTGCGCCCCAGAAGCTCTCCATAGGGGCGTTATCATAACAGTTTCCCTTGCCGCTAATTGAGACCCGCATCTGGAATTGATTGAGCAGTTTGCGATAATCATGGGCGCAATCCTGCTTCTTCGATCCCAGTGGTGTGACGGCTAGATTTAAGCGCCTGACACAGACGTTGTGCTAGCGCCGGTGTTTCTAAATGCCTACTAATCTCGTTTCCTGAATTTCGACGAAGCCTGCTTCATGGTGCTTAACCGCTATTTGTCGAGCCAGTTCATCTATGGCCTGATAATCGGCATATGACGGAAGCCCCTTGCAAATGACAGGCGTGATGATCTCAACCTTCAGGTTTGAAATCAGGCCGGCTAGCTGTTCGACAGCCTTAGTGTACCAACCATAGGACCCAATCACGGAGACATATTTGGCCTTTGGCTTGACCATGTTAGCAAGAGTAGCGGCGTAAGACACAGCAGGATGCGGACCGGCATGTAAGGTAGGAGTTCCAAGCACAATGGTTCCGGCGTCAACCAAGGTTATGGCCAGCTTTCCGATGTCCGTCACTGTAAGGTCGAATGTCGCCACAGCCACGCCGTTAGTCACAAGGGTATCCACCAACCGATCGACGAGCTTACGCGTGCTTCCATGCATGGAAGCAAAGGCGATAACAGCGAGGTTCTTGGGGCTTGAACTGGTCCAATCCTTGTAGGCGTCTATAATAAAAGATGGACGTTTATACGCAGGACCGTGGCTTGGCGCAATCATCTGTATGTCATAGTTTGCCAATTTCTCGACATTTTTTCCAATGATCTTTGAAAACGGCATCATGATCTCTGCGAAATAGCGCTTTGCCGCTTCGTAAACGCGCCCTTCGTCGGTTACAAAAAGCTCGGTTGTGGCGATGTGAGAACCAAGGAAATCGCAACTAAAAAGAACTTTGTCCTCTTTTAAATATGTCGTCATGGTTTCCGGCCAATGGACCCAAGGGGTATGTATGAATTCTAGGGTTTTGTCCCCTAAAGAAATGACCTCACCATCTGCAACAGTTATAAAGCGGTCATCGGCTATACCAAGCATCAGGCCGAGCAATTCTTTGCCCTTTGG
>JAMCYH010000304.1 GCA_023474025.1 Deltaproteobacteria bacterium
GGACGGGGGCAATCTGAATCTTATCACCATTTATCGTCCAAAGATCGTCGGCCAATAAAACATCCATTTCTATCATCTTGGGAATGGAACGGCCCAGCATGGAACTAGCCTGAGTAACAAGCTTGTTCAGCTCAATTGGTTGGAGTTCTATGGGTGTCTTGCGGCTGAACACCATCATCCTTCTAATCAGTTCAGCGCTACTGTCAGTAGTTTGCCTTATTACTCCCAGGTCCTGTTTTAAAGTCTCGGGCAGGTCTTTCTTCAAAAGAATCAATTCCACGTAACCAGCGATAACCTGGAGCTTGTTGTTAAAGTCATGCGCAAATTCACCGGCAAGCGTTCCTATGGCCTCCATCTTCTGAGCCTGGAACAGTTGTTCTTGAAGCTGAAGCTGAGTGGTTACGTCGTGTTCTACCACTACAAAGTTAGTCAGGTTCCCTGACTTATCGTAAACGGGAGAGACAGTGGCAGCTTCATGGTACTTGGTCCCGGCCTTTTTCTTGTTGACAAACCTCCCTGTCCATACTTTTCCAGCTTTAATCGTCTCCCAGAGATTGCTGTGAAAATTGTCATCGCGCTCATCACTCTTAAAAATACCGGGGGTCTGTCCGAGAAGTTCATTGCGACTATATCCACTTAGGATTTCCTGCGCCGGGTTGACATATTGAATTATCCCTGCGGCGTCAGTAATGATGATACCTTCCGCAGCTTGCTCAATAGCTGTGAAGAGCAATCTGCGGCTTTGCTCCGCACGCCTAAGATTGGTGATGTCATGAATTGTGCCGAACACCAAGTCTTTTTCGCGGTCATGGTGGGCTATTGAATGAATATTAATAACTTGATTGTCATTTGCTCTCCTTATTTCGAACTCAATATCATAAGGCGCTCCATTTTTGATAAGCGCGAGTAACGCTTCATCGAGCTGGGATCTATATTCCGGTAACGAAAATTTCTTGATATGGTCAAAAGTCCATTCTACCTGCCGACCCAAGCCGTAAATTTGCCTTGCTCCATTAGATGTTGTGACCCTTCTTGTGGAGAGATCAAGCTCCCAATTGCCAAATCCAGCGACAAGTTCCGCTCGCCTTAAACGGGACTCGCTCCGCCGAAGCTCTTCCTCTGCCCGCTTACGCTCGGTGATGTCCCTGTTGCTGCACCTCTTGCCTAATGGTTGTCCTTCTTGACCATAAACCGGCTGGCAGACATGACCAATCCACCGTGTCTCGCCGTCGCGACGGATGATGCGGAAATCATTTGCATCCACTGTATGGGGGATTACTCTCCTAACGTCGCAAGCGTGATGCAGCATTTGAGTGCGGTCGTCTGGATGGATAATTTGATTCATTAAATCTGGGTCGTCAATAAATTCTCTTGCTGTATAACCCGTTATGCGTTCGCAAGAAGGTGAGACGTATAAGAAATTGTCCTGGCAGTCCACCCAACACTCCCAATCGTAAGTGAAATCGGCGACGGTTCGATAACGTTCCTCACTCTCACGAAGGGCTTTTTCTATGGTTACACGCTCCGTAATATCCTTTAAAAAAGCCAGTATGGCAGGTCTTTTATCCCAGGTGATCATTCCGGAATCAATTTCAACAAATTTTTGAGCGCCATCCCTAGTCAGAAACCTTATTGAACGACGGCTCGGAAGAGACTCGCCTTTGAGCTGCTGGTAATTTTGGCTGAGTATCGTTTCTCTGTCGTCAGGATAGATAAAATTGACGAAAGGGGTATCGAGCAACTCCAATTCAGCGTATCCCACCATCTGTGCGGCCCTAGGATTAACAAATCTTAACACTCCGTCTTGGATGACAATTATTCCTTCCATAGCGCCATCGGCTAACAGCCGATATTTTTCTTCGGATTCTTCTAGCGCTTTTTGAACTTGCCGATAGGCGAGTTGGTCGGAGAGAAGACTGCCTAGGAGCACAGTAGCCGCTGGGTATATGATGAGGAGAGGAAAACTCATATTTGAGATCACTCCATTAACATGCTCCGCAGAGAGAGAAAACATGCATAGAATCGTGCCTGTGTGGACTACTAATCCAAAAGAAAGCAATTCTATCCTGCTAATTTCACCCAGACGAGTTCTTCGGTAATACCTCCAAAGTAGCCCTATAGCTCCTGATGTCAAAATGACACCTAACCCCACCCAGATCCCGGCTCCCCCAATATAGACTCGAAAAACCCCAATAATAGTAACGGCGATGACTGTGGGAACTGGCCCAAAAAATAGACCACCGAGGCTTAAAATTACGGAGGGTCTGCTATCGGAAGTTATCACACTGCCAAACGACCACTGGTTCATTATGCTGACTACGCCGATCGCTCCTAGAGCGACGCCCGTAGAAATAAGAGCCCACAACTCACTCGACCGCCTCCTTCGCAGGACGAGATCGAGCGACACCCCTACAGCGACTAGCAAAGCAGCGGTATTTATTAATCCAATCGCTGGGGTTATCCTCATGCTGGGACCTCATATTTCGAAACAATTACAATAGCTGAATTAGTACATTAAAGTAGGGACTTTTCCAGTAAAAAATTGTTGGCTAGATAGTCAACTAGCATCCTCAGAAGCCATCAACCTCTTCGCGAAAATTAGTGCAATTGTGGAAGCTTCAGAAATAGAAAGGAAAAACAACCAAAGAAATGTCATTATTGCCAAGTTGTGCTAATCCCGTTCCTTCTCAGAACAATATATGTACTCCGGATCTTGTAGTTCCCGCAACGCAACCGCTAGTAGATTTGGTTACGTAGCTATAATTAGGATCCTCATGGATTCCAGCCCAGTTCCTTCGTGGAAATGTACCCCTATGGAATGATGACACCGAGAAAGCCAATCAAGCCCCTAATTTGGCTATAGAAAATGGGTAGCCTGTGATCAATGACTGGGCTTAAGACAATTCTGGCAAATATCCCTGAGTGGCAGTAAGGAAAAGTCACATTTTGTCAGATTGCCCTTACAGGATCAGTGACATCACACGTTACACGCCGCGTAGCAAAGCAGTGTCAGCGCGTTACGGATATTGAGGAACCTACGAGATAACAAGGGTCAGTTGGGAGCCATGCGAAGATGGTCTAGAATGGTCCATGTTGATGACAAAATATAAAGTGAACTGTATAAGCCGTAATCGCCATGGAAGCTCCTTTTTGACGCGACGCTCTCGGTTACAGATCATGTCTTTTTGATGTGAGTTATGCAAAAAAAATTAATCGAAAGAAAGATTTTGCTATACTGGCTAAAAAATAAGTAGTAATGTTAAAAAAGGACAAAATTGTAATTAGAGCATTAATATTATTTGTCCAGGTTTATAATTGATAAGCGGTCGGGGGATACGAATGAAATTACCAAGGTTTTTGAAGGCCCCTAAAGATTCTGTAGCCGAGCCGAGAAGATACAGTTACCCCAAGGAACATCACGGGGTACCGTCAAACATTGCGCTGATAATAATTGATGACAATTTTTCGGCTGATGAAATAAAATCAGTGTCTATATGTTCCCCAAGTCAACTCAAAGAATATTGTAAAATCTTATACCAAGCCTCTCAAATATCTCAAGAGAGATGCTTGGCTATAACAGACGGGTTAGAAAACCTGCCATCCAACCCTTCAGGTCCTAAGACAGAAAATTTGTCTTAAAAAGGTCCTGAAATAGTTGGGGTCGAAAATGTTCTCGGGAGACCGTCGAAGATGAATAGGTATATCTCAAGGTCTATTTTGATTTTCACAATTAATGGAAAAAGAATTTACAGCTTAGCGGAGGATCCATGGACAAACAGTGTATTAGCCTGGTCCGAACTTGGGAGCATGAACAGACTGCGGCTCACTGGAAAATATCGTTCGGTAATGTAACAGCGCATGTGAGCATGCCGCTCTAAATATTCCATCGAAATTATTCGGACGATCAGTAAGGTATCTCCAGAAATCTATCCACCTGGAATCGGAAAATTGTAATGTCGCATCTATCTGTAAATTGATTTTACTTTTTTAATTTAAAAGCTTCTCGATTGTTATTTTTATAATTGCGTTGATATGCCCAGTTTTTAATTTTCGGACCCTTGAAACTATAAATTGTTAATTTGGCAGAACTTACAGCCTATAAAAATTTAATGTCTGTATTCTAATTCATTTCCTTTGTTTCCAGCAGTGGAGGTGTAGTCGTATGCGCTATAACGACCAGATCAAAGAACAGTCAGTAGAAAAATTGAGTGGAATACGTCTCAAGGTAGCTGAATCAGAGTCTGGCATAAATGCGTCAAATCAGTGGGAATCGAATTATCGCGGGATTGTAAGTGGTTTGACAGAAGCTATCTATGTAATTCAAGGCGGTTCAATAAAATTCGCAAACGAGGCGTTTTTGGAACTTACTGGATTTTCAAAAGCTGAACTCCTGGCTGGCAATGTGATCGAAGCCTCCATCCATCGTGATGATCAGAAAATGGCCGCCCAATACCGCACACGCCGACTACGCGGTGATGACGCTTTTCACCGATATGAATTAAGGCTTGTTTGTAAAGACAGTTCACTAAAGTGGGTAGAGATAAAATCAACCTTAATCATATGGGAAGGTAAACCGGCTGACCTCAATGTCCTGAATGATATCACCGACCGGAAGCGGGATGAAGAAAATCTACGGAGGTACCGCGATGACATGGAAAAACTTGTCGAGAATCGTACTGCCGAGCTGCGGGAGAGCAGGGAAATGCTGAAGGTTGTCATTGACAATCTTCCTGAAGCGATAAGTTATACGGATTCCAACGAACGTTACCTCTTTAATAACACGACTCATCAAAAATGGTGGAACAAGCCCTATGAAAATTTTATCGGACTAACCGTTCAGGAGGTGATGAGAGACGAATACGAAATAGTCAGGGCGAGTCGCGCATCCGCTTTGGCTGGGCAGGAAATATCGACCGAGACGACCCTTAATTTCGGAGATGGGGTGACCCGGGATATCTGGTTAAGGATCGTGCCTTGCCTAGGCGCCGGCAGCGAAGTTAAAGGGGTAGTAGAAATCATTGAGGATATCAGTGACATCAAAAGAGGCCAGCGGAAAGTGGCTGAGAGTGAATTAAAGTTTAGGTCCGTGTTTGAACACTCTATGGATGGAATTCTCTTTACGGCTCTGGACGGCGCAATTTTTGCGGCAAATCCTGCAGCCTGCCGAATTCTTGGAAGATCAGAGAAGGAAATTTGCCAGCTAAGGGGAGATAAGCTCCAGAACTTGGCTGATCCAGGCCTACCGGGTCTGTTACAAAAGACAAAACTGGATCGTAGGACTGAATGTGAAGTCAATTTAAAACATGGGTCCGGAAGATGGATTCAGATTGAGGTAAGATCGGCTATCGTCAGACACCTGGATGACGAGGAGAGAGCAGTCGTATGTTTCCGGGAAATAGAGGCTCGCAAGCAATCTGAGGAAACGTTGCGCCAGAGTGAAAAGAGATACAGGGAGCTTATCGAATTCCTGCCTGTAGGGGTTTTTGAGTTGGATCTTACGGGGAGATTCATTTTTGTAAACCCTGCCTTGAAGTTGCTCCACGGATACAGGCAGGATGATGACTTTATCCAACTTACTCCAATCGAGATGGTGGCTGCTGAAGATCGGGCTAAGGTAGCTGAAGACATCCAGAAGCTGGTTGATGAACAAACAATGCTGTCCGGCGAATATTTGGGATTTAGAAAAGATGGTACTACTTTTCCACTTTTAGTCAACGTAACTCCAATTCTTGCGAAGGATGAGATTGTCGGTTTCAGGGGAGCAGTTGCTGATGTCACCACTTTAAAGCGGACGGAACGCGAAAAGCAAATCGTCCTGACCCAGTTTTTCCAACGCGAAAAACTTGAGGCTCTGAGCACGCTTGTAGGCGGATTAGCACACGACTTCAACAACATCCTTCAGATTATCCTTGGCTATTCTCAATTGCTTCTGGACGACAGGGAAAAAGGGGAACCTAATTATGTGGAGCTTCAGACTATAATTCTAAAAGTCAAAGAAGCTGCGGCGCTGATCCAAAAACTCCTGACCTTCAGTCAACAAGGACAGACCTCTCCAAGCCGGTTGGATCTAAATAACCGAATCAGGGCGCTGACCACATTAATATGTCAGACTGTACCCAAATGGGTTCAAATTCACCTGAACTTGACGGAGGGTCCGACTATGATTCGTGCGGGCTATCATCAGATAGATCAGGTTATTATGAACCTTGTTTCAAATGCGTCAGAGGCCATGCCGAAAGGAGGTAAGCTGACAATTGCAACCAAAGAGGTTTTTTTGCATGAGGAATATTGCACGGGTCATCTAGGAGTTAAACCTGGCGTATATGTAATGTTATCGGTGACAGATACCGGTTCTGGAATGGATGAAAAGGCTCTGACCAGAATATTTGAACCATTCTTTTCCACAAAACAAAGGGGATCCGCGAGAGGAATCGGGCTCGGCCTTTCTGTCACGCAAGGAATCGTGCAGCAGCACGGCGGACATATAAGCTGTAATAGCAAGCCAGGCAAAGGAACCGAGTTCAAGGTTTATTTCCCCGCCATCGAAACTTCTCAGGAAATTGTTGGGGCTGTAACCCCAACAATTCCGGCAAGGGAAATTGTAACGATCCTGGTTGTTCAGAACAATCCTGTTATCGCTGAAATTGTGAAGAAGAGCCTGGAATGGCTTGGTTATCCTGTCATTTTAGCCAACAATGGATCAGATGCTCTTGAGAATTATAAAACTAGAAAAGAAGAAATTTCGTTAGTGATTATTGATCTTGTCATGCCACAAATATCCGGGAGAGATTGCTTGATGGAGTTGCTCCGAGTTGACCCAAAAGTTAAAGTGCTCATTTTCAGCAATTATGCCCCGGAGACCGATTTGCACAAAGAAATTAGTCCATTTGTTAAAGGGTTTATCTACAAGCCGTTTGGGATAACCGAACTGCGTGAAGCGGTGGGTCGAGTTTTGGGTGACTAATAAATGCTGTTAAGGCGCAGGCAATAACAATCCAAGTCAATCTAATGTTGTAAGAGGATCCTTGCCCGTCTTCTATAATCCAGTGACGCAAATTGGGAGAACTGAAAGCAATATAGCAGGCTGGATTAACTTGTTAATATAAGATTGTAAATTGTTACAGCACGCCGTAATGGCAGTAACATGTTGCAATTAATAGTAATTAATATCATTGCTACATGTTAGTCAAAGTTATCAAGAGGAGGGGAACTTGATTATGGCGGATAAAAACCACAACGCGCCGGTATCAGATGTCTCGAAAGGATTTCAATCAAGGAAGCTAACGGACAAACGATCTAAACTGGTTAAATCCAAAATTAGGTATATGGAGAGCTTGTCTCCGCGAGATTTTCCTGTTTCTGGTATTAAAGCGCCTCCTGGATTTAAAGCTCTTTCAATGTCCCAGGCTCTTTGGGTATATTCACAGCCACTCATGTATTTAGTTCCAACGCCTGAGGATATTTCAAAAGCCGATGATATTTTCGAAATCATTGCGACAATCTGGAATGCAACCATAAACAATTTACCGGCAATTGAAAAGAAATCTGACCAAGAAATACTGGCTATGATTCAAGATAGATTGGGATTGGACAAAAATAGGGCAAAAAAACTTTTCTTAATGATGCTGCGTAGGAAACAGTACCTTTTCCCAAACTACATTCAGCCTAAAAGGGTTCGGTTTGTATTTATATCGAAAGAACGGACTTATTTGATAAACCGGTTCGACTATGAAAGCCTCGAACTAACCGACGACCCAATACCACCAGATAATCTCGATTTGGAGCTCGTTCAGAGGCTTGAAAGACTTGATCGATATACACTTGGGTCTGCTAATTACGATGAGTATGAAGGATTACTTCTTAAAGTTCAGGGGGAATGTAGTCAGAGATTCGGCAAATGGCTCAACAAGAAAGGAATAAAAAAACAGGAGGGATTCTCGTTTTTCATCGACGTTTATGTTTCGTTTATCTATGCCAACAGGCATAAAAAGCCCATTACATTGCAAAGTAGGCCGGGTGATTATATTATTGAATTTATGGTATTCCATTTGTTGAGCAAGACCTCAATTGAACCATGGGAATATACCTTATGTCCTTCGGCAATAAGACTTTTCTACAAATTCCTGCATGAAAAAGGATACTTGACTCATCCACCAAACCCCACGATTGACTATATAGACAGGATGGAAACCTATTTTTTGGACATTTTGGGGGAAAGATTTTCTTAAATACGGATTAAATCCTTGCATTGGGAACCCTGCCGTTCATCTAAATCTAACCGTCAGAATTGTCAATTTTCATATAAGTCTTTACTGACTTGTGATACATAACGAATAGGGCAGTATTTTCATCCTCTTCCGTTAGTTTTCAATAGTGGGGGCTGTGTGCAATGCAAGACAACGATAAGACTAAGGAACAGCTAATCAAAGAATTGAGAGAGATGCGTTTTGAGATGGCTGAATCAAAGGCTTCCGAGTCTAAACTTCTTGCCACCCTAATGGCGTCACGCAAACATGAATCACTTTATTTTGAGATAGTTGAGAGGACCAGCGAAGCCATTTTCATAGCGCAAGACGGTCTGCTGAAGTTCAAAAATCATGCGTTTTCGGAACTTACCGGCTATTCAAATGATCAATATTTGCCATCTGACTCCTTTATGGACTTTGTTCATCCTGATGATCGGCAGACTTTGTCTCGATACCACACAAATCGGCTGCGAGGTGACGTAACCCCCTTACCATTATGATTTCAGAATTATTCGCAAGGACGGAAACGTTAAGTGGATGGAGATGAGTTCATCCCTGAATATGTGGGAAGGGACACCAGCGGCTCTTTGTCTAATGACCGATATCTCGGAGAGGAAACGGGGGGAGGAAGAACTACAACGCTACCATGACCGTTTAGAAGGGCTGGTGAAAGAACGCGCCATTGAACTTGAAACAACTAACCTCGCATTGATCAAAGAAATAGAGGATCGTAAACGTTCAGAAAAAGCGCTACACGAGAGTGAACAGCGGTTGGAACTCGCTCTAAAGGGAGGAGCGCTTGGATTATGGGATTGGAACCTCACGACCGGCCGAGCTGTCTGGGACGAACGAGCTACACAAATGCTGGGATATGGAGTAGATGAGATGGAACCCCAGGTTCGTACATGGAAAGTATTAGTCCACCCAGATGATTGGCACAACGTTTCAAATATTTTGAACGGGCATATTTCAGGGCAGCTGCATTTTTTTGAGGCCCGATACAGAATGCGGAGCAAGTCTGGCCAATGGAGATGGTATCAGGGCTGCGGAAAGATAGTAGAATACGACCCAGAGGGCAGGCCCCTGCAGATGTCGGGGACAGTGTTTGATATCAACGAACAGAAACAGTCAGAGGAAAATTTAAAAAGTTGTCGAGGAGACACCTTTCCCTGTCCAGAGAATTCAGACCGATAGAGGCAAAGAATTTTTGCCTACAAGGTACAAGAGTGTCTTATGAATTGGGGTATCAAATTGCGTCCAGTGAAGCCCGGATCGCCCCATCTGCATGGAAAAGTCGAGCGATCACAACGGACTGATCTGGAAGAATTTTACGCTACTGTTTCCTTAGATAGTCTCGATCTTCCTGAACAACTTCAGGAATGGCAACACTTTTATAACTGGCACATGCCTCACGGAGTCCTACGCGAACGGTCTCCAATTGAACGTTTTTTAGAATTTTCGGATCAAACACTTTTCTCTGATGAGGTAACATGATGTATGATCCAAGAAGAGAGCGTACCGGAAATCAGGAGTACACGCTCAATCTAAAAAATGGCAAAATTGGAATGATGTCTGTGAATTGCACAGATTAACTTGTAGCAATAATACGTCGAGCCATTTGTCCGCAATTGCTACCTATGAGATTTTCCTCCATGTCGCCAATTGATTGAATTACAGCATAACCCTGATTTTCAAATTCACTCGATTTCAGCCGAATCAAATTGTCCGCCACCAATCTGTTGTGGGCAATAGTAAACCCGTTTTCAGTGGCTGCGCTCGTGGGATTAACCGGCGTCATCTTGATGATGAACCATTTAGGATCAAAATATCTTTTCACAAAACCGCTTTGCACTGGAATATCGGGACATATAGCGAAGTTTAGAACAATTTTGCGTTGCTCATTTCGAAAAAATTCTCTCCCAAAATCTGCCAACCAATCCCATGACATTTTTGGGTACGGCATCAATTTTTCCCTGTAATCATCATCGGTGGAATTTATCGAAAATTGAAGTTGAAAATCAGAAAAACTGTCCCTCACCTCAAGAAGCTTTTCAAACCATTGTTCCCTCCCTATGGGGGTCATGGTAGTAACACAAGGCACGATATTCGGATATCTATCCTTGAACCAGCGGAGTAATTCTAAAACCTCATCATTAAATGATGGCTCCCCCATCCTGGCAAACTGGACCTTGAGCTTCTGGCAGTCCCTGGGATCAATTTCATCGTGGGCCGAAAAAACCGTCTCAATTTGACTCCTCAGATCTTCAAATGTCAAATTACCCCTGAAATCGCCCCCAGCGTCACACATCCTGCAATTTACAGGGCAACCGAATTGCGTGGAGATCACAATTACCCATTTTAGGCTACGATTACCTGGAGATGCCCCACAAGCGTCTACAAACTCTATGACATAGCCCGGATCGTCCCGCATTCTTGCAACGTAGACCTCAGCCAAATCAGCTCTGCCGGTTTTTGAAAGACTTGATCGATATACACTTGGGTCTGCTAATTACGATGAGTATGAAGGATTACTTCTTAAAGTTCAGGGGGAATGTAGTCAG
>JAMCYH010000336.1 GCA_023474025.1 Deltaproteobacteria bacterium
AGCAGACCGGTGGAAAGCCACGATGGTAACCATTGACAATGCGCCGGAGAAGGGAATAACGAAAGGCAAGCGACTACAAAGAGCGCGAATGGAAGTACTGCCGTCGGCAAATGTTTTCTCGGCTTCAATCCATACCTCTTTGTGTCGGTAGTAAAAAATAATAATAACAATAAACTATTAGGCGCTAATATATAGCAAACCCGGCGAAAGTGTCAAGAAATTAGTCTTTAAGCGCATTTGCGCCCCTTCAGACCTGACCCCATAATTAATAAACCACGCGAACTAACCGATTCATCATTGCGTTTTATATAGAATTTGATATGATTATAAAGAATAATCCCGGTCATGGAGGTTCCCGTGAGAATCCTCAACAAGGTATTGATAATATTAGTTATTCCTGCGGCTTTTCTGCTCTCCGCCTGTACGGATGACACCGCGGAATTAAAAACAAAAATAGCTGAACTTGATAAAAAAATCCAGAAACAAGAAAAAGATTTGAGGGAATTCTCAACCAAATTGGCGCCTGCGAAGGATTTCAGCGCTGATATCCAGCGACTGGAAGATCAGAATGACCGATTTGCCCAGACAATCAAAACAAAGGTCGATCCCTTAAACAGTAAGCTCGATGAATTCAGGGAGTGGGCTCAGGAAGCGCAGAAGGAACGCGAAACCGTCAAGGACAGGCTGAAGGCCATTGACGCAAGCATCACAGATCTCAAGAAAAAGCTCGATGCGCGAAACAGGGAAATCGGTACCGCGACCAAAGACAGCATGGCCGGGAAAAAGCAGATTGAGATCATGAGTAAGCGTGTGGATGAAATCTCCAGGGGACTCGCTGAAGTTCGCAAGGAAGTGATGGACAACAATTCCAAGCTGATCGGCGCAGTAAAAAAGATCCTGCCCAAAGTCAAGGACGCCGCTGTAGCCGAACTCAAGGAGAAAATCCAGCCGCTCGAAGAGTCTTTATCCTCAATCAAAAGTGGCGTTGAAGCCGAGAAAAAGAGTCTGACAACCAAGGCTCAGGCTATCCCGGCTGACGCTGCGAAGGAAGTGCAGGCGCTGACCGGCAGGATAAGGGAACTCGAAGATGTTGTCACTGCCCAGAAAGCCGCGCTGCTCGAAATTGGAACAAAGCTTCATGAACTTGAACGGCGTTCGAGATAATGACGTAGGATAAAAAAGCGGGAATAATCCCGCTTTTTTTTATGGCTGTTTCGTGTCCCCGCCGGAAGATCAGCCCTTAACTTCCCTGATCGCCTCTTCGAATCCCTTGAGTGATCCTTCTATGGTCGCGTCAGACACACAATACGCTATCCTGAAGTAACCCGGTCCACCAAAGCCTGTCCCTGGCACGGTAAGAATCAGCTTCTTCTGAAGAACATTCACAAAAGCCACATCATCATCGATCGGAGATTTCGGGAACAGGTAGAATGCGCCCTGAGGCTTTACAAGATCGTAACCGAAGCTCGTCAGGGCGTCGTATAATCGATCACGACGTCGTTTGTAGACGCCTACATCCACTATGTCTTCAAGGCAGGTTTCCACTGCCCTTTGCATAAGCGCAGGCGCGTTTACAAACCCAAGTATGCGGTTACAAAGCACAAGTCCGTCATAAGTCTTCTGACCGTTTTCCATGGCCGGGTTCATTGCGATATAGCCCAGCCTTTCGCCAGGCAGCGACAGGTCCTTGGAAAATGATGTCACAACGATGCTGTTTTCGTAGCATTTCAGAACACTCGGGACCCTGGCCCCATCGTAGATAATTCCCCTGTAAGGCTCATCGGAGATAAGAGTTATTGTGCGACCCGACTCTGCTCCCTTCTTGCGGAGCAAAGCGGCCAGCCCATCGAGATCAGCCTGGGAATATACCTTTCCTGTCGGGTTATTTGGCGAATTTATAAGCACAGCGGCCGTGCCGGGATTGATCGCGGCTTCGATAGCCGCCAGGTCCAGGGAAAAATCAGACTTCGTCGGAACAAGGACAGCCTTGCCTCCGTGGTTGTCGCAATAGAAGACATACTCAACAAAAAATGGCTTTGGTATGATGATCTCATCCCCAGGGTTGAGGACGGTCTTTAATGCGACATTCAGGGCTCCACCGGCGCCGACGGTCATGACTATCGACTTTTCATCGATCTGGAAACCTTCTTCCCTTGTGATCTTGCGAGCCACAGCCGCCCGTGTCGCGGGCAGTCCGGCGTTCGGCATGTACCCGTGAACACCCGGAGATTTGTTTGACGCGGCCTCAAGTATGGCCTTTTTTACTGACGCTGACGGTTCCAGGTTAGGGTTCCCGAGGCTGAAATCAAAAACATTCCCGGCTCCATGCTGACTTTTTAAAAGGGCCCCCTGCTCAAACATTTTTCTGATCCATGAAGAACGTTCCATGAATTCAGTGATTTTTGCTGATACAGGCATGTCATAAACCTCCTGGGGAATTTGCGTACAAACGAAAGCCCGGCGCCAAATCTAAAGTGAGTTTCAGCCGGGCTTTCGACCTTGCATCAGCCCTTTATATCTAAGGGTTGCTAAACATACCATACTAGCTGCGAATATGTCAATTAAAATCGGGATTTTATGATGCATTGGACTGATCACCCAGTCATGACGCGAATCGGGAGGGGCCTGTTGTCTTTCCATGACGAATCGAATAGACTAAACTTGAAATAATGGCTGAATTATACGCAAATGTTATGAACAGCTCAGCGCAAAAGTTCATTAAGACCGTGGCGCTGATAGCCTTTGTGTTGATTCTCTGGCACGCGCCCGCAATGGCGGATGATTTTGCGAAAGGGGTCCGTGCGCTTGATTCAGGGGACCACGAACTGGCTGTTAAGCTTTTCAGTTCCTATCTCGCAAGAAGGCCCAGGACATACGAGGCTCTGGTGAACCGGGGTACAGCGCTCGTGAGGAGTGGCCATATTTTTGAGGCGATATCCAACTGGCATGGCGCTACTGAGCTTGCCCCCTTGTTTGCATACGCTTTTTATTCGGATGAAGTCGTGAGGTCCGTGACCCCGCGGAACAAGCCGGTGAGGTATGTAGCTTCCCTTGAGCTTGTTCCTGAAAGGGCCGCTTCAGTGGTCATGACTGGGGCGATGTTCCTTGATCTTGGATTGAAATCCCCGGCGATAGACCTGTTCCGGATGTCTACGAGCCTGACAAAGGATCCGATTTTTAAGACTGACCTCGAACACTGGATAAGAACACTCGATCCTGGGGTAAGCGGCAAATAGCGGTGGAGCTGATTTTAAGTGAGCCGGAATCCGGGGTTTCAGGAATTCGCCATTTTCTATTGACAGCGATTCAAAGGATATTTAAACTGTTTTTTTACTTTTCCCAACCGGAGTAACTAGCGTGAAAGGCCGTATTCGAATTGATCGGGAACGCTGCAAGGGCTGCGGCTTGTGCATTAACGTGTGCCCTAAAAAGAAAATCGAAATTTCTCCAAAGTTGAATACCAAAGGCTACTATCCTGCGACTTTCCTCGAAGAAGATATCGATGATATTGAGAAAATCGAATGCACCGGGTGCGCATTGTGCGCGATTACATGCCCGGACGTCGCTATCGAGGTTTATCGTGAGGAAAAGAAGACATCGAAAGATGAAACTGACTGAGAGGAACTAAGAATGTCCGGTAAAACTCTCATGCGCGGCACCCATGTGCTCGGGGAAGCGGCGATAAGAGCTGGTTGTAGAGCATACTTCGGTTATCCCATTACACCTCAGAACGAATTGCCGGAATACATGGCTTCGAAGTTTGCGAAAATGGATGACGCTGTTTTCGTTCAGGCGGAAAGTGAGATAGCCTCCATAAATATGGTTATAGGCGCGGCGGCGGCCGGCGCTAGAGTCATGACATCCTCTTCGAGTCCGGGAATCAGCCTGAAACAGGAAGGCATATCGTACCTTGCGGCCATGGAACTGCCCGCCGTCATAGTCAACATGATGCGGGGCGGTCCGGGCCTTGGCAATATAGCGCCGGCCCAGGGAGACTATTTCCAGGCCACGCGTGGTGGTGGACATGGCGACTACCGTGTAATCGTGCTAGCTCCGGCCTATGGACAGGAAATCGCTGACATGGCCAGGCAGGCTTTTGATATGGCCGATCATTACAAGACCCCGGTAATGATACTCGGTGACGGGATGATGGGTCAGATGATGGAGCCGGTGGAATTCCCCGAACCGTTAGACCTGGCAACGTTACCCAAAAAACAATGGATTGTTGATGGATCGAAGGGTAGGGCCAGACGCACCATACTTTCACTGTGGCTTGATCCCCCAAAGGAGGAAGAGCTTAATTGGCGCCTCGCCCGGAAGTATGAAGTGATCTCCTCGGAGATACCCGATCAGGAGATGTACCTGACGGACGACGCGGAAATGGTCATCGTCGCCTATGGGACTGCGGCCCGCATAGCGAAGGGGGCCGTGCATAGAGTCCGGGAATCAGGAATGAAAGTTGGTTTGTACCGACCGAAAACCCTTTGGCCTTTCCCTGAACAAACCTTGAAGGGGCTTTGCGATCATGTGCGGGAATTCATGGTCTTCGAGATGAGTATGGGCCAGATGGTGGAAGACGTTCGGCTCGCTGTTGAAGGGCAGCGGAAAGTGTCATTCTATGGAAGGCCGGGCGGAGTGGTATCGACACCGGAAGAAGTGGCCTCCATATTGTCAAGCGCATATCAGGCGAACCATCAAAAACCCTGAAAGGGAGCGGGCAAAGTGAAGAAAATATTTTCAAGACCAAAATCTTTGAAGGACAATCCTTTCCACTATTGTCCTGGCTGCGGACATAGTGTCATTCACAGGCTCGTAGCGGAAGTGATTGATGAGTTAGGTATACAGGACAGGACAATAGGCGTGCCGCCAGCCGGTTGCGCCGTGCTCGCCTACAACTATTTCGATGTGGATATGTGTGAGGCCCCTCATGGCCGGGCCGCGGCGGTCGCTACAGGTTTGAAACGAATCCTCAAGGACCGTGTGGTTTTTACCTATCAGGGTGACGGTGACATAGCAGCTATCGGCACCGCCGAAACAATTCACGCTGCAAATCGTGGTGAAAGGATCACGGCCATCTTCGTCAACAACGCAGTGTACGGCATGACTGGCGGACAGATGGCGCCTACTACCCTGGTCGGACAGGAAAGCACGACTTCGCCAGGCGGCAGACTGCCCATTCGTGACGGATATCCGCTGGATTTGAGCGCAATGCTCGGTCTGGCCGCAGGCGCCGCGTATATCGAAAGGACTACGGTAACCAGCCCGAAGGGAATCATGAGAACAAAAAAGGCAATCAAAAAGGCCTTTCAAACTCAACTTGATGGAAAGGGTTTCGCTCTGGTTGAAATCCTGTCACCTTGTCCCACGAACTGGAAAATGAGCCCAACGGACGCTGCCCGATGGGTGGAAGAAACCATGACGCAAGTGTTCCCCCTTAAGGTAATCAAAGATGTCGCTTAAGATAGTTTTTTCAGGATTTGGTGGCCAGGGCGTACTCATGATGGGTTATGTCCTCGCAGTGGCAGGAATGAAAGAAGACAAACATGTTACCTTTCTGCCGGCTTATGGCGCGGAAGTCCGTGGTGGTACCGCAAACTGCACGGTTGTGGTATCGGATGAAGAAATAGCTTCGCCCATAGCGTCCTCACCCGAGTTCGTGGTGGCTATGAACTACCCGTCCATGATCAAGTATCAGAATATGGTCAAGTCTGGTGGAACGATGTTTCTGAATTCAGACCTGATCACCGAGGAACCAGCCCGTGAAGACATAAACGTGGTGAAAGTCCCTGTGAATTCACTGGCCCATAAAATGGGGTCAGACCGCGCACTGAACATGGTCATGCTGGGAGCTGTCAGGGAGAAGACGAATATGGTGTCGGAGAAATCAATATCCGTGGCGATCGAAACCGTGCTTGAAGGGAAAAAACAGCAATTTGTCGAAGTAAATCAGAAAGCCGTAAATGTAGGCGGTGATTTTATTCGAAGTTCCAAATAGATTAAACAGCTTAAAACACTAAAAATTGATGGCTTATATACGCTGGAGGTCTTTATGAAAACGGTTAGAGAGGTTACTGTTCAGATTCCCAATAAGCCTGGCGCTCTGTCGAATATTCTCGAATTGCTGGGGTCGAACTCGATTTACGCCTTGGGTTTCAGCTTAAAAGTTTCGGGTGAGTATGGGGATTTGACTCTCATAACCAGTGACCCTTCGCGAACCCATAACATATTGGAATCATCCAGTTTAAAGACAACTGTTTCGGACAGGCTGGTTGTAGAGATCCCTCAGCATCCGGGCGGATTGAACGCGATTCTCAAACCGCTTAAAGTAGCGGGTGTAAACATAGAGAACATGTATTACATGCAGGGCGCATACGCTGTTTTGAAAAGACCGCTCCTCGTCCTGGCCGTGGAGGATAACGCGAAGGCGTTTGAGGCGCTGTCAGGAGAGTGGATCGTGCTAAAGGGCGAGGAAGTCCTTGGTTACTGAGTAAACGCTTTTCCCGGGTTTGTGTTTGACATGATTTCTGAAGAGGACTGATTACTGGCGTTCCGGCACGGCAAGAGTCCTTTTCAGGAAACACACCATGCGTTCAAAAGCGTCGAGAAGCGCAGGTTTCATGTAGCGGTTCTCGGTTCGCAAATCATACAATACGTTGAACATGTGGCCCTGGCCGGGATAGATGTTCAGTTCAAACGGCCTCATGCTGGTTTTTAGTTCCATAGCCAGTTCTTTGGCGTATTTCACATTATAAACATCATCCTTTTCCCCATGAAAAATCTCAACCGGCGGTAACCTGTAAGGCTCATAGGGCATTATCCAGGGCCAGCCTCCGTAATTCCATATTACGGCCTTCACCCTTTGATCGCGGCAGGCCACGGTAAGCACTGCGTTGGCTGCCTGGGAAAACCCGTCGAGCGCTATCTTGTTCCTGTCCACTATGGGCCAGCAACTCATGTAATTCATGGTCGCGGTGAAGGAATTCAGGTAGAATTCCTTGCCTACAGCCAGTTCAGCTCCTACAAAGCCCTGATTGAAACTCCCCAGCATGTAGCCAAAACCGCGATCCCAGGTCCATGGACCTGGCGCCATGGATTCCGGGTAATTTGAAGGATCGATAAGTATGACTACGAAATCACGGTTAGCGAGGTTCTGACAGTGATCGTGATACTGATAGATTTTTGTCGCGCCGACGCCGACACCTGCTACTACGAGAGGCAGGGGTCGTTTGACTTTGTGCTGAGGAAGGAAAACATAACCGGGCAGTGTTTTACATTTACCCACAGGTATGAGCACCCGGGCGTAATAGGCGGCAGATTGATTCACCATCAAAAAGAGGGAAAGAAAGAAAATAGCTATTGAACAGGGGATAATTCGATTGAATCTCATACCAAACCCATAGAACGCCTCTGGAAGCGGGCGATCAAAACAAAAGTATATTGGCCTGACTGAACAACGCAAAAATAAAGTGCAACATTATCACGATGTTAAAACTCTGTCAACAAGTAAATGTGTTGGGAATATGAACCCCTTAGTGGTCAAGATGATTTAACTTCTCAAGAGGACAATAATATTGATAGTAGAATATTGGCGTAAGATCGTCGCAGATTTATGAAGCCCTAAATTACTCTCCTCCCAATACCAAACGAACTTTGTTCACCAGATCAGAAATCCCGAACGGCTTAATTAAAAACCCTTGAACAAGTGGATTGATCTCTTTTTGTAACTCATCTTCCGGCGCGTAACCGCTTGCAATTAGCATTTTTATTGTCGGCTTAATCTTGCGCATTTCCATTAAGCAATCTTTCCCGGACATTTCCGGCATCAGAAGGTCCAGAATAACCAGGGATATCTCGTCTTTTCGTTTCTGATAGATGTCAAGAGCTTCCCGAGCATTAGTGGCTACAATCACTTTGTGACCAGCTTTTACCAGACCGCGCCGCTCCAATTCAGCGACCGAACGATTGTCTTCAACAATCATGATAGTTTTTTTCACGCCAAATTGAACTGTTGGAGCAACAGCCTCTTTTGTGACCGCAGGCGCTTCGACTGCAGGGAAATAAACCTTGAACTGCGTTCCTTTGCCTGGCTCACTTTGACAGGTTAGGTGGCCGCCATTTTGTTGTACGATTCCCCGGACTACAGAAAGGCCAAGACCGGTTCCTCTTGTGGAACCCCTTTCCTTTGTGGAAAAGAACGGATCAAATATTTTGGAGAGCGTTTCCGTATCCATTCCGCGTCCTGAATCATGGCAAGTGAGCATCACGTAGGCGCCTGGCTTGGCTTCAAGATGGGACTTGCAGTAATCATCGTCCAAAAAGACAATTTTAGTTGCGATGTTGAGTTCTCCGCCATTTGGCATGGCCTCTGAAGAATTGATAGCAAGGTTCATCACAACCTGATCTATCTGGCTCTTGCCGGCGCGAATCGTTGTCGGTTTGTCCGTCAAATCCAGGTCAACTCGAACCACATGAGGAAGTGTTCGGGATATTAGTGTGCTCAATTGCCTGATTTGACCATTGAGATCCAACTTTACTGGAACGACCTGCCCTTGCTGACCGAAGGCCAGTAGCTTCCTGACGAGTTCCGCTCCTTCCTCGCCTGTTCGAATTATAGCTCGAAGATCGTTGTACTTCTGATCTCCATTTTCCTCACCATTTAAAAGCAACTCGCTGTAGCCTATCATGATCTGAAGCATATTATTAAAATCATGCGCTATTCCACCGACAAGCGTGCCGAGGGATTCCATCTTCTGGGATTGGAAGAGCTGAGCCTGCAGAAGTTGTCTCTCCTGTTCAAACTTCCTGGCAGAGGTGATATCCTGAATCATGGCAAGAAAATACCCGGGTTCTCCCTGTTCGTTTCGAACGATAGCCCCCCACATTTTAATCCAGATAATCTCCTTGTTCTTCCTGATGCACCTTTTTTCGATCTGATAACAGGGAATGGCGCCTCTGACCAGGAATTCTACCTTTGAGACATCCTTTTTTATGTCTTCGGGGTGTGTAATGTCTATAAATGAAAGTTTAGCAAGCTCACCCGATGTAAAGCCGGTTATTTCGCACAGCTTTTCATTCACGGCTACCCATCGGTAATCAAGATCCAAAATCCCCATACCCATCGGACCTTGTTCAAACACTTTTCGAAAGCGTTGTTCACTGTCTGTTAACGCCTCTTCCGACTTTTTACGGTCGGTGATATCCCGAAGAACAATAACTGATCTCTCTTCACCACTGTTGTAATTAAAGATTACTGACGTTAACTCAACCGGTATGCAGGTCCCGTCTTTGTGTTTGAAATTGAGTTCGCATTTGATCTTACCCTCATGTTTTCTGGATTGTAACAGTTGGGGTAATCTCGGATCAGTCGAATCGATAAGCCCGTCCCGCCCTGACTCGCAAATCTCCTGTTCTGTACGCCCAAGAATTGTACATGCTGCAGGATTAGCCATCAAAATTCTTCCATCTGGAACAGTGAGAAGGACTCCGTCCATAGAATTTTCAAATATGGATCTAAAATTTAGTTCGCTCCTCAGTAGAGACTCTTCCGCTCTCTTTCGCCCGGTAATATTTTCAAAAACAGCGACAAAGTGTCCCTTGGCAGGTCTAAATGCAGATACATTTAAGTTAATCCCTAGAGGCTTGAAATAAGTTTCAAATTTCTCCGGTTTACCGGTCGACGCGACTCTGCCATAAATCTCAAATAATTCGGGATGGTCCGCTTTGATGCCGGGAATTGCGTCGGTGGCCCTTTTCCCGGCAGCATTTTTCAATCCTGTTAAGCGCTCGAATGCGGGATTTACTTCAAGATAGACCCAATCTTCAGGTCGACCATTGTCGTCATAAAGCATCTTGCAGTGAGCATATCCCTCCAGCATATTTTCGAACAGCGAATGATGGCCTTTCTCGTTATGTTCAGGTCCATCAACAGTAACTGATTCGAATTCGGCAATTTTGGCTACCCCAGGAAGTGTTTCCGCCAATTCTTCCAATTGCGATTTCCTGGTTTCGGACATGTCTTCCAAAGCGCGATACTCCACTGTTATAGAGGGAATTAAAAATGTAAATATACTAAGCTATTAGAGTGGTATCATATGTCGTTATTGAATCACAATAAAAATTTGTTTCGCACAGCTTTCCAATCAAGGCTACCCATCGGACCTCGTTCAAACACTAATTGCAATTCCTTGGGATTCATTGTCGATCGGCGTGGTTTTCATTTACGCCGACGCAATGTTTACTGTTTACCTACATATATAGTAGGCATGACGCTCATGCCCAGCCTTAATGTGGGCATGGAAGTACTGTCTGACCCGTCAATGGTTATCTTCACAGGTATGCGTTGAACCACCTTCACGAAATTTCCCGTGGCATTCTCCGGAGGGAGGAGAGAAAATACGGATCCTGTACCTGTCATGATTGAATCCACCTTACCCCTGATCACTACGCCCGGATAGGTGTCCACTTCAATGGATACGGGCTGGCCGGGACGGACGTAAGTAAGTTGCGTCTCCTTGAAATTAGCC
>JAMCYH010000292.1 GCA_023474025.1 Deltaproteobacteria bacterium
AGATTCAAACTGCATCTTCCGAATCTCCTGTACCACCTCTGTCCGGCGCATAAGCCACCTCCATCGGGACTTATTAAACCGGACAAATTATGTGCTATTAAACAGGACATTCTATTTGCTCCCTACAAGCTGTGGCCAACTGTTTGCGTGAAACCCGATTTCAGTGTATAATTATTGCAAATATTTTCCCCTGAGTTGATTTTTTGCGAGAGTGGCGGAATTTGGCAGACGCACCGGACTTAGGATCCGGCGGGGTAACCCATGGGGGTTCGAGTCCCCCCTCTCGCACCAGTTAAAACGACATATCCCTACGGATAAGAAAAGGGTCCATCAAAATGAAAAAGAAGCTTTTGGTTGTCGCTATCCTAGCGTGCGCGCTGGCGATGTTGCAGGAGAATAACGCGACTGCGCAATACTATTCGTATTATTATCCTCAATATTACGCGCCTCCAGGTTATTATCCTCCTCCCCCAACTCGGCAAAGCCAACCTGTCACTCCTTATTACTTCAGAATGACTCCGGATCCTTACCAGATGTGGCGTTGGGATCGTCACAACCGTTGGGAAGATTATGAACAGTCACTGCGTAGTCCACTAAACCCCGAAACTGACCTAAGCTATATGCTGAGGACCTTCTAGGATGTCGTCGAGTTAACCACCTGACACATCTAAACTGTTCAATATTCGTAGAGAAAGTAATACAGGGCTACAGCTATCGTCAAAACGCCGAGAGCTAACACCTTTGTTAGAATATAGGTTTCCATGAACCCATTATATTCCGGATAAAAATTTTTAGAAGTGAAAAGCCTTGTAGCAAAAATAAAAACCCGAACGTCAGTTTTATTGTTGCGCCCAAGGGGAATTTATGCTAAACCTATTTCTAGATAAGAGATTTAACTATTCAACATAGTTGGTTTATTTTATAGGGGCTGATGCAGGATTGATCTTCCGCATCACCTCTGATCTTTCCAAACTTCGTAATTTGGTAATGTTCCATTCCTGAGAAACTCTCGAGTTATTAATCCGGCCCAGCTATTTTAGCTTATCGGGGGGGCCATTCAGAAGGTTATTTCGTCGCCTAGACAATAGCCGGGTATCGGAAAGTGTTTAGATTTTTCACAATCCTCCTATATCCAGTTTTAATTGCGCTGCTCTCGTTCATCCTTGACGCTCCTGTGATGGCCGGTACTTCAGGAGCCCATTCCGGTTCCTCCCAGCTTAACTCTTTGAGATCGGCGACTGGAAGCATTCCTCAAAAAGGCAATCATCCAGATGACTTTTCAAGTCAGTCTCATCGTCAACAAATCAGATCAACCCGAACCACAGCCCTGTCCAGAAGGTTTTCGGAACCAGAGTGTTACCAAGTTGGCGAAGAAAGGAAATGCCTTTATTATGAAGTGGTAAAAATCAGAAATGGAATCCCATCGGAAATTTCGGGGGTATTGCAATGCCTTTTCAACAATAGGTGTTCAAAGACTTTTAACTCCGGGTTTGGGGTTCCCCGGGACAAAGGTTTTATAGAAATGCTGACCAGCCCCTGCGATCGTGAAACTGAGCAAAGTTCAATTTCAGTTCCTCTGCGAATTAAACGAGGCCGAGGGAAACTTTGGAAACCAAAAGGAACAATCAAACACTTTCCTTCAGGCAGCTCTGGGGTCGACGAATCAAGAGATCCGGAATCTCTATCGCTTTCACAACCCTGCACAGACGAGAGGAATTATGATCAATATCCTGCCTGGGAGTCAATAATTTGGCACGACGACCAAAATTCACTGATTTTCATTAAAGACACGCTAGCCCGGATCAACCAGATTAAGAAGATTATAACGTCGTTAGATAAAACGGCTGCGCAGATTCGTATTGAGAGCAGGATTGTCCGAGCCAACAAGGATTGGAGCAGAGGAGTCGGTATACTTTGGGGTGGCAGGAACAATCAGTTCGGCGGCGTAAAAACAGATCGCTCGAGCTATTGGGGTATCACTGGAAATCAGTCAGGAGCGCCTGCCAATACGGCAACCGGAGCTAATCTGAAACAGACCATTTTCACTAAAGGGGTTCAGCAGACTACTAACAGAACTATCACATCAAGCGAGATACCTTCCAGGTTAGCAGTGAATTTACCGGCGACCGTCGCGAACATCGGGGACATTATGGGACTTGGGTTACAATTTGGGCTTCTTGCCAATCAATATATTACTGAACTGGACATGCGTATCCAAATTGGCGAAGCCCAAGGACAAGCTCGAACCATAGCCCGTCCCAATATACAGGTTTCAGATGGGAAGACAGCTATTATCAAGAGTGGCTCCGTACTGAATGTTCAAACGTCCTCGCCGCAATGGGGAACGAATGCTGAACTGGTGGACGTATGTCTGAAACTTCAGGTCAGGCCCAAACTTTTGTCTGATGGTAGAATCAAAATGGCAATAGTTGTTACAGACAATGAACCTAACGTCATGCCAACCACCGGAGAACTTTATTTGGAACGGGAGGCTCATACCACTTTGACGGTTCGTGACGGTGAAACATGTGTCATTGGGGGAATAATACGGGATACAGCAATGGGGCGACGAGAGGGCTGGCCTGGGCTCATGAATCTCCCACTAATAGGCATGCTGTTTAGCAACAAGACTAAAGCGAAAGAAATAGACGAATTACTGGTATTTATAAGTCCTAAGGTTGTTTTTCGCCCAAAGTAGAAAACAGCGGCAAATTTTGTCCTTTATGATAATCACTGCATCAAGATTGGTCTCTTGCCGACAGGAAAGATCTTGCCCTACTCAATCCTGCCCCTGCCGCCAAGACAAAGGGTTGAATTATAGGTCCTGAGTATCGCCTCCAGCACCGATCCACCAATAGCTCTGGCCTTTTCTGAAATTGTCATGCAATAAGATGGATCACGACGAGGATCTATGTCCCCGATTTTAAGACCTCGGGTCACATGGGTCCCAGGTCTGATTAACCCTCTCAGGACACCGCTTAAACCAGCCTTCACGGGTTCATTGGATACATTTCCTATCAACTGGCCCTCTTCAACCAGAACCCCTATAGATAGATCAGACAGAAACACGCCTTCCGCCGGCGCTCTGATTACCCTTAAGGTTGAATGTCCACCTATGTCACCAGGTATACCAGTATTAGGTAAGCTGTAGCCCCTAGAAATTAGCCGACCTAATTGGTGTCCTCTCGCTGTTTCCACGACGTAGTGAGCGTCTTTACCTGCCAGAAAACCTGGCCCCAAGGCAATCACAAGCGGAGCGCTCTCCACTGAAATCCCCGTGTTTTTCTTGGCAAGTATGGCGTCGATAAGGACATCAGGTTGTAAGGCGTTCAAACAGGAAACAGGAGGGTCCACAATAACGGGGATCCTTTTGCTTTCCCACAGTTCATAAATTTCTCCGACATCATTTACCAATTCCGCTCGCACGTCCTCTACTGTCCAGCTTTTCTCGTATACAGCTTCGCACAAACTGACGGCGCGTCTGACTGCCAGAGGTTTTTCAATTTCAGTCATCAGGATCCTAAAGAACCCCGAATTGCAGAGCCGGCAGGCGCAACCTGTGGCCATTTCTCCGGCTCCACGAATCAATATTTTCAGATCAGAGAGCATTAGCGGTTTTATATGCGTTTTGTTCATCACTTAGGATTGATTTTCGCTCAAAATATCGTACTGACATCAAACCGTTAAACTGCTGGCACAACAATTTCAAGGCCCTTCGCTTCATCCTGTTCCTGGTTGACGGGCTCCGCTTCCGCCTTGTTTCGCAATGCCTCCAGGATCTTGTCCGGAGTTAAAGGGAAATCGGTCATGTATACCCCGATGGCGTTACTGACCGCTGCCGCATAAGCCTGAGCGGCCGACATAGCGATTGACATTCCGGATTCTTTGGTTCCGTACGGACCTTCCGGGTCGTTGGACTCAATTATGATGGTATTAATTTTGGGCATATCACATGCCAGAGGCACTTTATATTCCAGTTGTGTAGGATTTAATACGGAGCCTCCCTCCCAGACGTGTCCTTCGGTAAGAATTCCACCCTGCCCGCCCATTGCGATAGATCCCTGAAACTGACCTTCGATAACAAGGGGATTGAGAGCAAAACCGACGTCCTGGGCCGCAGTAACTTCCAGGACAGTTACCTTGCCGGTTTCTGGATCCACTTCAACCTCTGCGATCGTAGTTCCGAAGGAAAACGCTCCGCACATCTGTCCAAAAGGATTTTTTACCCACTCTCTTTTAGGATCGACTTTAGGCCAGTACTCCCCTTGACCGCAGACCGCCTTCCCTTGGGCAAGAATCATTCTAACTACCTTTTTCAGAGGAATACCTTTATCCGGGGAGTCTCTGACATAAACCATGCGGTCTCGCGCCACGAGGTCATCTACACTAACATTTAGCGCCCTGGAAGCGGTCTCGAATAGCTGCATTCGAACATTTTCGGCCGCGTTCTTGACCGCATGCCCGCCAATGAAAGTAGAAACCTGGGAATAGGCGCCAGGGTCTGATGGAGTCACCTCGGTATCCGCTGTGACCAGTTGAACATCCTCTGTTCGAACTCCGAGTTCCTCGGCGGCAATCTGGACGAGCATGTTGTCGTTTCCCTGACCATTATCCACCACTCCAGAAATAACGGTAGCCCCTCCATCCTCATTGAGTTTGATTATGGCCTGTGACCCCCCACGGATACCCATCGGAAATCCAGTTTGAACTGAGTTACAACCGATGCCGATTCCACGAAGCGGTGGAAGTTTACCCCATTTATCATCCCAACCTGATCGTTCAGCGGCCTTCGTAATGGTCTCCTTCATGGCGCAACTTGCAACATGAGATTTCGTGTTGGTAAAATCTCCGGGCTCCCTGGCATTGACCAGTCGCATGGTAACCGGATCAATCCCTAAATGCTCACCTATCATGTCCAGTTGCGTATCGACGCCGCAGGCAAATGCCCTGCCATGAATTCTGATCATACCACGAGGTGGTTTATTGGTATAAATTCGATAGCCATTGTACCTGACGTGATCCATCTTGTAAGCCTGCTCCATGCACAGGAAAGGCACACTCACGGCTATAGGTCCAGTAGAGCTGTAAGCGCCACCATCCATATAGCAGGTCACATCCCTCGCGATTACTCTACCATCTTCTCTGACGCCGGTCTTTATTGTGGTGATTAGAGCATGGCCCTGGCGAGTCGCTATGGAGTTCTCTTCCCGTGTATAAACAATTTTCACAGGTCTACCGGCTTTGCGGGCCAAAAGGGCGCAAACAAAATCTGCAGGCGATATTTCACTGCGACCGCCAAAAGCGCCTCCAATGGTAATTTTTCGAACCCGAATCTTGTTCAGCGGTATCCCCAAGGCATTGGACAAGGGTTTGGCCTTCATGTGCGGGCCAGCGTTCGGCATCCAGATTTCAAGATTGTTGTCCATATCGAAACGAGCCACTACAGCATATGGCTCACCTTGAAAATATGAATCTTCCGCCGCTGTAAAGGTGTCTTCCCGAACGTAATATGATTTGGCAAAGCCTTTTTCAACATCTCCTACATTAATAGGGACGTGGATGTTTATATTGTTAGGAAAATCGTCATGAAGGAGCGGAGCGCCCGGAGCGAGTGATTCCATAGTGGTAAAGACTGCCTCAAGAATTTCGTACTCGACGCGAATACATTCCAAGGCCTGTTGCGCTACGTCCTCGTCGATAGCTGCCACTGCGGCTATTTCTTCGCCAATAAACCTTACTTTGTCCGACGGAAGGAATTGCTGGTCCTGAGTATAGCCAAAAACTCCCCATTTCCTCTGCAGAGCGTCCCTCCCGGTAATTACCGCTTTCACTCCCGGGATACGCAGCGCAGCCGAGACATCTATGTCAACAATTCGGGCATGAGGATGGGGACTTCGAAGGATCTTTCCCGTTAACATCTTGGGAAGTTTGATGTCAGCAGTGAACTGGGCCTCACCGGTTACCTTGGCCCTACTATCCACCCTGGGCATGCTCTTTCCAATGAAGGCATAGCTGGACATTGACTCTACCTCTTTTCCTTTGACCTATCCACCACGGCTTCCACTGCCTCGAGAATTTTTGTATATCCAGTGCATCTACAAATGTGTCCGCTCATGGCGTCCCTGATTTCCTTGTTGTCAGCGTCGGGTTTGCTGAGCGTCAACCCTTTGGCCGCCATTAACATGCCGGATGTACAAAACCCGCATTGAACAGCTCCATGGTCGATAAATGACTGCTGTAAGGGATCAAGTTCGCCATTTTGAGCGAGCCCCTCAACAGTTGTGATATGTCTGCCCGAAGCCTCTAGCGCCAATGTCAAACAGGAACGGACAGGTTTGTCGTCCATCAGGACAGTACAACCGCCGCAGACCCCTTCTCCGCATCCCTCTTTCGCTCCAGTCAGGTCCAGATCATCTCGAAGAAGCTCCAACAAAGTGCGATTCGGCTCTACCGCCAGGGAATAGCTCTCCCCATTAACAGTAATTTCTAATGGTTGTTTGTTCATTTTGCCTCCGACACGCCTGTCTGGGAAACCGCCCTCTGTGTGGCCCGTATCAGGGCGCGTTTGGCCATGACTGAAACCATCTTTGTCCTGTATTCAACCGGTTGTGTCATGTTGTTTGCAATGAAAGCCTCCGCTGCGTTCATGGCGTCCATAGCCGCTTCATCGATCGCATGCAGGTCTCCTACGCGCGTGTTTTGGAGTGTCTTCTCAACAGCAGCGATGGCTAGCGGACCTCTGGCCACAGCGCCTATTATAAGGCGGGCGCCTAATATTTGATCCCTTTCAGTCCGGACGTATGCGCCGGCCGAAACCACAGCGTAATCTATTGAAGAACGGTAAGCCAGTTTTTCGAAAGCTGATCCATCGCCCGGCGCCCGGACTGGCACAAGAATTTCAGTGAGCATTTCATTATCACCCAAAGTTAACGGGTGTTCTCCTATGGAAGAATATAATTCCTCGAGAGGTATTGTCCGGGTTTCCTGCCTGGATTTGATGACTACTTTAGCGCCCATGGCGATCAGTATTGGAGCAGTGTCCGATTGACACACCGAATGGCACTTATCCGATCCGCCCTTCCATGCGAAACATGTGCTACCACCTGCTTTGTTACAGGTTTGCCTGGCTCGTCGAAAAGACCTGGACTGGTTATAAAATTGGCAACGGTTGTCCTGGCAAAGGTTCCCACCGATAGTACCGGAAAAATGCTGTATCGAAGGGGCCCCGATTGCTTTAATAGATTCAAACAGGCCCGGCCAGCGAGCTTGAACCGGCTGATAAGCCAGAATATCGGACAGTTTGGCGGCGGATCCAATCTTTAGATCGGTGGCGGTTTCCCTGATTTCCGCCAATTCTGATAACGCCTTCAGGCTTATCAGATTCATCGGCGCGACGAGACCTTGTTTCATTCTGACCAGGAGATCTGTTCCTCCTGCAAGAATTTTGCAGTCCTTCCCGTACGCGTTTAAAAGTTCCAGCGCCTCATCCAGGTCCTGAGGTCGATTATAGGTAAACGGCGGTAAGCGCATACTGTCCTCCGAAATGGTCCTCTAACGCTCTTATTCACATGGCTGTTCTTTTTGCGTGAACACGTCAATTCCGCAACTGACGGCCCCTTTTTTCTTTTTGATGGCCGCAAGGACCTTTTCCGGTGTTATAGGGAGGTCCCTGATGCGAACTCCAACGGCGTCATATATGGCGTTAGCAATGGCTGGGGCAGTGGGAACGCACCCGGGTTCACCGATACCCTTTGCGCCAAAAGGCCCCTTTTCGTCAACCGTTTCTATGACGATGGGCTTCGAATGGATCGCATCCATTGCAGTCAACAGCTTATAGTCTCGAAAGTCCGGGTTCATATTTCGCCCATTTTCCAATATGACCTGCTCGGTTAAGGCATATCCCACACCCATCAAAACACCGCCATGTACCTGTCCGTCGAGCAACATGGGATTGATCGCCCGACCAACATCATGAGCGGCGATATAGTCTAGAATTTCTACTTTACCGGTGGCCTCGTCTACCTTCACCCTGACACCATGAGTGCCAAATGAATAGGTCGCCGACATATTACCCCGGAAATCACGGCCCATGTTTTCATTTTCTGGATCATAAAAATTGTCGGCCATCATCATCTGGCCCTTTGGGGTAAAATGGGAACTGCGCAACAGTTTTGGGAGGGGTAAAATCGGACTGCCTTCGGCAAAAAATGCCCTGTCCTTTAATACCAGTTTGTCTTCACTGACCCCTGTGGCCTTGGAAGCCATGGCCAAAAGACGCAGCCGAATTTTCCTTGCTGCGCCAAGGGCGGAATTACCCGCCACAAACGTGGTGCGACTGGCATGGGCCCCAACATCCCAGGGGCAGATGTCGGTATCCTGGTGGAATACATGGATATCTTCCACTTTGACCCCAAGTTCTTCAGCCACGATCTGGGCTATTACGGTGTCCGCTCCCTGACCCATGTCCGAAGCGCCTGAGAACACGTCCACCTTACCGTAATCATCCATTTTTATTATTGTGCCACAGCCGTCGGATTTATAAATTCTGGCCCCACCACCTACATGAATCAAAGACGCCAGGCCAGTCCCTATACCTTTCTCTCCGGCCCGGCCGAAATCAAGACTTTCTGAAACCGCGTCAATACATTCCGGCATTCCACAACTCGTAATTTGCAGTCCCTGCGGAGTAACATCTCCCGGTTGATTGCAGTTGATACGTCTAAATTCGACCCTGTCAATGCCGGCTACCTCCGCCAGCATGTCCATTGCGCTTTCGATGGCGAATGTAGCCTGAGGATTACCGTAGCCTCGCATAGCCTGGCAGTAGGTATTATTGGTATAAACACATTTAGCAGTGTAGCGCACATTCGGCACCCGGTAGAGTGACGTTATCGGCATCATCATGACCGACGGCGTGGTAGCCCCCCATGACGTGTATGCGCCATTATCCAAAACCATTGACATGTCCCGGTATAGCAGCTTCCCCTCTCTGTCGCATCCCATGGAAATATAGGTTACCGTTGGTTGCCGGGGAGAAGTGGCAAGAAATTCTTCTTCACGTTCAAACAATATCTTGACTGGGCGGCGAGCATGCCATGCAAGAAGAATGGCCAAGTGTTCGTAGGCGTAGGTGTCCAGCTTACTGCCGAAACCTCCACCAATAGAAGGTTTGATCACTCTAACACGCCTGTCCTTAACACCGAGGGCCTTCAGGGTTTCCTGAAAATCTTTCTGCGCGAGCGATGGGATTTGGGTATTCGTATATACCGTCAAATTGTTGGAATTGTCAAAATCGGCAATGGCTCCGCTGGTACCCATACAGCAATGTGTGACCCATGTAGTAGTGAACCTTTCCTGAACGTTAAAGGCCGCTTCGAGCCTGGCCGCTTCAACATCACCGTAGTGAAGGTTCCACGGCATTTTGAGAACGTTGGTTTTATGATCTTCATGGACCAGAGGGGCCTCCGGTTTCAGGGCTTCTTCAGGATCGAAAATTGCCGGGAGCGCTTCGTAGGTAACCTCAATCAGATCAATGGCTTCTTTGGCGATCTCAGGGTCCAATGCCGCCACCGCCGCCACTTCATCCCTGCATGACCTCACTTTACCGGACTTCAGAGGTGGGTTATCCTTGTACACCCCCAGGCGAATGGGGGGTATGTCTTCACCTGTCAGAATTGTGACCACGCCGGGCAAAGCTTTGGCTTTTTCCGTGTCGACCTTTATGATACGGGCATGAGGGTATTTGCTGTAAAGGATCCTGCCATAGAGCATCCCGGGCAGTTTGAAGTCCTGAATATACAAGGCCCTTCCGGTCGCTTTATCTACGGCGTCAACCTTCGAGATCCGTTTCCCAATCACCGTGAACTCTTCCATGATCTCCTCTTTACCCTTCCTTTCCTGGTCGTAAGAGTTTGATTTCCATGATCCTTACATGTTAGTCGGAATCACCGGTCTCACGGACTACTACGTTTATGTCCTCAATTCTTTTATCGACAACAGCTTCAATCGATTCAATGATCTGAACATATCCGGTGCAACGGCACAAGTTTCCGGCTAAAGCCTGCTTAATGTCGGTTTCGGTAGGCCGCGGATTTTCATCCAGCAGCGCCTTGGCAGACAGAATCATGCCTGGGGTGCAGAAACCGCATTGAATGCCTCCATTTTCAATAAATGATTTCTGCAGGGGATGAAGCGACCCATCTTCAGCGGCAAGACCCTCAATCGTCAAAATATTCTTACCGTCGGTCTCCACAGCAAAGTACAGACATGAATTTACGGCAAGACCATCCACGAGGACGGTACACGCCCCGCATTCACCTCTGCCACATCCTTCCTTCGTACCCGTCAGGCCCAATTTTTCACGCAAAAGATATAACAGCGTCCAGTGTTCCTCTATTGCAATGCATATTGGATTGCCGTTTAAAATAAATTTAATCTCTCTAGACATATTAAGCCTCCAAATT
>JAMCYH010000100.1 GCA_023474025.1 Deltaproteobacteria bacterium
GGCGACTATTACATACTAATCAGTTGCCCTGAAAGCAGCTTTCCCATCGATATTTCCCTTGTTACATCAAGTCCCTGATTTTTCATACGCACAATGTGATATGTTAATTGCTTGAGGCTCTCTATTTCCGCCAACCACTGCACCAGTCTGTGTCGCAACACCTGCTTTTCTATCAGTGGCCTGCCAAAAGCTATCCTTTGCTTTAAATAATCTACGGTCATATCAATCATGTCTTTAGAAGCTATATAGGCTACAGGCAACGCGGTAAACCTCTCGTGCTGAAACTGTTTCATCTGGTAGATAAAACCTTCGCCCTCCTTGCCGATGAGATTATCAACCGGCACCTTCATGTCATCAAAAAATAATAGCGCTGTATCACTACTTCTTAACCCCATTTTGTCGAGTTTTTTGCCAACGCTAAAACCCGGTAGGTCCGTGGGAACAACCAGAAGGCTGAAGGCATGATGACCTGGATTGTCGCTAGTTCTGGCCAATAAAGTCAGAAAATCCGCCTGACAACCGTTAGTTATATATATTTTCGAACCGTTTAGTATGTAATAGTCGCCTTTTCTTACCGCTCTGGTTTTAAGGGAGGCTACATCTGAACCGCTTCCCGGTTCTGTAACAGCTATGGCTGAAACCATGTCGCCAGAAATTGCGGGTTTTAGGTAAGTTTCTTTTAGGTATTCGCTTCCAAATTCAGCGATTGCTGGAGTGGCCATGTTTGTTTGCACTGATATAGCCACTGGAACACCTAACCCATGGATGTGTCCCAACTCTTCGAGGAGTACTGTCTCGAACCAGTAATCAAGTTCTTGCCCGCCATATTTGGTGTCATATCTCACACCCAAAAATCCCAGGGCGCCCATCTTCTTAAAGAGATCGTGTAGCGGAACCGTCGTTTCTTCCCATTCATCCATGTGAGGATTGATCTCTTTCTCCACAAATTTTCTGACTGATTCCCTGAATGCGTTGTGTGTTTCGTCAAAATACATGGTTCCTCGCTATTACGTGCGGATAATGGAAAGATCGAGCTTTCCGGAAATCAGAAATGACATTGCGATAAGGCCATTAATTTCATTCTTTTTCCGTGTATAGTGTTTCCAGCGCCCACGACAGGCCGCGGATTTCCCACGAAATCCACATGCGTTACAGAGGCTCAAAATGCCTGATATCCATGATGTGACCTTTTCTCTCATCTTCCCAAACCGCTTTGACCCTCATTCCAGTTTTTACAGTTTGTCTGACCACATCGAAATCATCGAGATCAAATCCAGCGACGATATGTAGAAAACCTACATCTGCGCCGTCCAGTTTGATCAGAGCGCTGATGAAGGGGGGATCCATTGGCATGCCGAAATATCTGTAATTTGCATAACTCCATGTCAACACTGTGCCCTGCGGAGAAACCTCGACCCACTCGTCTGTGTCCACAAAGCAACGGGGGCAAAACGTCCTGGCGGGAACGAGAATCCTGCCGCATCTGGAACACTTTGTTCCATAAATTTTTTTCTCCTTCATTCCCTCGAAAAACCTCGTCCAGGTTGCGCCATACGCTAGTTCGTAAGGAAGTTTGATTTCCGTCAAAAGCGTTTTAAATTCCTTAGCCATCTTATTTTTCCTCCCTTGTGTCCGTCCTAGAGTTCGGATCCAACAATCATGACACCGTTAAACTGGTCTGCCCCTCCCATGGCGTGCCCTAAAGCCATTTTGGATCCTGGAATTTGGTGGTCCCCGGCTTTGTCCATCACCTGAAGGGCCGCTTCAGCCACTCTGATGAGCCCTGTCGCCCCGATAGGGTTGGTGCATAGAGTGCCCCCGGAAGGGTCACAGGGTAATTGCCCACCCCTGGCGAAAGTCCCTTTTAAAACCAGGTCAGGCGCCTCGCCAAAACCGCAAAAACCGAAGCACTCATAAAACATCATTTCTTGAAAGGTAAAAGGATTGTAGACCTCTGCAACGTCAAGATCTTTCCTCGGATCGTTGATTCCAGCCTGATCGTACGCCTCCTTCGCCGCCTGAATTGCGCTTTGCCATACAGCCTTATCACTATCACCGAAATAATATTCCTCGCCCCTGAAACCAATTCCCTTTACCCACGCTACTTTTTTTCTGCCAAGTTTGCGTACCGCTTCTTCTGAGGCAAAGATTACCGCGCAAGCGCCGTCAGAGTTAGGGCAAACATCAAGAAGCCTGATAGGATAGGTTATAATTTTGGAATTCTTGACGTCATCAATGGTAACCCTTAGCTTGACGTGCGCATAAGGATTGTCAAAAGCGCTGTCGTGATGAGTTTTTGATATATAGGCTGCAGCATCCCGCACCTTGTCTTCCGGAATTCCGAAGTTGTCCATCCATACTCTGGACTGCATGGAAAATGCGCCCGGCGCTCCAGCGACAAAATGTCGCTGATAAAATGGCTCGCACACCGTAGTCATAGTCGCTTGGCTGTCTCCTTCGTTCATTTTTTCATGGCCAACCGCCAGGACTATATCCGCCATCCCTGATGACACCCAATAAAAGGCTGTATGGGCGATGGACACCCCAGTGGATCCGCATGTTTCAGTCTTCATTATTGGTTTGCCTACCGCCTGCATTGCGTCGGCAAAATAGAAATGAGTCAGAGCTACTCCCTCCATCATGGAGGGCATAGTCCCTGAAACGACGCCGTCAATATCATTGGGGGTCAACCCCGTATCCTCAAATACCCGTAACACCGCCTCTCTTACCAAATCGGGATAAGACACATCCATCCTTCTCCCGTGCTTTGTCTGTCCTACTCCTATTATGGCGACTGGTCTTCCCATATAATCCACCTCCTAGCTTCCCAAGATCGCTACGGCATGGCACTGACCAGCAAACCCGTGGGTACCATGCGCCAGCGCCGTTTTTACTTTTTTTCCAACCTGATGTTCTCCCGCCTCGCCCCTGATTTGAAGAAACGCTTCAACAGCCCGTTGAAGACCTCTCGAGACATAGGGGTTGTTTGCGAGAACTCCACCGGAGGCGTTGACAGGTAGGGCGCCATCTCTTTGTGTGGCGCCACTATCGATTAATTTCCCACCACCACCAGGATCGCAGAAGCCTAGGTCTTCACACCACAACAACTCCTGGAAAGCATAAGGCTCCGTAATCTCGGCTAAATCTACTTCTTTCCTGGGATTGGTGATTCCGGCCATCTTATAGGCCCTGGACGCGGCATTTTTTAATTGACCATTAAGCAGATCCCTGTCACCAAAATTGAAAGTATCTAACGAGCTACTATAACCTTTAAGCCAAACTGGTTTGTCAGTCAGTTTCTTTGCCTTGTTCTCTGACGCCAGAACCAACGCTATGATTCCCTCAGATTTGGGAGCGATCTGCATGGCGGTCAGCGGGTCGATGACTCGTTTTGAATCGAGAACTGCGTCGATTGTGTAAATTCCCTTTTTATGGGCATAAGGATTTCTTAAGGCGTTCCCAAGGTTCTTGACGGCCACTTTGGCGCACTGCTCGTGTGCCACCCCGAAACGCTCCATATAGAGTCTCATCTGAAGAGCGGCAGCAACCGTTTCGTTCAGACCTACTTCTCTCTGATAAAAGGGATCGGTGAACATGTGAGTACAGGTATCATTTTCCGGATTCTCGGATCCCTTGCAAAGGCCCACAACGAGGGCGGTATCGTGCTTGCCCGTCATGATACGCATCGCTGCGTAGGCGAGGGCAAAAAGGGACTCTCCGTCCTGACGGGAACCAGGTTTTAGAAATGCCGCCGAAGACTCCCAGTAATAGGCGTTCGCACATGATATTCCTCCATGAAAGATATCTGACGATGCGCTCACTACTGTGTGTATTTCTTCCCGACTCATTCCCGCTTTATCCAGAGCATCTTTCACCACCCGGTAAGCCTGGTCATAAAAATTGTCTTTGGACTCGGCGCCGGCGTTTTGCGATACCGCCACAATAGCAACTCTGTTCGCCATACCTTGACTTCCTTTCTGGTAACTAGAATTGTAAAGTTCGCCCTACGTCAGAGCTATAAACCAAAACGACTATTTTTCGCCTCCTTGCCCCCTGGAAGGAAGACACTCATGGGCTCCGCACGATAAAATGAGCGCAATTGACGCAAACCCGCTGTTCAAACCTTTGGCTTTCTGCCAACAAGGATTTTGGCCACAAATACAATTACCGGTTCACCTCTCTGATTCTTGATTATGTTTTCATTGCCTATGACACCTCTCGTCTCATCCTTTACCAACAATTCAGTAACCTTGACTTCGCAATGAATGGTGTCGCCTATCTTCACGGGAGCCGTAAATCTGACTGAATCCATCCCGTAAAAGGCAATGAAGCTTTTGGGGAGAACCGCGTAGGGTCCTAACCTGGTGGTCAATGCGCTTCCAACCACGAGTCCCAGCATCCCATGAGCGATTCTTCCTTTGAACTGGGTCTTCTCAGCATATATCGCGTCGGTGTGTAGAGGATGCCAATCCCCTGTAAAGGCCGAGAACAGCACTATGTCCGTCTCGGTTATGGTTCTGGCCGGAGAAACAAAAGTCTCTCCGATTTCATAGTCCTCAAAATATAGCTTTTCCAATTGGTTGAACCCCTTCCTTTTCATTTCCAATTGCCCAGAATCGGCATGCTACTACTCGTACCGGCTAGGATTTTCGGATATGCCAAGCATCTTCCTGGCTACCATTGGAGTGGCTATTTCCCTTCCGATTTCCTTTGCCAATCTCACTACTCTCTCAACAAATTCGGCGTTACTACGAGCCAACTTTTTCTTCTCCAGATAGACGTTGTCTTCCATACCGACCCTGACATGCCCTCCCATCATCATCCCCATAAGTGTCATCGGAATCTGGAAAGGTCCCACACCGATACACTGGAACATGGAATCAGGTGGAAGATGTTCAATCATGTTGAGGAGATTCTTCGGTGTAGGGTATGTACCCGATTGAAATCCCATTACAAACTGAACCATATAGGGTGGGCCAAGCAACTTCTTGGCAATCAGGTTATTGACTAGCCAAAATTGTCCCTGGTTGTAAACTTCAAGTTCAGGCTTTATGCCATTTTCCTTCATGGTCTTGGCATAAAGTTCGGTTTCAGCATACGATACCGGTATACAAGTATCCACGAACATATTTTCGGGCCGACCTGACAAAGGCGGAACCCGCGCCTTAAGTGTAGTCTGAAAGATGAATGGGCCGCAGTTAAGGCTCGCTAATTCGGGATTTGCATAAAGTGACGCCATCCTTTGTTCGGAAGTCATTCCCGGTCCCCCACCCGTAGTATTGTTAATTATAATGTCTGGGCATTTAGCTCTGATCATGCGATTGATCAGTCTGTAATCGTCAGGATTGGATGAAACCAGACTTCTGTTATCGGCTCTTCTCGCATGAACATGTACTATACTGGCTCCGGCCTGGTAGGATTCGTATGTTTGCTCAACCTGCTCTTCCGGCGCCTCGGGAAGATTCGGATTGGCCTCTTTGCCGTGCATACCACCGGTAATGGCCACGGTGATGATCAAAGGGGGCATACCCTTTCTAACTTTTTCCATGTATTGGTAGCTATTGCTAAAATCCCACATGTATTCAGCGCTCATGTTGAAACCTCCAGTTTAGTGAATCATCTTAGAGCCTAAATTTTCGGGCCAATCATTGAATTCCTCAATAGCTGCGCGGGTGTTTGCAGTATAACAATCCCAAAGCTCTATGATACGGAACCGAACACTCTACCTTCGCCATGCGTCTTTTGTTAGCGCGAGGGAACGCATCCAGCTTTAACCCATTATGATTAAGAGCAAAATCAGTGCCAAACCAAAGACCCATCAGGGGGTTGGTTTAGCCGGTTCGATGAAAGTATTCGTGGCATGGCGTCTCACAAATGTCCGAATGTTGACAATTGTTATTATTTTGACATAATTTTTGTTTGACGAGCATCTTCAAGTCGTAGATAGTTGGGCAAACAGTGACTGGCGCGAAATTAACAATTTTAGGAGAGGCGTTAATTGATGGAAGTCTTGGAAGGCCGAGTCCTACAGAAAATTGCTCGCAGGTTCCAAGAATAGGACGATACACTCGGCAACGGGTATGACTGTGACGTAAACGAGAAAATCTGGAGTTGGTGAAAACGGCGCCTGTGGGAACCATAAATCTTTCAAATGAAGAATTGGTGATCCTTTTCAGATTCATGGGATTTCCTGATTTTTTCTCTGTGGATTGGTTCACTTTGTCTCATGATTTGCTCCCGTCAAGACTGATTTCCGTTATTTCGTTTCTTGAAAAGCGACGATGGATTTCCGTGAATGCGGAAGGACTGTATGAGTGGTCCAGCAAATTCCCTCGGGAAGAAATTCTAACCCAAATCGATCCACTTGAAATTTCCCGTTATTACCGTGACGCATTCAACACGCTGATGGAACATTTGCCCAGATGTGGGGATAGCGCGTTGAGGTTGGCCAAACAAGCGCTATTGGCAGGTATTCAAAAAACTGATGTCGATATAATTTTTGAGGCGGCCATATTTCACGAAAAAAAACACAACATCCGCTCAGCGATTGAACTGTATGATTATTTGTTGTGTTTCTCGCAAGATATCATCTTTGACAAGAACACGCAGAATACCACAGATTTGTGTCAGACATTCATTAAGTCAGTTGAACGGCGCGCCTCCCTTTCCCTGTTTCACCCTGATCTAAAAAAGGTCAACAGGTTCCTCCATTTAGCTTTAGATCTTGCGGTCAGTATCGGGGACAGACGATCAGAAGCCGCATTACAACTACTAATTGGTCAAAACTGCTGGATGTCGTTTCAATTTGAAAATGCGGTCAAGCATTTCAATCTTGGTTGGGTGATTATCAGCGAAATAGAAGACGAAGAACTGCGTAAGAGGGGACTTCAATTACAGGGATTATCGTATTGGATTCGTGGTGAACTGTCAAAAGCGATACATGCTTATGAATCATCTTTGGGGGAATTGGAATTCGTCACAATTGACGACTTTTCCTTTCTCACAGCCCTGAGCCTTACGCTATGCTACAGCCAGTTAGGCATGCCCCAGCGGGGACTAGGTCTTTCCGAAACCATTTACAACCAGGCTATAAAAAATCATAACTGGCCAATTGCCGCCTATGCCTTGATCTCCACAGGAACGATTCTTCTCCAAATCGGGCAGAGAAAAAACAGCTACAATTATTTTTCGATGGCCCTGGAACTGTCCTCAAAGGAAGGCATCCCTATGGTAGAGGTCATTGCCGGCCTTGGTCTTTCAGATATTGAATGCTTGGAAGGCAACTTCGGTAAGGCTGCGGAATATTTTAATATCCTTTGGAAAATTCCCAAATCGAGTTGGTATCACTCCCTCAATATATCCCACACTTATGAAGCAGGCTTGCTCTTATACAGGAAAGGGATCTCACCAGTCGAATTAAACCCTGTAATACAATATCTCAGTAAGATTGCCAGGGAACACACAAGTCCACTTGCCTATGGGGTGGTCCGCAGGATGCAGATAAAATATCTGGAGGAGGACAAAACCCCGGGAGAGAAATTGAAGGCCCTTATAGAACTTGAGAATTACGTTGCGCCAATAGGCCCAACCCTGGAACTGGCCAATATACGGATAGATATTACCAGGCGCTATCTAAAAGCCAACAACTGGGAGCAAGCGGAAATTTATGGCAAAAAGGCGTGGGAATTTTTTAAACTCATTGGCAGGGGAGCTTTTCCTTCAGACCTGGAGCATCTTGTTCCACACGAAAATGAGCCCAGTGAGGAACTGTTTTTCGATTTTCTTGCCGAAATGGACACAGCGTTAACGAACCAGGAGAATTTGGAACAACTTCTGGCAAATATTATCACTTTGATCTCAAGGCTGACGGGGGCCGAGCGGACCGCTATTTTCAAAAAAAACACGATTTCCCATACAATAGATTTGGTGGCTTCAAGAAACCTTATTAAAGAAAACGTCATGGATGAAAGTTTCAACGAAGCCATGGAAATTATCCGATCTGTGTTAGATCGGGCAGATAGTCAAACAACCTGGCATGAGATAAACAAGGATAAGGCCCATACTCTCCGTCGCGCCATCGTTATGCCTTTTGTGACAGGCCATGAGACCGTAGGAGTTCTTTACCAGGACAGTCGGTTTTTCTCATTTGAGACCAACTCGTACAGAATAAAATTATTGTCAGCTTTCGCATCTGTAGTCGCAATAGCAATTGATCGTGCCCACGCTTATGAGCAGATTGATAACCTCAATGGAAGACTTGCCGCGGAAAACAGGGATTCCAAAGAAGACGAAGCCGAGTATCGTCCCTTCGAAGAAATTGTAGGCGCCAGCGATGCGATAATTAAATTGCACGGGCTCATACGTAAAGTAGCTCCTACTCAATCGACTGTTCTAATTTGTGGTGAAACAGGAGTAGGTAAAGAACTTGTAGCTCGAGCAATTCACAGCGAGAGCTTGGTCAAAAATGGGCCCTTTATAAGGGTCAATTGCGCTGCGCTTCCCGACACTCTAATAGATAGTGAACTTTTCGGCCATGAAAGAGGCTCTTTCACTGGAGCGGTTAGGTCCAAGCCGGGTCGCTTTGAACTCGCAAACAACGGTACAATTTTTTTAGACGAGATCTCCGAGTTGCCGCTTTCAACCCAGGGAAGACTACTACGCATATTACAAGAAAAGGAATTTCAACGAGTCGGAGGAACAAAAACACTTCGCTCAGATTTTCGTCTTCTAGCGGCCACGAACAAGAACCTCAAGGATGAAATTGACGGGAAACGCTTTAGACCTGATCTTTTCTTTCGCATCAACGTTTTTCAGATAAACATTGTGCCATTGAGGGAGAGGAAAGATGACATCCCTCTTCTTGCGAAACATTTTCTGAAGTATTTTTGCGTCAAGCACAAAAAGAATTACCCGGGGCTTAGTGACACTGAAATTGAAAAACTGGGACGTTACGCATGGCCAGGAAACATTAGAGAACTGTCAAATGTTATAGAACAAGCGGTCATTCTGGGTGAGTCTGAATTATGTTTACCGGATCAGGGAATTGACGAAGACTTGAATATTCAGGATAACTCAATAATGGACATGAAGGAAATGGAAAGGGCCCATATTGCAAAAGCGCTAAAAAAGACTGGCGGCAAAATTGGTGGGCGCAATGGAGCGGCTAATGTTTTAGGACTCAAACGAACAACTCTCATCCAGAGGATGAAAAGACTCGGCATCATTGCGTAAATGACAAACTCATGAAGAACTATGAAAATCCTATATTATATGAGTGTCCAAAACCGTGCCTTTCGGAAAAGATCGGGATAATGTGATACATAGCGCTACCTAGTCAGATTTTTGCCTGACTGTTTGTGAACGCCCCATCCTAAAAACGATTCTCAACGGATACCTGATACATCCGGTCCAGGATTTTATTTTTCATGACTGCAAACCATTCTATTATTGTCAAACGCCTTCCCGTGCGGCACGGAACTTGCCCTACCCTGGTTATGCGGCATTCGGGATTCGAATACTTGATTTGCATGCCTAAATGAATTGTGATCGCTAATCCGGTTTGCAATCTCAACATATTAGGTTCGTATTGATGTGAAGAGGAGAAAAACGTATGGCAGATATTTTGGTTGATGAGCGAGATGTTAAATTTGTGCTATATGAACAACTGAACGTCGAAGAACTCTGCAGATCGGAAAAGTTTTCCGAGTATTCCCGAGAAACCTTTGACATGGTGATCGACGCTGCGCAGAAACTTGCCGAAAATCAACTCTGGCCTATCAACGCAGATGGAGACAGGTTAGGCGTAAGTCTTAAAGCCGGGCACGCGACGGTCCCGGAATCATTTCACAAAGCGTACCAACATTTTCGTGAAGACGGCTGGATGGGGATCTCGGTGGATCCAGAATATAATGGCCAAGGGTTTCCGATAGCCTTGTCTTGCGCGGCCAACGAGTTTTTCCTTGCCGCCAATCTTGCTTTTATGACGTATCCAGGCCTAGCTGTTGGGGCAGCGAGAGTCATCCAGAAATTTGGCAATGAGGAACAACGCTCTACGTACATGGAGAAAATGTACGCTGGGGAATGGGGCGGGACCATGTGTTTGACAGAACCCCAGGCAGGAAGCGACGTTGGAGCGATCCGAACCCGCGCAAAGAGAAATCCGGACGGAACTTTTTCAGTTGTAGGCAACAAGATGTTTATCACGGGCGGCGATCATGATCTTACCGAGAACATTGTTCATCTAGTGCTTGCCCGAATTGAAGGAGCGCCAGGCGGGACTAAAGGAATAAGCATTTTTATAGTGCCGAAAAAGAGATTAGAGAACGGTTCTCTTATAGACAACGATGTGACCACTGTCGGAGTAGAAAAGAAGTTGGGCCTGA
>JAMCYH010000323.1 GCA_023474025.1 Deltaproteobacteria bacterium
TGCTGTTTCACTGTCAGGCGTGCCCTACACGGTTGAAAAGGCCAGATGGGGCGTCCGTATGGGTAACGATGTCATAACAGACGCGATGACAACCGGACTGCATTGTGGTTCCCATATACTCCCTTATCCTCAGGATGGGCCGGTCGAATTCTTTCGGGGGAAGCCATATATCATGGGCCACACCGCGGAATTTGTTGCGCTAAAATTGGGTATATCCCGTCAGGAACAGGATGAAATAGCTTTGAGAAGTCATAACAATGTGGAAAGAGCAACTAAAGACGGCTCATTTGCTGAAGAAATTGTTCCAATAACTGTACCTCAAAAAAAGGGCGCTCCCAAAATTTTTGATAAGGATGAACACTTTAGACCTGGCCTAACCATGGAAGCTCTGGCCAAGCTTCGGCCAGCATTTATCCCAAAAACGGGAACTGTTACAGCGGGGAACGCCAGTGGGATTAATGATGGAGCAACAGCTCTTGTGATAATGTCTTTGGAAAAAGCCAAATCTTTGGGGCTGAAGCCTATTGCAAAGATCAAGGCTGCCGGCATGGGAGCGTGTGATCCCTCAATAATGGGTTTGAGCCCTGTGCCCGCCGTAAACAGCCTGCTTAAGCGGTCAGGAATGGCCCTTGGTGATTTTGAATTGATTGAGTTAAATGAGGCTTTTGCTGCTCAATACCTTGGTTGTGAAAAGGAACTCAAACTAAACAGGGAAATTACCAATGTCAACGGTTCCGGTATTGGTTTGGGTCACCCAGTAGGAAGCACCGGAGCGCGATTAATCGTTAGTTTGGTTCACGCCATGAAAAAGCGCAACAAAACACTTGGATTAGCTACCCTTTGCGGTGGAGGTGGCGTTTCAATGGCCTGCGCAATAGAAATGATATGATAACATATTGGTCGCAGGATAATCTTTATCTCCTGCGACCAAACAATTTCTACAAGAAAAAATGAACTATCAATCTCAACGTATAGGTAATCAAAATCGCTGTAGCTATTGTTCCAATGACATAATGTATCCTTCTTCCCAATTCTTTCCATCTATCAACAATTGAATACTTCCTACCTGTTTCATTATGTTTAAGTACAAACTCATCCAACACCAACCAGGCGAGAATTATTGTCAAAAATGTGCTTAAGTATTTCATGATGTTTCTCAAAAAAGTTTTACATGTAAAGGCAATATAATTTATTACAGGCCATCTTCAATCCAAGGATGCTGACATGAAAATAATGTTTCAAAAGATGCACGGAGCAAAAAACGACTTTGTAGTTTTCCATGATCTCGAAAATGCTGTTTCACTGTCACCTGCACAGGTATCTCTCCTTTGTGACCGACGTGTCGGCGTTGGAGCTGACGGTGTCATAGTTGTGAGGCCATCTGACGTAGGGGATTTTTTCATGGATTACATAAATTCCGATGGGACAGTGGCGGAGATGTGCGGAAACGGTATCAGATGCCTTGCGAAATACGTTTATGATAATAGCCTTATAAAAAGTACCCATGTTGTAATAGAAACCAGAGCCGGTATCAAAAATGTTGATCTGATTAAAGATCAAGCTGGAAAATTAATTAGCGCCCGCGTCGATATGGGACAACCATTTTTTGAACCGTCAAATATCCCTGTCAACATTCCAGACATTACGTTTCCTGTTCTGGACTACCCGCTGAACGTCAAAGATAAAACTTTTCGTTGTTCTTTTGTATCAATGGGAAATCCTCACTGCGTAATAATATATGACGAGGAAGGCCTCGAGGAAGCCCCAAAACTGTACGGGAGATTATTGGAATGTCATTCAGTATTTCCTGCTAAAACGAATGTTGAATTTGTAAAGGTGATAGATCGCTCGAAAATTATTATGAGAGTTTGGGAAAGAGGAAGTGGTGAAACTCTCGCCTGTGGCACCGGCGCTTGTGCGTCTGCTGTTATCACCAGGTTAAAGGGGTTAACCGATGAATCGGTTTCCGTGGAACTTTTAGGTGGTGTTTTGAATGTAAACTGGAAAGGTAATAATGATACGGTCCTTATGACAGGTGGTGTGCAAACAGTTTATGTAGGAAAGATAACAATTTAATATTTAAGTCATTAATATCTTGACACTGCTCAGATCCTGGAATAGTTCTCCTTTGTAGTTAAAGGCAAACGATTTGCTGGTAGAGGTATTTAAACCTGCCAGGTAATGAATATATTGACTTTTTGACGCAAGGGAGCGTGTAACCCATGAAACTCTTTAGAAGTAACTCCGGCTTTACGCTTGTCGAGATGACAGCGGTCATCCTGATTATAGCGGTGTTGGCTGTGATCTACTTTTTGGAGATTGATTCGTATAGAGACAGACGCATGAGTGAAATGGCGGCTAAAACTCTTATGCTTGCAGCTAAAGCCCAGGAAGATTTTTTTGCGAGGGAGCATAGATATTTTGACGCAAAAATTTCTGGGAACGGATTAAACTCAATTCTCACAACTCCAGACGGAATCAAAACTCAAGTTGTAGCTCCTGCCGGAGTAGCGCTTAACATTCGAACCAAGGGATTTGAAAAAAAAGCCTTTACTGGTAGCGCCTATTATAAAGGAAGTAAAATGGTTCACAAATATGACTCGGAAACTGGTAAAATGACTGTAATCCCGAGGTCACAGGAAGATATGGAATGAATCGGCATTTTACAAGGGTTTTAAAACGCAATGAAACCTATATCGTAACGGTCATAATAGCGGTGGTATTTTTGAGCGCAATGATCGTGGTAGCGTTTCTTCTGCGCGATTCTCTTGTTGCTCAGCCTTATGAAACTTTGAAGGAGTCAGACCTGAATAGGGTTTTCGTAACAGGTTACCTCAGATTTCGTGAAGAGGACGGAAGTCCGTACTTAAAAGTGGAATTGCACAATGGCACATTATGGTGGATAAAATCGATTGAATTTCAATTTGCAGGGAAAACTTACAAACTTAGTGATTCAAATGCCTTCAAACCTCTCCATTTCGGCGCTGTCAGGCTGGACCTGAAAGACGCTCCTCAACGTAAAAGCTCAACCGAATATGATATAAAAGTACTAAGAGCATATGGTTATCCACCAGCTGAAATACAGTGGGAACGGGGAATGAGTAAAGTCACCGATGTCTCACGAGTCTCAAAATCCAAAAACTATTGAACGAAGCGGCAATTTGTGCTCCAATGTTAAAGGTGGCAACTTAAATTCTTCAACATTGATATTGTTTTTTTAAAATTTGTACTGATTTCTTAGTAAAGAGCGCGGCAGCAGAATTATCGATTTGAAAATTCGCTTCTGCGCTGTGGCAGATTCGTTCAACGTGATTAAAATTAATCAACAATGGAGGGCTTCATGTCAGCTCACGGTGTATCAACCGCAGATTATCAAAAAGCTCTAGGCGTAGGTCGTCCACCTAATGTGGTGAAATTATTTCCTAATTCTAGAGCTCTACTGGTAAGTGGAAAAGTTATCGATCGAGCCATGATAAAGAAAGGGAAGGCTATAGCCATCGCAGCAAGTGTCCGCAATTCTTTTGTCGCTTATGGAGCGCTAAGAGCAGCTCAAAAGGCCAACGCCGCTATAATTATCGAGATTGCGAAATCTGAAGGGGGAGCAAACGCATATTGCGCTGTAAGTTTGTGGAATATGGCACGGTTGGTCGACTCTATTTGTAATGAGCTTGGAATAACAGTCCCCGTGGCAATTCACGCCGACCACTATGGTATTAAAAATGAAAAAGATCTGGTTGCCGCAAGAACAGAAATACCAAGCATGTTTGACGCGGGTATAACATCAATAGCCATAGACGCGTCACACTTACCGGATGCTGAGAATTTGCTGGCCAACATCGAACTGGCCAAATTTGTCCCTGGTTGGTCCGGCTATGAAACTGAAGTTGGAGAAATCAAGGGAAAGTCGGGTCTATCTACCGTGGAAGAGGCGCTGTTCTTGATCGAAGGACTAAACGCCAACAATATATTTCCTGACTGGATCGCTCTAAACAATGGGACTACACACGGTTTGGAAGCCTCAGACGCCGGGATACAGGTAGATCTGACAGCTCAAATCCACAAAGCCTTAGAGCCATATCGAATCTCGGGGGCCCAGCATGGCACATCAGGAAACAATTTTGATAGGCTCCGGGCTATAGCCGAAAAAACTCATACTACCAAGGCAAACGTGGCGACAGCCCTTCAGATGGTTTCATGGGGGCTCAAAGTGAATGAATATGGAAACGCAATTCAAGATGAACAGGGCAATTTCATTAAAATGCCTGATGCTGGTCCTTTCGACAGCATGTGGGAACAGATGGTCACGTTCGCAAAAGACAAAGGTTTAAAGGGCGGCGATTACAAGAAGTTAAATCTGCCTTTCGAAAACAGACTTCTAGGGCTGACGGCCACCGAAAGAGAAAGAATGATTAAAGGTGTTGAAGATTTTGTCTATTTACTAATCTCCGAAGTTTTCAATGGTAATGACACGGCTCCGTTGGCAATAGAAGAAATTCTAAAAACCGGTTCTTATGATTTGGGACCAAAATCGACAAAAATAGCAATTCCCTCGGAATGGACACCTGAGAAAATTCGAGAGAAAGGATCTAAGCTACATACAGATAAAGGCGCCAAAGGTAACTTCGACGACTGACATCCTTTATGTGGCGGATCGGCGTGAGCGGAGAGTTCATCAGTAACTCTCCGCTAGCCCTAAAATCAATTTTCAGACAAAAGCACTGATTGGATAACATAAGCCTAAACTCTACCCGATATATCCAGCTCTTGATGCAAAAGAGAATTCGGGATGACAATCAATCAGCGCTGGTTCTCGATAACAGCCGCTTTTTCCTCAATGGATTTTTTTTGCTCGACTCTGTAATCCTTTAATTTTTGACGTAAATCGGAATCAAAAGACGCCAACATCTCCACAGCAAACAATCCTGCGTTTTTTGCCCCGCTCGATCCCAAGCCCATGCAGGCCACAGGTATTCCTCCTGGCATCTGAACGGTTGACAAAAGAGCGTCAATTCCTCCTAAAGATGAAGAATCCATGGGGACTCCCACAACCGGGATAACTGTATGAGCCGCAACAAATCCGGCAAGATGGGCAGCCATGCCAGCCCCTGTAATCAGGATCTTCCAACCCTCCGCCTCTGCCCGTCTAGCAATTTCAATGACTCTCTCGGGTGTGCGATGGGCTGAGGCGACAGTCATGAAGTAACGCACACCAAAATGATCCAAAATCTCAGCGGCTTTATTCATCTTCGTAATGTCCGAGTCGCTTCCCATCAATATTCCGACCTTGATACTGTCCATAGAATGATTCACCTATTTTAGCAGATATTTCATAGCGTCGTTCACCCCCAGGGCTGAACCCTTTTAAGAATCATAAAGATTCAATTGATTCAAGATATGTCGCTATCGCTGAGTCATATTGGTTGGTAAGTCTGAAAACCTTTTTTGCCAGCGTGAAATTAGTAGCCTCTGAGACCGATCCCGAGTGTGTTTTCATTTCCTGAATCACTGCTGAATAATCTTGAGGGTCGGTAATAACGGTCACAAATGGATAATTCTTGGCGGCAGCGCGTAACAAAGTGGGGCCACCGATATCAATGTTCTCAATTGCATCTGCAAGTGAACATAATTGATTCGCGATTGTTTTCTCAAAAGCGTAAAGGTTAACAACGACCATATCGATCGGCTCTATACCATAATTATTCATTGCCTGTACATGTGAGGCGTTAGACCGAACACCCAAGATGCCTCCATGAACTTTGGGATGAAGAGTTTTGACTCGACCGTCGAGCATTTCAGGAAAGCCCGTAAATTCTGACACTTCCTTAATTTGAATCCCCGAAGCGGCTAGGGTTTTTGCAGTACCACCCGTGGAAAGAATTTCCACTCCGAATTCTCGTAACTCTTTGGCAAAACCTGCGACTCCACTTTTATCTGTAACGCTAATCAGGGCTCTGCTAATCCTGGGCATGTTCACTCCTTACTGTTAGGCGCTCGCGTTTTCCATCGAGGCCGAATGAAATCCTTCAAAATATTTTTAAATTAAGGGCTTACTTCTTTTCATGGTTCAGTTTCATTGCCTTTTCCTTAAGACGATTTGCTTCCTGTCCAATTTGTCCTTCTGAATCACTTTTTATGACAAATTCGAGTTCTTTCATCCCTTCACTTTGGTTTCCTTCGATTAACATCAATTCCCCCAGTTTCAAATGTGCGGCCATGTAATCAGGATCAATTGTTACTATTTTTTGAAAAGTTTGATCAGCCTCAGTGTATTCTTTGCGTTCCTGGTAAATCAACCCCATCCTATAAAGCGCCTCTTTGAAAGAAGGATCTACCGCCACAGCTTTCTTGTATTTCTCCATAGCATTAACAAAATCCTTTTTTTCTTCATAACAAAAACCTAGATTGAACAAGGCATTAACATTGTCCTCTTTTAGGAGTACAGATCTTTCATAGTTAACAATAGCCTTATCTATATCCCCTTTCTTATTATAGGCCACCCCAAGGTTGTAGGCTGCTTTTTCCGGAGTTAAATAATTAGGATCTTTTAGGCATTCTTCAAACATCGGTATGGCCTCGTCTGTTTCACCTTTTGCCAGATAGGCTGTGCCAAGGTTATTCTTGGCCTCTGTCAATTTTGGGTCTTTTTTGAGTGCTTTCTTGTACTGCTCGATCGCTTGGTCATACATACCCTTGCGCTGGTACGCCAGTCCCATTGCATGCTCAATGTCCGCATTGCCAGGCGCTAAAATTTGTGCCGACAAAAGTTCTTTAATGGCCTGAGGTGTTTTACCTTCGTTTAAGTAATTGACCCCTAGCTGATAGTGGAGTTCAACGGTTTTCTGAACTTTCCCTGGAGATTGCGATTTTTGAGGCACACATGAACTCAAACAGCTAGATGCGACCAGAATTGGAATAGCCGTAAAAACGCCTTTCGAAATATTGTTTTTAATGAACCCCAAAAGTTTAAGAATTGAGTTGCCCATAGAAGTTAAATAAGATCCACGATTAAGAAACTGCTAAATTGAGTTGTTCCCAATGCCGAACGAAATTTGTGTCGCTACTTTAGTCAGGAATTTATTTGTGTCGATGTTTGGATTGTATTCGAGATATCCATCTTTTTCATCTGGTCCAACAGGGTCAAAATCAGACTTCTGTAAATTTAATAATTCCCAGCGGCCATCAGACGGTTCTTCCAGACGCTGGATTCTTTCGATAAGCCTTGCATGAATGATGTCGTCAGGGGTTATACAATGAATCAAGAGAATTTTGGCCTTGTGTTTTCGCGCCAGACGTCTGGCTGCAATACGGTGACTAAGTTTTTGAAATGACGCGTCAATTATTACATGCTCTCCTCGACTGAGTCGGCGACCAGCCTCATCAAGCATCATTGAATATACTTTATCAGACGACTCGCGTGTATAGATTCCCTCTCTATACTTGTCAAGGCTGTGTTCCAAATTCGTAAATCCCAAGGATAACTTTCTTATGACATCAGAACGAAGAGACTGAATTCCAAGCCTCAGGGCGAGCTTTGAGGCCAGAAAGCTTTTACCCGTTCCCATCAGACCGCACATGATCACAAGTGTTGGTTCAACCGATGGTTCCAAGTACGATCTAGCCAGCCTAAAATAATCCGAAGCAGTCATTAGCGCCTTCAACTTGTAACCAGCGTCGATTTCAGGCTCATTCAACGTGAAGCTCTGGACTTTGCCGCGGACATAAGCCCTGTATACTTTATAGAAACGCAGCAATTCCTGACAATCTTCATCAGGTCTCTCTATGAGGTACTGTTTTCGAACGATGTCAGAAAAGGCCGGATAGCCTGAAAAATCCAGATCCATTAGTAAAAACGCAATATCTGCAAGGCAATCTGAATATCTGAACCTGTCATTGAACTCGATGCAGTCAACAAGCATAATCTGATCCAAGAGAACCACATGATCCAAATGCAGATCCCCGTGGCAATCCCGAATATCTCCCTCTTTGACCCTTTGTTCTAACAGCGCTCGTTTTTGTTCTACGAAGCTCAGCGATGAATATTTGATAAATTTAAATGTTTCGTTGGAAATAGTTTTCCCGATAAAACTTTCGGTCTGGCTGAAATTCTCTTTAATATTTTGGGTAATGACCTCAGGGGCGCCGAAAATCGATATCTGAGGACCTCGTGAGGCCTTAGAATGATAATATCGTACACTATCAGCTACTTTTTCTATAGTTGACACGCTCACGAGATCTAGCGCCAGGGCGTTCTTCAAGATTTTGTTTTCGGGAATAAGTCGCATTAACACCGCATATTCAATCACACGGCCTTCTCCCCCAAGGCTGACAATTCCCGAAGAAGATTCAAAAATAGAAACAACCCCTAGGTAAATGTTGTTGGAAAAGCGTGAATTAAGATCCACTTCCTGATGACAAAAAAAATTTCGCTTTTCAAGTGTTGTAAAATCGAGAAAACCGAGAAAAAGCGGCTTCTTTATCTTGTAAACTAATTCCCCGGCAAGAAAAACCACTGATATGTGAGTTTGTATTACCTGAACTGAGTCAGGATGATGAGGATAAACAGAAGGATCAGATAGAGAGCGTATCAATCGCTCCAAATGTTCGTTCAAAAATCTCTCCTGTTTTCAGAGGCCAGTTGTCCACACGCGGCGAGAATGTCACGGCCTCTTGATTTTCTGATTATTGCCATTAGTGACTTTGACATCAAAATGTCCTGAAAAGCAGCTACCCTCTTGGGTGTAGGCGACCTGAATTCAGTTGACAGTTCATCATTAAACGGAATCAGGTTCACTTTTGCCCGGATGGGGTTCAAGATTTTTACGAGCATTTTTGCATCAGAATCTGAATCATTGAGTCCCCTGATCAATACATATTCGATCGTTATCCTATCTCGTTTCGGAAGAGGGAAGCGCTTCATGGCAGATATCAGCTCGTTTAGGGGATACTTGCGGTTTACGGGCATGATCATGCTACGAATTTCATCAGTAACAGCATTAAGGCTAACAGCGAGTTTTACACGTACGGACTGGCCTAGTTCAAAAATTTTGGGAGCAAGCCCGGAGGTTGATACGGTGATTCTTCGCCACGAAATCTGCGGTCCATTAGGGTTCGAGAGAATTCTTATAGCTCTGACAGTGTTGTCAAAGTTTGCTAATGGTTCCCCCATGCCCATGAGAACCACATTAGTTATTACTGAACCTGGAATTTGTCGTCTAGCCTCGAGCAACTGACCCACTATTTCGCCCGTTGTAAGGTTCCTGATCAATCCCATCTGCCCTGTACGACAAATCTTGCAATCCATCGCACAACCAACCTGAGTCGAAACACACAAAGTGTCGTGGTCTTCAGATGGTATATAGACAGACTCAATCTTGGCGCCATCGTTAAGACCAAAGAGGAATTTTTTTACCCCATCCTCCGATTCTACTGTTTGTAGAGTGGAAAGCCTTCCTATTCGCGCTGAAGTAGTGAGTTCTTTCCTGAGATCCTTGGAAAGGTTGGTCATCGGTTCGAAAGAAACAGAGAGCCCTTGATGTATCCATCTCAGGATTTGGGCAGCCCTGTAATTTTGCTGCCCTAACCCTTTAAAAAAGGACTGTGTCTCCTCGAGAGTCATTCCCGCGAGGTCTATGCGATCATCCATATCTACATTGTGTGATATTTCTGTTAGAATATTTCTGTACCACTGAAGAAATGCCCGATCTCGAATTTCGCGCTTTCTTCCGAATCAGAACCATGAACAATATTGTTTTGCTTACTATCCGCCCATTTTGATCGTATTGTGCCTGAAGCGGCTTCAGCCGGATCTGTCGCTCCCATTAACTCTCGGTTCCGTTTTATAGCATCTTCGCCTTCCAAAACCATAAGAACTACTGGACCAGACGTCATGAATTCAACCAATTCCGGAAAAAATGGTCGATCCTTGTGAACATAATAAAAGCCCTCGGCCTCGGATTTAGTGAGATTCTTCATCTTCATGGCGGCTATACGAAAACCAGCCGATTCGAAAACTTTAATTATTTCACCTATCAGGTTCCTGATCAATCCCATC
>JAMCYH010000189.1 GCA_023474025.1 Deltaproteobacteria bacterium
TCTGTAACATCGCGCTCAATTTTCTAACTCCAGGTCTCCAGTAATTCCCAGCTCAAAATTAGGGATCTACCACGGGGCCATTTTTAACAATAGTGTCGATTCTAAATGACACCCGTGTCAAACAAGGACACACGTTCCAAAAAATATTTTAAATATTTTCAATTATTGATTTTTATGTGAAAAGCTCTTGCTTGGCGAAGCAGAAAAGACGCCCCTCCCAGATACCCCCCGACAATTCCAACACGATCAACCGGCGGGGAATTCTAATATCTGGATGTTTGATGGTTGGAATAATTGTGATCGATAGACCATTTCTATCTCAATCGAAAGCCCCATCCGGCTGTGTTGCTCTGATAACCTGATCGAACGGGAGGCTCGGGATTTTGGTCATACTGCAAGCTCAACGATCTCTGAGCTTTTAGTAAATACCTGATCGTCTTCAACGGGCTCCAGATACAATTCGATTGCTTCCCGGACATTCTGGAGCGCCTTTTCTTTGCTATCCCCCCCTCGCTAATACACCCGGGCAACGAAGGCACAATGGCTGTATAACCACCTTCTTCGCTTGGTTCCAACATGATCTTGATTTGCATGGCTGCAACTCTTTTTTCAAGTATACTGAGAATCGGATTCGGTTGACACATATATACGCAAAACCATCAGCTAGTCGAGTGTCCGTTTCCGATGAATATTCAGAACATCCATAGCCATCCTTCTGAATTGCCGGTTATTTCTTTCACGATCTTAACCCTCAGTTGCGATAGAATCTACCGTCATCTTATAGACATATTTCACCCAATCGTAACCGTAATAGCCTTCTGCGACGAGCCGGAGAGGAAACCCGTTTTTTTGAGGAAGTTTTTCTCCGTTGACTTGATATGCGACGAAGACCTTGTCCGCCATAGCTTCATCAATAGGAACACGAGTCACTTTCCCGTAATTTCCTTCAGGTCCGCGAAACGTCACATGAGTTGCCCCCTCTTTTGGCGAGGCTAATTTGAATAAGGTTTTGACAGACACGCCTTTCCAGATGCCATGATTGGCGAAAAAGCCTGGACAAATTAATAGAACAGGCCTTTCTATAAAATTGAGGGCCAATAATTCCTCGTAGGTAATTTTAAGATCCCTTTGAACATGCCCATCCACAAGAAATCTCCAATCAGCAATTTGCGGGCTGTAGTCTTCTAATCCCATTGTTCCGAAATCATTTAGAAAGGTTATCTTAAGATTGTTCACATCTACATCTTTGGGATTCTGGTTTTTCAAGTCAGAATAATCAACGTCTTTGGAGGCCATTTTCCTCTCACTTTGAGCATTGCTTTCTCGAGCAAAAACGCCTGATGAACCTAACAAGAGCCCTAGTCCACCAATCCACTTGCTGATTGATTTTATAAAATCTCTCCTGTCAGTTCCAATAAAGCTCATTCTACCGCTGCCTCTTGGACACAACTTGTGATTTTCGAAACCACTCTCAAACACACTCGTGTGGTTCGGTTTCAGTTTCTTGGAATGTCAGGTTAAGACCGGTCGGATTATTCGGGCTGCAGAAGAAACATTCGGTGTTTGTGTATGGATTTGCGAAATTCTTCATAGCTTGTAACCTTAGATGATCAATACTAGGCGATCTTTAACTCAATCCTTTCTCATCGCGTTCCTGAAAGACTTCCTTGGCTGCGAACATCCCGTTCAAGGCTGCTGGGAATCCAGCGTAAACAACCATCTGGATGATAATCTCTATAACCTCCTGACGTGACAGGCCAACGTTGAGAGCGCCCCTAATATGGACCTTCAATTGTGGAATCGCTGTTCCCAACGCAGTAAGAGCTGCGACGGCACTGATCTCTCGTGATTTCAGATCCAGACCTGGGCGACAGTAGACATCCCCAAATGGGAACTCAATCGCATATCGAGCTAGGTCAGGAGCGATGTCTTTCAAACCCTCGATAACGGTCTCTCCCGCTTTGCCATCCACCTCTTTAAGTTTTTCCAGCCCTCGTTCGAATCTGTCACCGGACATTGCATTTCCTCCTGTTTTTTCAAGATCTGTATCAGCGCCTACTATAACAAAGAGACAAGATGTAAGATTATCTACTTATTAGCCAAAATATACCACCAATAATGGCTATGATGAAAAAAACCGATAAGCAGCCACCCCCTCCTCCGTCGTCGTCATCATCTCCACCACTGAGTAAATAACCAATATAATCATCACGCATTTCTACCTCCTGTGGCAGTCTCAATATCACCCGAGTTATTGACGGACAATCTTTTGTCTTCAGTATTCATTCCAGTAGAGCATTTGTTTTTGGCCACGTGTGAAGTTAGATTTTTCTCAATTTCTTTGTGTAACATCGTGTTCAATTTTCTAACTCCCTGTCTCCAGCAATTCCCAGGGCGCCATTTACGGGTTGGACCATGGGGCCATTTTTAACAATTGTGTCGATCCTAAATCACACCCATGCCAAACGGGGACACACGTGCAAAAAATATTTTAAATTTTTGTCAATTAATGATTATTTTCTGAAAAGCTGTTGTTACATGGTGTATAGCTGACATGTGGAAGCGATGCGTCGTCTAAATTGAGTGGATGATTCTGCCATAAAGCTGGATATGAAATGGACGAAGAACCTCTTATAATAGCATTAATGATGGCTGAGGAAGAAAGACGCCGCCTCGAGCAGAAAGCGAAATCCTCTAAAAAAAGCAATGCACGGCTGCCTGATTACCATCAGCCGTTCCAATCCGATCAACCAGGTGGTGTTTCCAGGCTTGGATGGATCATTATTGGAATTATAATCGTCGTCATCTACTTAATATTTCGTTTCTGATACCGTCAAGATTGTCTCCTTCTCCGGCCCCACCGCAGCCGAACAAAAGAGTGATACTTATCAGCATTATCAATACGAGCAGCCGTCAGGTAGATCTAGAACAGCATAGGAAAGTGTATTCACGAACTTCGACGGACAGAAGGAGTGGTGTTGGGTATGGATAGCTCGTGGGCGGTGTCGCAATTCAATCAAGATAAATTCGGTGGGCCATCTCCTGGGTTTCTTGTTTAGACTGAGCAAAGTCCTTAAAAGACGAGGCCGTTTTCTGTTCCAAGGAAGAAAATGCTTTTCTTAAATCCTCTTTAGATGAAAACAAAGTAATCTTCTTCATTTTGAGATTCTTCAGTGAATTCACTTTATACCTCGGAGATTGGATAAAAAATGAGGAAAAGTTACTCGATCCATTTTTCTTATCCATTAAAAGTTGGGGAATTTATGGGTTCACACCGAGTCAGGTAACATCTGAGTTCCGTGGATTATGGCTAACACATCAATTTGGTTGGGTTTTATCCTATATATGATGCGGTAAGGTTTTTGGATGATCTCACGAATATCCTCGTCGTCATATTCTGGAACTCTACGACCTGAAAATGGATGAGCGCCAATTTGGACTGAACGTCGGGTAATTTTATCCACCATTCTTTGGGCATAAACAGGTGAGTTTAAGGCAATATAACCATGTATGCCGGCGAGATTCTCAATCGCGTTATTGGTCCAATGAACCTTCACGAGGACAATCCGAACCTTTTTCGGACTTCTTCGACATCGATTGTTTGCCCGGCGTCACTATCCCGTAACCCCTCCTGGATCGCCTCTCGAACATAAATTCGATACATCAGGTCTTCCCAGGTTGTCGAATCTGGTAGATTGTCCAGTAGGCGATGGGCTTCTTCTTTAACGCCTGTATTTTGCACTTTAGGACTTCCTCGATTCTTTGGGAGTAATTCTTACCACGGTTTCTAACCAATCTTAATGTAGTTCAATGGTATAGACAAGGGATATCCTCTAGATATTGACAGACGGGGAAAACACTTTATTGTAGAAGCGTATTCAATGCCTTTTTGAGTGGATCCAGTTCAGATAAGGTTATCATCATACATCATATTCAATTTCCTCAAATTTCCCATACCAGAGGTCAAACGCGTCGCTGATCTTCCAACCTTGAATGTCCGGTTGAACGCTGAGCCAGGCAGCGATCGCAGCTACTTTAGCGTCTGGATCATTAGAGCGACAGCCAAGCTCAACTATTACATCAAGATTGTCTCCTTCTCCGGACCCACCGCAGTAGCATCCGTTGGCTTCGATGGCGTCCCTGATGAAGTTGTCAAGAAAATCATCAAATCCGTCTTTTCGATTTCGTTTAATGACGAGTCGCCTTCCCCATTCGGCGAATTCATCTAGATGTTTCTTCTTTCGGAGGCGTTTCTTCATGTCTATCCTCGTTTTGGTTGTGTCTCGGTTGACAGATCACTCGGTTCGCATACTTCCGCATTCTTCGGCTTTCCTAAACGAACCTCAAACCATACTATCCCTTTGTGATACCATTAATGGGTTCATGACCGTGTTTTCCACCAGACGGCGACCGTATCGGCTCCGCAATTTGAACAATCATGTGTTTTTATCAATTGCGGTTATTACAGTGTGACTTCGGACTGCGAATTACGACCATGTTGCATTTTTTCAAGTGTCGGTAATTCCCTGATCGTTTCCCCAACTTTGCTTTCGGCCAGGCGCAGGTCATAGATCTTTTGCAGGTTCATCCAGAATTCCGGACTTGTTCCAAAGAAATGCCCGAGACGCAAGGCCGTGTCGCCGGTTATGGAGCGAAGACCTTTCAGGATTTCAGTCACACGGTTTGTGGGCACGCGGAGCTGTCGAGCAAGCTCCGCAGCGCTTATGCCAAGCTTCTCAATCTGTTCGGCGAGATGTTCGCCAGGGTGTATAACACTTCGTCCCATTATAAACCTCAATGATAATCAACAATTTCCACGTTTACCGGCCCCGGAGATCCAGCAACCGTCATCACGTTTCCAAACAAACATCCTGATATAATCAAAAAGGAACAGATGTTTTTAATTGAGCGCAATACCTGATATAATCCAAACAACACAAACGAGTGACATGGACAGACTGTTCGAACTCAGAATAGCGTTCAACTGTCTACAGCCCCTAAAGTTTACCACAGGGCGCCCAACCAATATAAGCGAAAATGGAGGGTCGATACTAATGGCTAAGACAATGGGTCTCGCAGATTTTCTCAAGTCAAAGGCACACAGCGCCCAAGACGAGACTGCTCTAACCCCAATGGATTGGCAAGACAGGAAGAGAAAATGGCTTAAACGTATCGATGACTTATATGGACAGGTTAGAGACTGGCTGGAATCTTTGGAGAAAGAAACCATTCTAAGTTTAGTCGACTCAGAAATAACTCTAGATGAACCTCCGCTCGGTCAGTACAATGTGAAGGTTTTGACCATTGTCATCGGCGGTCAAAGAATTAGTTTCGTTCCGAAAGGCACGCTAATCGTTGGGGCGCAAGGAAGAGTCGATATACAGGGTCATAAAGGCATGAGGACGATCATCCTCAGTGGCGACAAATGGTCAATTGTTCAGCGAACGCCGAACCTTAGACTTCTGGATTTTGACCAGTCGTCATTCCAGAGCATTCTTGATGATGTGATGGAATAAACAGGAATGCCGAGCGGTTTTAAGCAGGTCTCCCTCGAAGATGTATGGGATCACTATGAGCTTACCAGGGACAGCCTTGTTCGTAGAAAGGAGAGTATCAACAAAATTTTCTTACCGGGCGTGGATCAACCGAGCCCAGATCCTTAGGTATGAGCTTGGATGACATAGATGAGTTTTTCAATAATGAATTAAATGAAATTGATCACCGTACGTGCCTTTTTCTTATAGCTGCCGCTGAAGCCGTCCTTGTCGTTGACTTTTTCAATCGGGTAGGTGGTCGCAAAAAAGATGAGGTCAGTCAAAAGTTCAAAGATAAATTCAAAAATGAATGCGAGAAAAACGAAAAAAAAGTCCGACTTGATAAACATGTTCTCGGTGTCTGGCGAAACAGAGATGCTAAGACAAAGTCCCTGATCGGAGACTTTCCGGGGGCTCTCAATTACCGCAATTGGTTAGCGCATGGAAGACACTGGACCCCAAAGCTTGGACAATATTATGATCCTTTGGGGACAGCAAATATTGTCATTCAACTTTTTAAGGAAATAGGACTACACATACCCAGCATAAAGGCCAACCCAAACTAATTGTGATATTCACAGACATCGTTTCACTTCTGCTAATTTCAAATATTGAATCGCTCGACTGATTTCTCCATAAATTGCGGGCATCAAATTAGTTCCTCCTAATTCTTATGTCCTGAAAGCAATTCTGGCGTCGGGCCTGAAATTATCCATGGTCACCATTTGAATGGGCCCCTAGTGGAGTTAGATCTTTATCAATTTCTTCGTGTAACGTCTCGTGTCCAATTTTCTAACTCCCTGTCTCAAGCAATTTCCAGTTCAAAATTCCAGATCTACCACGGGGCCATTTTAACAATTGTTCAGATTCTAAAGGGCACATGTGTCAAACGGGGACACACGTTGCAAAAAATATTGCAGATATTTTTCAATTATTGATTTTTTTGTGAAAAGCGGTTTCTATGCTGTCAGATATGGACTTCACTTAAATCACGGAACAATAGCGTAGATTATGATTGACCAAGGGAAAGACAGGTGTTCCCTGTAAATTTGAGCTGGTTTGCGGGCTCACTGCGCACGCTTGTTCCGCCTCAACGACGAGGGCATCGTCAGAATTTTCGTAGATGCTTCTCACGTCATGTTTCGTGGCATTTCTCGTGAAGATGCCCAGGCATAGTTGAAGCCAAAAAACAAGTACTGTATCAGTCGTCCTTAATGATTTCACCTTTCAAATTGTCAACTATCACCGGACTGCTGAAATATTGCAATGAGGGTTCGGCTCCTTCTCCATACTTCGCCAGTATGAATTTCCTCCAGTCATCAGTATAGAATTGCTCCGCTTCATCACGAGAACGCCATAGGTAAGCTCCTCCGGCTGTTAGGCCGTCCTCGGAGAGCAGATAGTACTTGCGGATCAGCCCCTTGACCTCTCTGTATTTGGGGGCTGTACTTGAAAATATTTCCTTAGCCTTGGCAACGGTTATGGGCTGTGGAAGCCTGAACTGGACAAATGCGGTAATCATATTGCGCTCCTCTATATCCATGGGGTTAACGCAAGTGTTTATACCACTAACTCGGCGCAAGGACCAAGACTTTGAGTATCCGTCGCATATCAATTGAAGATTTTCATCAGTACCCTGACATAATCTTGTGAGTAAGGCTCGGCCGACATCGGCTGGCTTAAATCGTCATACTGCGCATCGTCAGAACGCGACACACTGCCTCATATTTTCCAGAAATTTTGCGCTGGCCTTTGCGTCAGACGCCGCCTTGCTGCAGATGCTCCGCCACTTTATGGGCGATTCGTCAAAAAAACCTAACCATCGTTGCCCCATTCGCTTCCCCGCTGATACCGGGTCCGGATACGCCTCCAGAGCATTTTTTTTTGGCCCCGTGTGAAGTTAGATCTTTATCAATTTCTTCGTGTAACATCGTGTCCAATTCCCTAACTCCCTGTCCCCAGCAATTCCCAGGGCCCATTTACGGGTTCGACCACGGGGCCATTTTAACAATTGTAATGATTCTAAAGGACACCCGTGTCAAAGAAGGACACACGTTCCAAAAAATATTTTAAATATTTTCAATTAATGATGGCTGAGGAAGAAAGACGCCGCCTAGAGAAAAAAGCGAAAGCGTCTGAAAAAGGGAATGCACGGCTCCCTGATTACCATCAGCCGTTCCAATCTGATCAACCCGGTGGTGTCTCAAGACTTGGGTGGATCATTATTGGAATCATAATCATAGTCGTCTACGTAATATTTCGTTTCTGATAACGTATGCATGCGTTGGCACAAAACAAACTAATCACTCTGGTTTAGTGATTCCATTGCTGATATCTGACAACTCGAGTTCCTCTTTGGAATGCCAGGCCCCTCCTTTTGGAGAAGAATATTTTTGGAACATCAATTATGACGATCAGCACAACGATAGGATAGCAGTAGTCTACTCCCGGGTAGCAACAATGACCCCAAGCAGAATTGTCGGACCACTGAGGACATGGATAAAGCGAACGGGCTCGTCGAGTAGCGCCAGGGCTTCAACACCACTGAAAACCGGAAGTGAATAATATACAAACGCCGAGCGAACTGGACCAACAACCATAATTGCTTTGTTCCAACATAGGAAAGCAACAAATGACGGGCCAACACCCAAATATACGATGGCTGCTATTGCGGTTGAAGAGAGATTGATGGTGTCCACGTTTCGCAGTTCCCATATTACCCATGGAACCAGAAATATCAGCCCAAGCACAAAGGTGGAACATAAGAAGGCTATTGAACTCAGGGCCACCGGCTTAAGTCGAGCTAGAACACTATAGGCTCCGAAAATTGCCGCAGCCAGGATCATCCATACATCGCCCTCCGAAAAGGTGAGACCAATGACTCGGGATAGTTCACCTCCTGTGATAAGAAGGACAACCCCAGAGGTGGCCCCAATAAGTCCGACAATTCTGCGAGGAGTGAAAGGATCTTTTAGGAACAAGCGAGCAATCAACACTATGAATATAGGTGACGAGACAGCGATCAGCGTCAGGTTTACGGCCTTCGCGGTATGGGCCGCAATGTAAATGAGTGTATTAAACACTGTGACCCCCAGAAACGCCGTCAGGGAAATATAGCCCAAATGGGCGCGAATAACGCTAAAATCACGGCAAATGGGTCTTATGGCAAACGGCAACAGCACAACCACTGCGGTCGCCCAACGCAAAAAGGCCAGCGTGACGGGAGGTACAGAACCGGAAAGAATTCTTGCGACAATGAAGTTGCCTGACCAGATTGCGGTAGCGGTTAATGCGAGCAAATAACCAACAACATCATTTGACTTCAATTCAGTAGTCCATAAATGGCTTTTTTTCAGAATTGATAAGAGGTCCAAACGTTAGGCATTGAGTTTGGCTTTATACCTTGCAAAGGTTATTACAGTGCGACTTCCGGCTGCGAATCACGACAATGTTTCATTTTTTCGAGTGTCGGCCACTCAAAACAAATCCGCCATTTGTCATTGATGCGGATGCTATATTGTCCCTTACGATCACCTTTTAGAGCTTCGAGACGGTTGCCGGGCAAATTCAGGTCGAGTAATGATGTGGCAGCGTCAAGCTGGTCAATCTTCATTTCCGCTTTCCGTTCAAAGCCGGAGAAAGCTCTGGATGGGGTCCCACTGGCAAACTCGCGTGTTCGTTTGTCTCGAAAGCTCACAATCATAATTTTACGTTATTCGATAGTATGCGTTACGTCAAGCCTAACGTAGAACAAGTATTCGTTTCGGTCACGGCGGGAAAAATATGGGTTGCCAATTTTCCTAAAAAGGACTATTTTCTTAAACAGGAAAATCATGACAAACAGGAAAATACCTACAAAGCAAGAAATGATATCGGAACTGCGACGAGGCAAAATCTCCTTGCCGCCAGTATCTTTTCGTTTCATGGAAGATCAGCCGATAATAAACGAAAAGACCCATCTTGACGCGTTGATTGAGGCTTCATGGCACGATAGGATCGTCAAGTTCGGTGTCGAATGCAAGTCCATTTCGACTCCCAAGGTGTTCCAGGAGGCGCTGAGTCTGTTGAAATCAGTGTTGCTTCCAAATGGTTACAAACCCATGCTATTTGTCCCGTTCCTAAGTGAACTACAATTACAGGAACTGGAGAGAGCAGGCGTCAGTGGTATCGACCTGGTTGGTAACGGTGTTGTGGTTCATAGCGCATTTGTCGTATTTCGAACCGGGGCCAGGAATCGTTTTTCGTCATCAGCCCGGATTAAGAACATTTATCGTAGGAATAGTTCTATGGTGGCGCGGGTTTTTTTAGCCCATCCTGTTTATGACACAGTTCAGGAAATTGGTACGGAGATCAACCAGCGGAACATGCTGGTGCAACGCTGGGACAAAAAAACCATGAGCCTGTCTACAGTATCGAAGGCATTGAGCACATTAGAACAGGATTTGAT
>JAMCYH010000326.1 GCA_023474025.1 Deltaproteobacteria bacterium
AATTTTGGCTTGTCTTACAGTCATAAGTGATCCATAAACCTTAATAATTGAGCAAGTGAAGTCTTGTCTTAGCCATTCACCGTGGCGCTATTTACCCAGAATTTCCAATCGCGTGATTTGAGATTTTTATACGGCTGAGGCTGGGCTGTCTCGACTCTCAACTTTTTCCAATGCGACTTCCTGAGGGGCCTCATATGGATTCAGAACAACGATAAATCTGGCCCCCCCCGTAGTGGGATCCGATTCGACCTCGATTTCGCCGCCATGTCCCTCGATGATACTTTTTACAATCGCCAAACCCAGTCCTGTACCTTTCTTTTTCGTGGAGAAAAATGGGTCAAAAAGCTTGTCGACATTCTCACGTGGGATTCCCTCTCCGGTATCTTCAGTAACAACCCGCAATCGATCATGACTGTCTTTGAGCAGCTTGACGGAAACTTTTCCTCCTTTTGGAGTTGCTTCGATAGCATTAATCAAGATGTTCAAAAAAACCTGCATCATTTGATCAGAATCTACGAGCGCCAGAGGAAGGTCTGAGTCCACATTTGAAACGACTATCTCTACACCGGCTTCTAAAGCTTCACGCTCAACTACTCTTACACAGTGATCGACAATCTCTTCGATTGATCTGATGGTTAACCTTGGCTCACGAGGTTTTGAGTAAGCCAGAAGCTTTGATATAACCCTATTGAGACGGTCAACTTCAGTTAACATTAGTTGAGTATAACGGTAATCTTCAGGCTCCATCGAAAGCTTCTTCTGGAAGTACTGAATGAAACCCCGAATCGAATTCAGCGGATTGCGAATCTCGTGAGCGACTCCGGCGGATAGTCGTCCGAGCGCCGCGAATTTTTCACTTACCATGATCTTTTGTTCAAGTTCCCGAATTATAGTTATGTCACGCAAGATCACAACCGCCCCACGAGGCGTGGTCGACTCCTGATCTCGTAACGGAGACACAGTCAGCGCCAGGAAGTTTTTGCCTTTCCCCTCTCTATCGACCTGAACCTCCTTTTCCAGGATCGAATTCGCGTCTGAAAGCACTTTCTTGATTTCATCTTCCACCGGTAAAAGGTCTGATATCAATTTTCCGTCAAGATCATCTTTGGTCTTTCTAAGTATTTCCAGAGCGTTAGGATTATATGTCGCCACACGCAGTGAACGGTCAACAGTGATGAGGCCATTTGCCATACTTTCCAAAACGTTTCTCGTGTAAGTCCGCATTTCATCGAGGGTTCGTCTTACGAGGTAGGCGTTTTGAACTACAAACACGAAATAAACGCTTGCTGATCCTACGATAAACAGAACAGCGCCCATAAAAACCGCAAATGCGATTTCCTGTCGGCGAATTTCCTTGAAACGATCCATCTTCAGCCCAAGAAAAAGGACCTGTTTCTGTTCACGATCAAAAAGATCCAACAGTTCCTTACCAATTCGGGTATGCTTCGCGGCTATTTCACTTTCAGCAAGCTGGTCCGGAAATGGCGTGAACGGTTTCCATATTTCAAAAATTGTCCTACCATCCGGTAACTCTCTCTTGAAAGAAAGTGGCTCTCCAGTTCTGAGTACAGTCCGGACAGTTTGTAGTTCCTTGCCCATAAGCAAACGAAGACCAATTTTCGCCGGCTCACTATGAGCTACTATCATGCCGTCACTATTTATCAGCCCCACCCATTCCACATCAGGGTCTTTGGCCGCCTGCTCAATGAGCATCTGTAAATATTCTACGCCCCAGTCCCCCTCCATGAAACCTGTTCGAGTACCTGCCTCCAAGGTGCGTATTACCGAAATCCCTTGTCTGACAGTAAACTCTTCCATCCTCTGGTTCTGCGCGTTTATGTTTCTAATGGTAAAAATGACCACTATAACGAGCAAAGTTCCAGCAACCAGCACAATCGATAAAACAGGAAGGTACTTCCTTAAATCTTTGATTTTCATCGCGCCGAACGTAACCCACAAAGGAACTGTCGAAAACTTTTGAACATTTAATTTAAACTTTATCCGTCAGGCATTGGGACGCCTAAAGGATTTATCTGTTAACAGTCCTATCATTTTAATGGCTTGGCTTCAACTAGTATCACGACCACTCTATCATTCACCAGTTCGTTCCAACAGCCCTATGAAGCAAAAACTATTTACATTGCTTATTTTTGTTGAAAAGTTATCCATCATATGTTATGCATCGCTTCATTAAATGAGCATAACATCTCGTTTAATAGTATTTTTTAAGTCAAGTTGCCCATAACTCTTGTTACAATCTTACAACTCAATTCTGTCGCGATGGGAACACGTTATTTTTCTCGGTATCTAACAGAACTAAAGGAATCGCAATCGTGTAATTTTATCGTAACATCTTATTAGATATTAAACGAGAGAGGTAGTCGATTTTTTCCTCTCCCCAATTTTAAACTTTGATTTCCCTTTGAAAATCGAACTCAAGATATTGCGAGTGTAAAAAAATGCAAAGCAATGCGAACCTGGATGAGTTTTCATATCTCGTAAAGGGACGTGAACTATTGGAGCGAGGTGACATCGCTTCTGCTGTCGAAGCCTACAGCAAGGCCTTTGATCCTGAAGCTTTGGATGAACCTGAAGCCAGAAACATGCTGATAGAGGCCCGCGCAAACCTTTCAAAGAAATTCCTGCCGGAGGCGCTCGACAGTTTTGAAGAAGCTCTCATAATTGGAGACACGATCCAAAGGAAACAAGCATTGGAAGGCATCACAGCGATCGCCGAAGTTCGTAGCCGTCTCGATTCCCTGACGCAACAGCTAAAAGATGGTATAAAACGGCTCAGCGGTCGAAAAAACAGGCCAATCCCTGGATTAGCCACTATATCGGATAATGAGAATCTTGTATTGATTTCGAACGACGCTTTAACAAAACTACCCGATCGTTTGGTCCGTGGTGTAAAGATTGTCAGGATGCCAGTGCGGTTAGAGGGGGCTGCTCTGCCAATTGAGGCCGAAAAGTGTATTCCCTATTGGAACCAGGATGACATCGCGTACATTCTCGAAGTGGCTGAGGCCATTCTAAATTTTAAGGAACCACTCCACCCGGTTACAAATCACTTCGATACTTCAACTTCGGTTACCGGGTTTGACAGCACATTATAGAGACGTTTCAGGATAAACTCTCCCAAACCTATTTAAGAGTTCGTGAAAACCGAAAAACTTGACACTTTGGTCTCAATCAAATAAAGCTGCATTTTAAGTTCTTATGAGACCTCTTTTTTTAACGGGAAAAGTTGACCAACGTGCGGGCTTTAGGACTAGACATCGGTTCAAAAAGAATTGGCGTCGCTCTCAGCGACCAGTCAGGCATTATTGCGCAAGCGCTGGAAACTATCCCTGCGACAAATCCTGAAAGAGACATTCTCAGAATCATTGAAATTGTACGTGAACATGATGTGACAGAAATAGTGATAGGTGTCCCTTACAATATGGATGGATCCGAAGGTCCACAGGCACTGAAAATCCGGCAGTTTGAGGAGCTCTTGTTAAAAAATGTCACAGTCCCTGTTTATGAATGGGATGAAAGACTCACGACGGTTGCGGCTGAACGGGCTTTGTTGGAAGCTGACATGAGTAGGGCAAAACGGAAAAAGATTGTCGATCAGGTGGCTGCGGCGTTGATCCTTCAGGGGCATCTCGATCGAAGACGTAACGAGGCATTGCGTCGATCATGAAAGTTGGTTTCTTTTCAATAGTTAAAACGATATCAGTAATTACCCTTTTGATTCTCCTGGTTATTGGAGGACATTACCTTTACAAGAGCCTTCCGGATATAATCAATTATTTCCTCAATACCAAGCAGGAGGCGGCCGCACCGGGTCATGAAGTCGTCGTAACCATTCCTAAAGGAGCTTCTCTGTCCGAAGTCGGTGGCATTCTTCAGGAAAATGGGATCATTTCGAGTAAACTGGTCTTCAAGATTGTCGCGTTTATCCGTGGGGAACAACGCCACGTGAAAGCTGGTGACTATCTCTTAAAGACGGGAAGTGATCCGGGGAACGTTCTGGATCTCCTCATTTCGGGTAAAACCCTTGTTTATACTGTCACTGTACCCGAAGGTTACAATATATTTCAGATTGCGGACCTTTTCGAGCAGAAGGGCATTGCTTCCAGGAAGGACTTTCTCACCATAGTGCGAGACCCGGAGTTTCTTAGGGAACTTGGTATCGATGGAACAAGCGTCGAAGGCTTTCTGTTCCCTGACACATATTTTATTCGACCCTCCGAAAAGACCAATGCAAGGCTCGTGGTAAAGAAGATGGTTGCTCGGTTTCATTCGGTCTACAACAAGTATGTTCGCACTACAGCGGAAAAGTTTGGATGGGATCCACTACAGGTCGTGACCCTTGCCTCTCTGATCGAAAAGGAAGCCAAACCTAATGAGCACGCATTGGTTTCGGCCGTGTTTCATAACCGTTTACGGCAAAATATGAAATTACAGTGTGATCCGACGGTTATTTACGGTATTAAACCTATGGGCGCTAAAATCACCAGGGCGGATCTGGACAGAAAGCAGCCATATAACACTTATCAGCATACCGGCTTACCGCCCGGTCCAATCGCCAATCCCGGCAAAGAATCCCTTATTGCCGCTGTCTTTCCCGCTGACGTGGATTATCTATACTTTGTCGCAAAAAATGACGGAACCCACCAATTCTCAAAAAGCCTTGCTGAGCATAACAAATGGGTCAATGTCTATCAGAGGCAGCCCAGTTCCTTAACACCCTGATAGCCCCACAATAGGGTTTTTGACGCTCGAAATGTGAGGCTAATTGCGTCCGGCTCCAGCGCTGACCTAGCTACAAACCCACGGAGACCAAAATGCGGGGAAAAATGAAAATCGACCTCATCCTTTACGCGTCATTGACCCGGTTCGTTCCAGGATCTGTGGCTGGAGACGTGATCCAGTTGGAGATCCAGCCAAAGGCTACAGTAAATGATGTGTTGAGACAAATGGGCTTACCCACCGATATATCACTGATTCTACTGATCAATGGGAAATCGGGGGTCAAGAGTCAGGAGTTGCACGAAAATGATCGGTTGGCCGTATTTCCTACAATAGCTGGAGGATGACGTCGTATTGTGCGAGCGCTGGAACACTTTCTTCAACAGGGCTTTCATTATGTCGTTATTGGCATAACATATAAATATTATTAGCTTTTTTAGTTCTTTCTTCTTGACTGCCCCACTTCCAAATCATATCATCAATATTGATTCGTACCCTTGATGGTCTTGCGGCGCTATGTCGTTACCAGTTTTTTAATTCTGCGTCTTTTTGCCTGATCGAATGGAGGATGACCCATGGAAAAAATTTTACGTGTAGACATGGGAGCGCAAGGAGGTCCCAAGACGTCCTTAGCGCCGTTAGGTGAGTATGCCGGCCTTGGTGGTAGAGCTTTGACATCAGCTATCGTAGCCAAAGAAGTCCCACCGCTGTGTCATGCGTTAGGCGCCGAAAACAAGCTTGTGATAGCCCCCGGCTTGTTAAGTGGGTCCATCGCAGCTAATTCCGGTCGATTGTCTGTTGGGTGTAAGAGTCCTCTTACAGGAGGAATCAAGGAATCCAATGCAGGCGGTATGGCTTCCCAGACTCTCGCCAAACTGGGATACGCAGCGATTGTGCTGGAAGGCATACCAAAGACAGATGATATTTATACCATCTTCATAAACAAGGACGCTGTAAAAATAGACATCGACAACAGCATCAAGGGATTAGGTAATTACGCGCTGATTGAAAAACTTAAAGCAAAGTATGGAGACAAAGTCAGCTACATGTCAATCGGACCGGCAGGTGAAATGAAATTGGCCGCTGCTTCCATCGCATGTACTGACATGGAGTGTCGGCCTACCCGTCATGCTGGGCGAGGTGGGACCGGGGCGGTAATGGGTTCAAAAGGCGTTAAGGCGATCATCCTAGACGACACGGGGATAGCAATGAGAGACCCCAAAGACCCGGCGAAATTCAAGGAGGCCAACAAAAAATGGGTCGATGGACTTAAAAAGCATCCTGTCACAGGACAGGGCCTTGCGGCGTACGGAACTAACGTGCTCACCAATGTGCTTAATGAAGCAGGTGGCTACCCGACACACAACTTCACGTGGGGACGCTTTGAAGGTCACACCAAAATAAGTGGAGAAACCCAGGCCGCTCTGGAAAAGGAACGTGGAGGCAACCCCACACACGGTTGCCATCGCGGGTGCGTAATGCGTTGTTCAGGCATTTATATGGACAAATATGGCCAGTACCTGACCAAGCAGCCTGAATATGAGACTGTATGGGCACATGGCGGCAACTGTGGCATTGACGATCTCGACACAATCGCTATGCTGGATCGTCTTGACGACGATTATGGTGTAGACACCATAGAAATGGGCGCGACTATCGCGGTCGCCATGGAAGCCGGTCTGGCCAAATTTGGGGACGGGGAGGCCGCAATAAATTTCGTCAACCAAGTTGGAAAAGGCACGGACCTCGGCCGTATTCTTGGAAGCGGGGCCGCCGTAACCGGAAAGGTGTTCGGGGTAGAGCGTGTGCCAGTGGTCAAGAATCAGGCGCTTCCCGCCTATGACCCCAGGGCCGTTCAAGGGATCGGTGTAACGTATGCTACAAGCCCCATGGGAGCAGACCACACGGCAGGTTACGCCGTAGGGTCAAACATCATGGGAGTTGGTGGAAAAACGGACGCTCTTTCACCAGTAGGACAGGTAGAACTGTCCCGAAATCTACAGATCGCGACAGCAGCCGTAGATTCCACCGGCATGTGCCTTTTTATCGCTTTTGCGGTACTCGACCAACCAGAGACCTTTCAGGCCCTGATTGACATGATCAACGCATTCTACGGTCTGAACCTGACTGGTGATGATGTCGCAGCCCTCGGGAAAAGTGTCCTTAAAAATGAGCGGGAATTCAACAAAAAAGCTGGATTCACCTCCGCCCACGATCGTTTACCGACCTTCTTTACTCGTGACGCGTTGCCACCTCACAACATCAAATTTAAGGTTACTGACGCGGAACTCGACCAGGTGTTTAACTTTTAGAAAAGATTTGTTGTCAAACGACATAGAGGCGAATTTGAAAATCCAATTTTGACATTCAGGGCGGATCCATGCTCAATAAAGGGGATTCGCCTTTTGCTTCCAACTAATCATGATTGACAGCGATAAGATTATTCAAATCCTGTACCCCATACTGCAAAAGGGTTTTTGGGTAAAAGCTCTAACCGGCATAAGCGTTAGACAGTTACTTGAGGACCAATTCAAACTGTCCGGCGATTTTGTCGATCTCAAGATTTCTACTGTTTTTCTGAATGGAAAAGCTGTTGACAATATTGATAGCGCCATTGTGACAGATAACTGTGAACTGGCGCTTTCGGGGGCAATGCCTGGGTTCGTAGGCGCAGCCATGCGTCGGGGGGGTTATTACAGTTCAATGCGTTCTGCGGTCAGCCATGTTGAAGAGATTTCTAAACCTCCAATTCAAGAAGGTGTTGTAAAGATAAAACTGTACAACACACTTATACCGTTGCTTGGCCTGGAATTTGTCCGACGCGGCATTGTCGTACCACAAGCAGACGCTGCCGGGTTGCTCGGCGCTGAACTGAACCCATTTATAAAAACCTGTCCGAACACTCCTGATTCATATGTGATTACAATTAAATGAAATAATTAACTTATCTAATTGTCATGTGACTTTAATAAGTTGGATAAGTATGCCCGATAAGTTATAATATCGCCTGATGAACTCCCATCGATATAGGAGTCCATTGAGGTATAGCGTAATTATTTGTCCAGGGAGCGTCTTCTGCCATCCCCAGAAATTAAAAAAAGATTTGAAACCAAGCTTAAGTATGCCCATTTCACAGAAATACGGGAATCACTTTACCAGGCGGCCCTGTCATCAACTGGTCCGCCTTTTCGGGTCCTGGATTTGGCCTGCGGTCCCGGAAATATGGCCCTTTTTTGCATCAATGATCATAACATCGAATGGTTCGGCCTGGAGCTTTGGCCGAATGAATTGCGCCAGGCCTCTCGGACCGGGGCTTACCAAGGATTGATTCAGGCCAACCTGATTGAAAGGTTGCCGGTAAAAGTCGGCATAGCCGATGCTGTCATACTCAACGAAATTCTTATGTACCTTGATAATTCAGTTGAATTACTGTTTGAAGCATTCAACGTCCTGAAGCCTTCAGGGATCTTATACGTTTACAACCCCGTTTACACAATACCAGTGACACTTTCTGCATTAAAGAAAATGGGCAGAAGTATCCACAGCTCTCCCGAAGCAGTATCCTTCGATAGGGACTGCGACTGGAAAAAGGCCTCAAGAGCTTCGAGAATTAATTTTTATTCTTTTGATTCTCTTGCCGCGGAAATCCAGACAGCAGGCTTCAAAATACTCGAAGTTACGGGATTCAGAATATTCAGGAATCGAATCAGATTAATGAGAGAATTGGAAAGATTCGAATTGTATAGAAATGTCACGAAAAATCTTGCGAAACGTTTTCCTCGCTTAGCGTCCGACATCCTCGTAATTGCTCAAAAACCGTGAGGTCTTTTTGCCCGTGGAAAATTTGAACTCATGAAAGCGAAAACCTGCAACTCGATCCCTCACAGGCGGTGCCAATAGTCGGATCTACAGTGGCCATCGCGTCAATTAGGTCGGATTGTACTATATCTATATATTCAATGTTATCGGCTACGTAGGTGGACGCATCGGAGGACCCTACAATATGGCCTATCAATTCATGAGCCTGTTTCAGAGAATCGAAAAGTATCTTTTCATTCACAGTCATCTATCGGCCCTCCATTGAGCGATCTTCCCGAGTTTGAAATTCTTGTTACTGGATGATATCGCATATTCTCTGATATTCAAGATAATCCAACAATCCGGATTCATTTGTGGCAGGTAGCTTGTAACCACAACGTCCGCATTCATATCCAACAAAATCGCAGTCTTCAATGCGGATGTTGCCATGCTCTATCTCGCCACCAATGAAAACAATTTCTGAAAAAACTTTGGCGCCCTTACAAACTTCTACTATCTTATCGCTTCCACATTTGGGACATTTCCAATACATATCCGCCTGCCTGTTAAAAAGGAATTGCTTTTCGGAATAAACCTTCGCTTCATTGCGTCTATTCTTCTTTATCTCTCTTTTTTTTGTAATTGTCTAGGAAACTGAGACAATCCGACTTTAAAGATTATTTCATTATTGAATCCAAAATTCGTACAACCCCTTCTGCAAAATCCTCGTCGTTGATATGAGACGGAAGTTCAATGACTTCAATTCGTGAATCGAGTCGTGACTTGAGTTCGGAAATAAATATCTGATTGGAAATCACGTCGTGCAGTGGCTCTCCCACGGCATCCGCTTCCGAAAAACCTTCCACAGGGATAACTACTTTGGTAGGGCCCTTAGAAAGATTCAATTTTTCGGAAATTATTCCGGCAAGTGTAACCATATCCTTAGAGGATGTCCTGACTCCAGATCGGAAGTCGTACCAGAAAACAGCGCGATCCTTCAGATGGCTCGGGATCGTTTCCATTGAGTCGAATTCCATAACGATGCAATCAAGACCACCTGGAACCACCACTTGAGGCAAACCCAAAAGTCCAGCCGTTTCAAGCCTGTTCGGTCCAATTGCCCCACAGTAGCCTCCGTAGAGAGAATCAGCGAATTCATGGAGCGCAAAATCGACCACAGCGTTTATCAAGCCTTGTTCAATTAGGTCTTCCATAGCCATGCCCCCAATTCCATTAGCGTGGAAAGGAGCAACTTCGTAACCCCTCTTTTCAAGGCCTGCTTTAACGTTCATGGCTCCTTTTGTGATAAAACCAAAAGACGTCAAACCTACGATGGGTTTTTCAGAATGAATATTCTCTTCATTGAAGACCATTCCCGCTACTGCGGATATGTATTGGAAAT
>JAMCYH010000093.1 GCA_023474025.1 Deltaproteobacteria bacterium
AAAGAATAATCCCGGAACTGAATGATGATTTTTTTAGCTGTATCACTGTGAACCTGTTCTTTGAAAAGGTTCTTCAAAATTTCCATAGGGACCTTGCCTCTGCGAAAACCCTTAATCTGGGCGTTTTTCTTGAGGTCCCGGTATTGAGCTTCAAGTGTTTGTGTTACTCGGTCCTGAGGGACTTCGAAAGTAACTTTTTTCCTGACAGCGCTGAGATCTTCAACCTGAATATTTGTCATGACTCCTCTTTCACGATAAAATTTTGCCACACCGATGGGGTCATAATATCTTAAATAGAATCCTAGCGGAATGGACACTGTCAACGAACACTTTTATTATACTTCGGCTATAAGGAAAAGGGAAGTTAATGAAGTACTTGAAGAGGCTCCAGAGTCATTTTTCTTGAACGTATTGACAGTTTCTGTTAGGGATTTTGCTATATTTCCAGTGTAATAAATTCTTTTGGAGAAAATCCGTTTTGTCCACCACGTCTAAAAACAACCCTTTGATAAGTGTGGTAGCGCCTATTTTCAATGAAGAAAATAATGTTATTTCTCTAGTTCACAGGCTGGACGGGGTTTTTAATAAGCTCAACTTGAACTGGGAACTAGTTCTGGCCTTGGATCCCTGCACAGACCGCACAGAAGAAAAAATTCTGGAGTTGATAGACGCGAATTACCCCATTCGAATGGTTAAATTTTCCCGACGATTTGGTAAACCTGTCTCACTTCTTGCTGGACTGCGCCATTGTTTAGGAGACGCCACCATCGTAATAGACGCAGACCTGCAGGACCCTCCGGAATTGATAGGATCAATGATCGAAAAATGGAACGAAGGGAACCTCGTAGTCATAGCTCAAAGAACTTCACGCAAAGGAGAAAGTTTCCTATACCTGAAATTTGCTGAGCTTTTCTACTGGATTCTGGAAAAATTTTCCGACGTCAGAGTTCCGAGGGACACTGGCGATTTTAGGTTGCTTGACAAAAGGGTGGTAGAGGAAATATGCCTGATCAATGAACGACATGGATTCCTGAGAGGTTTGACAGCCCTTGTAGGATTTAGAACCGCTATTGTAACTTTTGAAAGGGATGCAAGGCTAGCGGGCCAAACACAAATTTCCTTAATGGGGGCCATTGGGATCGCTCTAGACGGAATTTTCCCTTTTTCCAGGGCTCCTATCAGGCTAATCATGGCCTTAGGGTTAGTTGCTTTGGGCGTCGGAGTGATGGCTGCTGTTTTGTGGATTATATATGGGTTGGTAAAGGGCTGCGGATCTAATTGGCTTCTTTTGGGTATTTTCCCGTTTGCCTTGACATCTTTCGGGGTGATAATCAGTTGCATCGGTGTAGTTGGTGAATACGTTTTACGTTGCTATGAAGAGACTAGAAGCCGTCATTTATACATTGTTGATCGGATAGTGGAATCCTCGAAGCTTTCTCGGAAATTATCGTAAGATCACAATGGAAAACAGGCATTTTCCAGATAGTGAAGGTTTTATATGAGGGCCTTTGTTACAGGTGGAGCAGGTTTCATAGGAAGCCATATTGTCGACGAGCTGGTTCGAAGAAATTATGATGTTGTGGTGTATGACAATCTTTCGACTGGATTTCAAAAGCATTTACGATCTGGACCGGCACAAAATAGGGCTCGCTTGATAGTGGGTGACATCCTCGACTACGATAAACTCGTGCGATCCATGAAAGATGTTGACGTGGTGTTTCATCTTGCCGCCAATGCGGATGTCAGAGGTGGTAAGGCCAATACCCGCATTGACCTTAAGCAGAATGTAATCGGCGCCCATAATGTCCTCGAAGCTCTACGACTCAACCATGTTCCCGAACTGGTCTTCACCAGTTCTGCAACCGTGTACGGTGAGCCAGATGTATTTCCTACCCCTGAAACTTACGCTCCTCTGCAAACATCACTTTATGGAGCTTCTAAACTTGCGGCTGAAGCCATGATCCAGGCATATAGCGAATACTTTGGCATACGGAGTTACATGTTCCGGTTCGTCTCCTGGACAGGAGAAAGATATTCACACGGAGTGGTTTATGATTTTGTGAAGAAACTGAAAGCAAATCCGAGCGAACTCGAGATTCTTGGAGATGGTAATCAGAGAAAATCTTATCTCTATGTGCAAGATGGCGTCGAAGGAATTTTTCTTGCCCTGCAGAACATTCGCGAGCCCAAAAACGTGTTAAACCTGGGACACAAAGATTTCATGAATGTCAAGCGGCTTGCTTCCTTAGTAGTGGAAGAAATGGAGCTGAAGGATGTGAAATTTCGCTTCACAGGGGGTGAAAGGGGTTGGGTTGGGGATAGTCCTTTTGTTCACCTGGATATTTCGAAAATCGGGTCGGTCGGTTTTAAACCTCGGATCACGATAGAAGAAGGGGTTCGGCGAACAACCAGGTATCTGCTGGAAAACGAATGGTTGCTCGAGTCGCGTCCCGTGGGGCTAACCGGTTAATTCCAAAGATCAGCCAAAACAATTTGAAAATACTTGACAAATACATCATTCGTGAGTTTCTCAAAATATTTTTGATCTGTCTCATCGTGTTTGTTTTTGTTTTCCTGCTTATAGAGATCACCGACAAGATAAAATATTATTTTCACTATAATCCTCCTGGTCTTCTGATGCTCAAGTATTTTCTGGTGAAAATACCGGGGTATCTTTTTTTCACGCTACCTATGGCGATCCTCCTCGGTGGAATGCTCTCGCTTCTTATGATGGCCAAACATTCCGAATTGATTGCCATGCAGGCAGGCGGTGTTGACGCAATCAGCATAGCTCGACCCATGGTCCTTGTAGGTTTGATAGGGTCAACTGTAATGTTTTTAGCCAACGAGACATTTATTCCATGGTCAAACCGTTATAGTGAATATATTCAAAATGTTGAGATCGCGGGGAAAAAGGAAACCACATTCGTACGATTTGACCAAATATGGCTAAAAACCCCAGGATCTATCGTTCATATCAATAAATACGACAAAGTTCATCAGACTCTTGAAAAAGTTTCGGTAGTCCGTTGGGACGCTGATTTCAATTTTGTTGAAAAACTTTTTGCAGACAAGGCGAAGTGGTGGAAAAACCGGTGGATTTTTTATGGTGTTAATAGGACCACGATGACTAAAGATGGAAAGTTCGTCGTGGATACTATTCCTTCCATGACAGGACCCTTGGATAAGACCCCAGGGGATTTTGAAAAAGGTGAAACTCCTACAAAGGAAATGAATCTCACTCAACTTGGAGACCTAATAGACCAACTTGAAGCCGAAGGCCGTACGCCGACTCGTTACCTTGTTGACTGGCATGATAAGATTGCCTTCCCTTTTGTTTGCCTGATAATGGCTGTTTTAAGTGTTCCATTCGCAGTCAGGGTAAGTCCCAGGGGAGGTGGAATGGCCATCGGACTCGTTTATTCACTTGCCATAGCGTTCAGTTATTGGATCCTGCATACCATGTTCATCGCATTGGGCCATGGTGGATACATTCCCCCGATCGCAGCGGCCTGGGCCGCTAACACCCTTTTTGGCCTTGCTACCGCCGTATTGCTGTTGAACGCTAGCACATAAATTTGGAGAATATTCCGTCAAGCAGACGGTCAGGTCAGGTTACGGGAGGGGAAGCACAGTGGGTACAATACATGGAACGATCTCCATTTCCCCCTACCTCCAAGCTTAGTGGTGACCATCAAATAGCGCCAGAGCGACAGGGTCCGCTTCTATCCTTACCGTCGTTCCATTGAGACCGTTTACTTAGGGCAATTGAGATATTTTTCTTGTCGAGCCTGCGGTAAATCTCAGTGATAATATATTGTTGGAGCCATATTCGAAATCTATGCGCCTTGACCATTTTACATGGACTGACGTAATATAGGTCGAAATTGTTATTTTAGGTCACAAATCGACGTCACTTCCGAATATGTTAACCGATTTGGTGAAGATGACCTGGCCGTAAGAAATTCGGCTGGTAAAGGGAAACGAAATGAAACGGCTGAAAATCGCGCTGCGAGTTTCAGCCGTTTGTATCGTGGCATTCATAACAGCGCTGACGCCTTCAGTGATTTTTGGATCAAAAGATATTGAATTTTCGCAAATTTTCGTGAACTGTAATATCATGATACAAGAATGGAGAAAACTGATAATGAAAGCTTTGGTAACCGCTAGACTGAGTGAGGATATTCTTTCCCCGTTAAGGCCAGGGTATGAACTGGCTGTGAATCCTAATGACTTTCCAATGTCACGCGCTGACGTCCTGGATCAGATTCATGATAAGGATGGAATGCTTTGCACGATTTCGGATCGAATAGACGCTGAACTTATGGATAGGGCTCCAAACCTGAAAATTGTAGCGAATTTTGGAGTGGGTTACGACAACATCGATGTGCCGGCAGCTACGGCCCGAGGAATAAGGGTTTCCAACACACCTGGGGTCCTTACGGACACTACCGCTGACCTTGCTTTTTCACTTATACTTGCGGTGGCTCGAAGGGTTGTTGAAGGCGACAGTCGAACTCGATCCGGTAAATGGGGACCATGGGCGCCGTTTGGTTTTCTTGGATCCCAAGTGACGGGAAAGACCCTCGGTATAATAGGCCTTGGTCAAATCGGCAAAGAAGTGGCACGGAGAGCTAAAGGTTTCCGAATGCCCATCCTTTATAACAATCGTAAAAGTATCCCTGAAAGAGAAGAACTGGAATTAGGCGCCAAGTATGTAGAACTTGAGACCTTGCTGAGACAATCCGATTTCATTTCCATACATGTGTCATTGAATAGTGAATCCAGAGGTCTTATAGGTGCCGATCAACTAGCTCTAATGAAACCTACGGCATTTCTGGTAAATGTCTCGCGGGGACCAGTAATCGACGAAACAGCTCTGGTAAAAGCCCTTAAAGCAGGCAAAATTGCGGGAGCCGGTCTTGATGTATATGAAAAAGAGCCCAAGCTCGCAGAAGGCTTGGCGGAACTCAGCAATACAGTCCTCACGCCACACATAGGAAGCGCTACTAGCGAAACCAGGAGCGCTATGGGCAAGCTTGCGGTCAAAAACCTTAAAGCTGGACTGTGCGGTGAAAAACCACCGAATTGCGTGAATTGTTAGCGTAAAACAAGCCTGGTTAAAAGAACTTGTCTAACGTATTTGTTGCTAAATCTGTGTAAAGGGAGACACGTCTGAATATGTTACCTATCGGAGAAGCCCAACAAAAGGTTTTGGAAGAAATCCCTGTTTTAGGCCGGGAAAGACTATTTATCCTGGAAGCCCTCGGGAGAGTCCTAGCTCAAGATGTAGAAGCTGTTCGTGACGTTCCATCTGCGGACAATTCAGCTATGGATGGTTACAGTGTAAAGTACAGTGACATTGTTGGCGCGAATTCTTCAAATCCAGTTCGGTTAAAGATAATTGGAGAATCGCCAGCCGGAAAACCTTATCCAGGATTATTGGAACAGGGACAGGCCGTTAGGATAATGACCGGCGGTCTCATTCCAAAAGGCGCTGATACGGTAATAATGTTGGAGGATACCGAGCGGGAAGGGGACTTTGTAATATGTCTCAATGACCCTGGGGCGCGGGCGCATGTGAGATTCAAAGCAGAATATGTTCGAACTGGCGAAAGCGTTTTCCGACGTGGTGATGTGATAAGACCCCCCGAGGTGGGTATGCTCGCCACCCTTGGTCACGCCTATGTATATGTTTATCAGCGGCCAGTCGTGGCCATTCTTTCAACCGGCGACGAGCTTGTTGATCTTGATGAGCCATTCAGCGAAGGCAAGGTCATTTGTTCAAACACTTACAGTCTTGCGGCCCAGGTGCTGGATTGCGGAGCGATCCCGCTTTCTCTGGGTATAGCTTCAGACAATATCGACGATCTCAGGTCAAGGTTGAGAGATGGTCTAAGAGCTGACGTAATTTTGACCTCCGGTGGGGTTTCAGTTGGTAAGTACGATCTGGTAAAGGACACGCTGACAGAAGTGGGGATGAAAGTCAAATTCTGGAAAGTAGCTATGAAACCCGGAAAACCATTGGTTTTCGGCACAATTGGCGCCAAACCCGTTTTTGGCTTACCTGGCAATCCCACATCAGCCATGATTTCATTCGAGCAATTCGTACGGCCGGCGCTACTAAAAATGATGGGCCGAAAACACCTCTTCAGACCATTGATGGAAGCTCAACTAGCAGAGGATGTAAAGATATCCTCAGGCAGGTTACATCTCGTAAGATGCAAGCTATTTGAAAAAGACGGCGTTAAGTTTGCGGTTTCCACCGGAACTCAAAGCTCTGCCTCCCTGCGTTCAATGGTTATGGCAGACGGTTTGATGATTCTACCTGCAGAAAAGGCTCCGTTCCGAGCTGGTGACAAAGTCCGAGTTCAATTCTTGCATACGGACATCCCTTTGCGATCCGAGTCCCATTATTAGCTCAACTAATAATGACCGGCCCTGAAAATCAAAAAGGCGCTTTCCTGAGTATGCTTTGTTCACGGGCTGGTCCAACTGAAATAAGCGTAATCGGAACACCTGTCAAATTTTCTATCATTTCAACATAATCGCGGGCATTTTTGGGCAGATCATCGAAAGACCTGCAATCAGATAAAGGCTCATCCCAACCCTTAACTTCTCTATAACGAGGCACAGCCCTACCGAAATCATTTATATCTGATGGGACATGGTCCAAAGTCTTGCCGCCCAGTTCATACGAAGTGGCTATTCTTAAGGGCGTTATCCCTGTCAGCACGTCCATTTTTGTCAGAGCGATGCCTGTCAAGCCATTAAGTCTAACGCTATGGTTCAAAATGACCGTGTCCAGCCAGCCGCACCTACGGGGTCTGCCAGTAGTGGCGCCGTACTCTCCACCCTTCTCTCTTAGGTTCTCACCCAAACGATCAGTCAGTTCAGTAGGGAATGCTCCCTGACCGACTCTGGTGGTGTATGCCTTTACCACTCCCCAGCATTTCTCAATAACGTTGGGGCCGACTCCTGAACCAGAGCAGGCGTTTCCACTAACTACGTTTGATGAAGTTACAAAAGGATAGGTGCCGTGGTCTATGTCGAGCAGGGTACCTTGCGCTCCTTCAAACAGGACGTGTCTGCCACCTGCTATAAAATTCTGAAGAGCGACCGAAGTATCGGTAATATGAGGCTGCATCCTTTCCCCATAAGCAAGGTATTCCTGTACAATTTCTTCAGGGTTGAGTTTTGGTCTTCGGAACCTTCTTTCAATCAGGAAATTTTTTTCATCCAATGCAGCGTACAATCTTTCCCTGAATGCCACGGGCTTTAAAAGATCTCCAATTCTTATTCCCGTACGCGAAGCCTTATCTTCATAAGCGGGTCCGATGCCCCTCCCTGTAGTTCCTATCTTAGACTTACCAAGAAATTCCTCTCGGGCTATGTCTATGATTTTATGATACGGCATGATGACTTGAGCGCGATCAGAAATAAGCAGTTGACTATCTTTTTGAAAATATCCGCGTTCTCGAAGTTCGGTTTTTTCCTGAAGAAGCACCGAAGGATCTACAACCAAGCCATTGGCTACAATATTTGTAATGTTTGGATAAAGAATTCCAGATGGGATCAAATGGACAATTACCTGCTCACCGCTGACTTTCAACGTGTGCCCCGCGTTGTTGCCACCCTGGAAACGTACTACGACGTCTGCTCTACTGGTTAACAGGTCTACAATCTTCCCTTTGCCTTCATCACCCCATTGGGCGCCTACAACTACGAGAGTACTCAAATGTTATCGCCTTTCCTGATGAGTCTGTCCAAGATTGAGAGAACTCATCCTAGCTTGATTTTATGAACCACAGACGTTTAATTCGGAAAAACCATCTATAATTATTTGATGAACATTTAATATACCATTAATACTTCTAATTTGTTCCAATGTTTCATCATCCGCCGGAGAATCAAGATTGGTTATTGATATTGCAGTACCACCAGCGCAATCCCTCGACAAATTCATTTGAGCGATGTTCACATTTCTTTTAGCCAAAATCCCTGAAATTCCCGCTATCATCCCAGGGATGTCCTTATTCTTGACAATTAGCATCGGTCCTGCTGGAACGGCTTCAGTCACAAATTCGTTAATTCCAATGATACGAGGTTCATCTCCGTACCGTCTTATCAGCGCTCCCTCAATCTTCACGAGGCTTCCTTCATTCGAGAAAACCTGCAATGTAATGGATGGTCGCCCTTCGACAGATTCCTTAAGAATTGTTTCGTGGACCTGGATTCCCGCCTCTTCGGCGACAAAGTTAGCGTTTACCAGATTGACATCAGATCCTTTGAAAACATTCAGGAAACCCATCAATGCCGAAGTAGTCAAGGGTCTCAAGTCCCAACCGACCAATTCTCCCCGGTATCCTACCTCGACTTTAAGAGCGTTTCCAGAGGACAATCCGGCGACGAACATCCCCAGGCGTCTGGCCAAATCAACATAAGGACCGATTTTGGATTGCAGGACCGGGTCAACCACCGGCACATTTACGGCATTCCCGAGGCCGCCTGTTTCGAAATAGTCCCTGAGTGATTCGGCGATTGATTGTGATACGTTGGCCTGGGCTTCGTCAGTAGCCACACTCAGGTCAGGAGTACAGATTACCTTGGGATGATTAAACACTTGACTATGTTGAAGATAGATCTCTGAGTGAACATCCAGAGCAGCGCCCGCAACTTTGCCATTATCCAGCGCTGTAAGTAAGGCATTTTCATGGATAAGTCCGGCCCGACCGGTGTTTATTATCATGACCCCGGTCTTCATTAAGCCAAATGCCTTCTCATTGAGTAGATTTCTTGTGTCTGAATTCAAGGGAACGTGCAACGAGATAACATCGGATTTCCCGAAGAGTTCCGGCAAGGAAACCGGCCTGAATCCATGCTGTTTTATAACATCGGATGTCACGATCCCATCGTAAACTACAACATTCATACGGAGTCCTCTTGAAGCGTACCTGGCGACAATCGCCCCTGTTTTACCGAACCCGACAACGCCAAGAGTTTTTCCGGCCATCTCGCGACCCTGAAATTTCTTTTTTTCCCATTTGCCCTGTTTCATGGATTGAACTGCAAGCGGCAAGTGTCTGTGAAGAGCCATGAGAAGCGCTATAGTATGTTCACCAGCGGAAACGACGTGACTCGATGGCGCGTTCATAACTATTACGCCTCTACGAGTAGCTTCGGCCACGTCGATGTTATCAGTTTCAGCGCCGGCTTTAGTGATTACTTTAAGCTTGGGAGCAAGTTCAAGCAGGTCTTTTCGAATCGCAGTATTAGGACCCACAACGATGGCATCATAGTTCACGATAATGGCCTTCAACTCTTCATTAGTCAAACGCGTTTTGTGGGTCACTTCTAACTTTGGGTTGGAAAGCAATATTTTTAGGCCGTTCTCGTGTATTTCATCGGCAACTAAAATCTTGAAAGGCATAAGGGGCTAACCATTCTTTCTGGCGAATTCTTCCATGAAATCAACTAAGACTTTAACAGACGCAGGCTCAATCGCATTATAGATCGAAGCCCTACAACCACCCACGGATCGATGTCCCTTGAGCCCACCCAGTGAGTTTCTGGCTGATTCAGCCACAAACTTCTTTTCCAGTTCTTCGGATTTTAGCCTGAAGGTAACGTTCATCATAGATCGGCTGTCTTTGTCCGCCGTAGTGGTGTAAAACTGACTCCTGTCAAGGTAATCATATAACAAGGCGGCTTTTTGCCGATTCCGCTGTTCCATAGCTTCCAGTCCGCCGATGGTTTCTTCAATCCATTTAAGAACGAGGCTGACCATAAATATCGACAAACACGGTGGAGTATTGTAAAGAGAATTCTTGTCGGCTCGG
>JAMCYH010000109.1 GCA_023474025.1 Deltaproteobacteria bacterium
CAGGGACCAACCGGTTATGAGCCGGGAGTGGTATGGGGTATCTCGAACAGGCCGTTTCGGCTAAAGCTGACGTCATGATAACTGGTGACATCCGTTATCATGACGCTCTCGATGCTCAGTTTCATCAAATATCCCTAATAGACGCCGGTCATTTTGGATTGGAAAGATGCGCTATTAAATTGATGAAAGGGAGATTTGAGACTGAATTTTCAAAATTAGGCTGGAAGGTTAAGTTATATATATGTGAAACGGAACAAAATCCATTTACCGATATGCGTTTTTAAGGACGAGGAGGAATCATAAATTGAAAGAACAGTTGCAACTGCTTATGCGACTTCAGGACATAGATATTCAGGTAGACCAACAGGAAGCTATTCTTGAACAATTACCGCAAGAACTCCAGGAAATGGCCAGAAATCTGGTTTCTTTGAGACATGAAATATCTGAAACCCAGGAAACGATGGCGTCAATCGAGATCGAATTGCAAACAAAAGAATCCGAACTGACCGTAGAGCAAGAAAAAATTAAACGCTCTGAACGTCGACTGCTGAATATCAAAAACATTAAGGAACATGAAGCCCTTTCCAGAGAAATCAGATTGGGGAAAAAAGTCGCAGGTGAAATTGAAGAAATTTTGCTCGATCTAATGAATCGATTCGAGCAATTGAAAAAAGCGCTGGAAAAAAAACAAGCTGAATACTCGGACTGTGAAAATACTCTAGTAAATAAAAAAACCCAGTCTGAGAAAATACTTCTCGATGCTACAAAGGCGTTGGAGTCTTTGAAGGCTGAACAACAAAAACTAGCTGAGAATGTGAACAAAGAGCATTACAAACGCTATACGATGGTAAGAAAACAGCGGGGTAATGCCATAGCTGAAATGGTTAACGGTTCATGTGATGGTTGTCATATAGCTATTCCACCACAGATGGGTCTTCAAGTTTTGAGACAGCTGGAATTTATTTATTGTCCAAATTGTCACAGAATACTTTATGTCAAACCGGAGAACATACCTTCGCCGAACGGAGCGCAATGATTTTTTGTTCCAATCATAGATTATTCATTTATCAGTTTAATATTCCTGCCATTCTTTTATAGAATAAGGTCGAGATCCATCGGTGACTCTATTGATACGAGTCTGAGAGGTTGCCATGCTTCCTAGAGAGTTTTTAGCTGGTATTACTAATGAAGACGTTGAGCGAATTGTACTGATTGAGCACTCAGACCCGCATAGTGTTTTGGGGGCGCATCCATCAAGAATCGATGGACAGGATGGGCTGATCTTCAGGTTTTTTCATCCGGAGGCTGCTTCAGCACAACTCATTATTAAGGATGAACTGATATCGTTGAGCAAGACCGATCTTACAGGTTTCTTTTGGACGTGGCTTCCGAACCGGTTTTTACCGTTGGAATACATGGTAAGATTTATTTTCGACAATGGAGATTCGTGGACTATTGATCCGCCTTATCGCTTCATGCCAACTCTCGGTGATCACGATTTACATTTCATGGGAGAAGGAAAACACTATAACCTTTATGAAAAAATGGGAGCACATCCCCGTCATCTTGATGGTTCACTCGGTGTTTCTTTCTCCGTGTGGGCTCCTAACGCCAAAAGAGTCAGCGTAATCGGGGATTTTAACAATTGGGATGGGCGTTTGTTCCCGATGCGGAGTATGGGAGGGTCAGGAGTATGGGAACTTTTTGTACCAGGTCTATCTCAGGGAAGCATGTATAAATTTGAAATCAAATCTAATACCGATGCCATAAGAATTAAGACTGACCCTTTCGCTTTTGGGATGGAACTGAGACCAGGCTCCGCGTCGAAAATATGGGACGTCGATGGTTATACCTGGACAGACAACGAGTGGATCGAAAGCCGGGACCATACCGATCATTTTGCAACCCCCATGAATATTTATGAGGTTCACTTGGGGTCCTGGATGCGAATAGGTGAAGAACTAAAACAATGGGCAAGTTATAAGGAAATTGCTGAACCCTTGACAGATCATATGAAAAAATATGGATTTACTCATGTTGAGCTAATGCCCATCATGGAGCACCCTTTTGACGCTTCGTGGGGCTATCAGGTTACGGGCTATTACGCTCCTACCAGTAGATTTGGGAATCCTGATGATTTCAAATTTTTTGTTGATACACTTCATAAAAACAATATTGGAGTCATACTTGATTGGGTACCGGCTCATTTTCCTAAAGACGATTATAGCCTGAGGTTATTCGATGGGTCAGCTCTATATGAACACGATGATCCCAAACAGGGTGAGCATAGAGATTGGGGCACGCTTATCTTTAATTATGGCAGGAATGAAGTCCGAAATTTTCTGGTCAGCAATGCTCTTTTCTGGCTTGATAAATATCATATCGATGGATTGCGTGTAGATGCTGTCGCTGCAATGCTTTATCTCGATTATAGCAGGTCCGACGGCGAATGGATTCCCAATGAGTATGGAGGGAATGAAAACCTTCAGGCAATAGACTTTATTAAAGAATTTAACGCAATGGTTTATGCCAAATTCCCTGGATGCTTCACCGTTGCTGAAGAATCAACTGCCTGGACGGGGGTAACTACGCCTACTTATTTGGGAGGTCTAGGATTTGGCTTTAAATGGGACATGGGTTGGATGCACGACACGCTTAAATATTTTTCCAAAGACCCCATATATCGAAGTTTTCACCACAATGATTTAACATTCTCCATGATGTACGCGTACAGCGAAAATTTTGTATTGCCTTTGTCACATGATGAAGTTGTCTATGGAAAAGGGTCTCTTTTGCGTAAAATGCCCGGCGATGAATGGCAAAAATTCGCTAATCTTCGTTTGTTACTGACCTATATGTATACTCATCCAGGAAAGAAATTACTCATGGCCGGATCTGAACTGGGCACATGGAATGAATGGAGTCATGAATCTAGTTTGGAACTACATTTGTTAAACTATGATACTCATTTTCAGTTTTCGCATTTTTTCCGGGATCTTGGTTCACTGTACAAGACTAATGACGCTTTATGGGAATGGGATTGCAGGCCGGAAGGATTTTCCTGGGTGGACTGCAATGACAATATGAACAGTATTTTATCCTATATCCGCAGGAGCCACAATAGGTATCTGATATGTCTATTAAATTTTACACCTACCGTGAGACATGCCTATCGTGTCGGTGTGCCTGAAAAGACATCATATAAAGAGATACTTAATTCTGATTCCGAATATTATGGTGGGAGCAATGTTGGGAATGCGGGTTCAATTGTTGCCAAGCAGGGACGTTATCATGGCTATGAACAATTTCTGGAGTTAATACTGCCGCCTCTTGGTGGTCTCATTCTAACCAAAGGGGATGATTAGCAAACTTCAGGTTATTTAATTCTCAAAGCGTCATATCTGCCCTGATCAAAGACAGAAATTGTGAACGCGCTACTACATTTTTTCTGAACGCTGCAGTGAAAGCTTACTGTCTTTAGATCTCCATTGTTTCTGAATCAAGCTCCTTTTCAAGATAATTAACAATGTAATCTTTTAAAGCATCTTCAATCTTTCGGAAATTCTCAAGATATCCGGCCCTCCTCAATTTGTCTGGTTTTGCGCATGTATAATACTGGTAACGTTTGTTCAAGCCAGGCGGCATATCAATATATTCAACGCGGGTTGGAATTTTAAGCGCTGAGAAAACGCTATTAGCCAGTGTATTAAAAGTGTTGGCTTGTCCAGTGCCAACATTAAACAATCCATTTGTCTCTGGTTTTTGAAGAAAAAACAGGGTTACCCTAACGGCATCTTTGACATAAATAAAATCACGGCGTTGTTCACCATCCATATAATCAGATCTGTAAGATTTGAAAAGTTTGATAATTCCAGTTCTTTTGGCTTGGATATAAGCCCTGATAGCCACACTTCTCATATCACCTTTGTGGTATTCATTTGGTCCGAAGACATTGAAATATTTTAGCCCTACGGATCTTTTCAAGAAACCGGTTTTATGTGCCCAACAATCAAACAGATGCTTGGAATAGCCATACATATTCAGCGGGCATAGATACGGACCTGGCTCTGTCTCGTCACAATAGCCTTGTGAGCCATCACCATAAGTGGCTGCGCTAGACGCGTAAATGAAACGAAGTTCTGGTTGATTCACACATACCAGGGCTAGCCTTCGGGAATACTCATAATTGTTCTGAATTAAATAGTCCGCATCCCGTTCGGTTGTTGAACTGCAAGCGCCAAGATGGAAAATGGCCTTTATCTCTGTGCCAAAAAGTCCCTTTTCAGCCTTTGTAATGAAATTGTCCTTCGTTTCAAAATCCAGGAATTTGATACTTCTGAGGTTCTTCCATTTATCCCCGGTATCCAGGTGATCCACGATCAATATGTTTTCTTCACCCAATTGGTTCAAGCCCTGAACCAGGTTACTCCCTATGAAGCCGGCTCCTCCAGTAATTATTATCATGGTAATATTGTGTCCTTGCTGGTTTAATATTATCCATCTAACCCGGTGGATTATTTTCTATGAACTGATTTAACCTACACGGCGAAAAATCGCAATCCCTTGTAACATTTCTAAACTATTCAATCATTTATAAAAAACGTATCTCAATTGAATGACTGGACAAATAATATTTTTTTGTGGTAAAAGGAAGAGATCATCCCCTTAAACGATTTTTTTGATCATTTAGGGAGTAACGAAAAATGAAGAAGATACTTGTAGTAATCGCTCTCACGGTTTCAGTGGGCCTTTTGGCTGGATTGAGCGTTCAGCCGGCGTCAGCGTTTTTTGACGGACTGGGGCTGCCTTTCTTCGGTCACGGGGCTAAATCTTGTGGCGCTCCGGCATACGCTCCAGCCTATGGGTATTATTACGGCGCGCCAGCTTACGCCTGCAAGTCCGTAAAAGTCAAAAAGGCTAAAGCTCAGGCCAAGGCGCCGGCTAAAGCGAAAAAAGTAAAGAAGGAAAAAAAGGGAACAAAGGGAACAAAATAGCTGTAAAGGTTATTGACAGAACGGAATTATTCTCGGTGGTGAGATTTGAGGCTTTAATAGTGGAGTTTTTGTTCAGGGGATGACATTGTTTTACCGGCTATTAATGGCTTCAAATCTCAATCCATGAATTTATTTGGAAACATTAGACGTTTTCCTGAACTTTGTTAATAAAGACCCTTCCTAAATTCGTCTGGCCTCTTATTGAGACAGATCAGTTATTAAGTTAGTCTCTTTTCTTTTTTAACAGCAAACGTTCTCCCAGTTGGGGATTTTTCCAACTATATACGTAGTTGTATTCGTAATTCACAGTGTTTATGTTTTAAGAACCTGGCTTTTGGGGAGGTAGTCTTGGGCTTTTTTGAAAAGGTCAAAGCGGAACTTGACAATCAGGAACTTGAATCTAAACCACCAGCGATAAAAGATGACGATAGAATATTTTTAGCTTGGCATCGTACGCATATGGCCAATGAAAGGACTTTTTTGTCGTGGTCTAGAACTAGTATTTCTCTTTTGGCTTTTGGTTTTGTTATTGAAAAATTTGAAATATTTTTGCGACATCTACTTGCTTTTGAAGGAGGAACAGAGGCTCATAATCATGGAAATAGCGCTATATATTTGAGTCTTTTCTGTTTTTTGCTGGCTGGATTCATGATTGTCGTTTCAGGCTTTCGCTTCATACAGGCAAGAAGACATATTAACAGGGGCGAAGCTGTGTTTTCAGCGTTTCCAGACCTGCTTGTGGTTGTTTCAGTGGCTGTAATAATAGGGCTCGCCCTTATGTTGGGATTGCAACGTTACATCTGGTGAATGGCAAGCCCCCTGTGCGCTTATATTTATCCTCACCCCTAAATATAAATCCTATCATAAGATTAATTGCACTAGGTCTCTATCTGAAGACCATCAATCTTTTCCGATGTTACGCATCTGCCGATTCCATTTTTTCCAATAAGTCTTCTCACATCTATCAATACATTGTGCAGATAGTTGCCAGATTCCAGGGTCATCGTCGTCGAATTGTTCATGACAGTTTTGTATACATAAATCTCGTTGTTGTTCAATGTCCTCAAAAGAGTTTGCTGGAGAATCAAAAAAACCAATGCTGATAAACAAAATGGGTGCTGCAAAAATTGTTATGCATGTTAGCCACTTGAATTTTCCCATTGATATAACTCCTTCCAGAAAATTAGTTAGAATTTATTTATTAACTCTTGAGCTGAATTCAAGTCAAAACCTTAAAACGGATGATTGTAAAGTTGTCGAGATATGTCTCGACAACCCCATATTTTCAAAAAAAATTAGCAACTGTAGGTATATTTGATCCTGACATGAAGACTGTGTATTTATATGGAACTAAGAATTTATAAATTTGACACTTAATTTGTTGATTGACTATTATCATCAAATTTAGTATATTTACTACAATTCCATGTCAACAGGAGATGAAAAACATGACAAGATTCCTTGTACTGGTATCTTTTCTGGTTGTATGCCTTTTTGCGAATTTTTCAGGGTTGGCGCTTGCAGGCGTGGCAAATGATGGACTGTCGCTGAAAAATTTCAAATTGGCTGACTCAAAGCCATATGACGCCTTAGCAAAAGCATTTCAGAAAACGCGTCATCAAGCTGTGTCAAGTAACAGTACAAAAAGCTCCCATAAAAAAGTCACATCCAAACTAACCAAAAAATCAAAAATTCATAAAAAGTCCAAAGCGTACAAGAGCAAGAGTTCAAGGAGTCACAGAAAATCCTTTGCAAAGAAATCAAAAAGCTATAAAAAGGCTGCTTACCGACACTAGGTTCTGAATTTCAGATTTCGGGTAAAATTTTGGCCCACCTTTTGATTACAAAAGGTGGGTTTTTTGTTAATATTCAGCCGCATAGAGGGCAGCATATGAGTCTCAATCCTTCAAAATATATATGTATTCATGGGCATTTCTATCAACCACCTCGAGAAAATCCTTGGTTGGAAGAAGTTGAAAAGCAGGAGTCCGCTCATCCATTTCATGATTGGAATGATAGAATAGCGTATGAGTGTTACCGTCCAAATTCTGAGGCTCGTTTATTGGACAGTCAGGGACGATTGCAGAAAATCGTTAACAACTATGAACACATTAGTTTCAATTTTGGACCCACATTACTTTCGTGGATGGAACGACATGAGAAAACTGCGTACGAATCAATTCTGAAGGCGGACGCCTATTCCAAAGTTGTTAGATCTGGCCATGGTAACGCCATTGCCCAAGCGTACAATCATATTATCATGCCTTTGGCCAACGGTCGTGACAAGATCACACAAATATTATGGGGCATAAAAGATTTTAAGAAGCGTTTTCTTCGTGACCCTGAAGGCATGTGGTTACCCGAAACGGCTGTTGATTTACAAACACTGGAAATAATGGTCGAGAATGGTTTATTGTTCACCATTCTCGCCCCTCATCAAGCAAAACGATTCAACGAGAAACCATCCGATATCTGGAGGAATGTTGATGGCACAGCAATAGATCCGTCACGGCCTTATCTGTGCCAGTTACCCAATGGGTCTCAAATTGCTGTTTTCTTTTTCGACGCGCCTATTTCTCAGGCTATCGCTTTTGAAGGTCTACTCAACAGTGGAGCAGCTTTTAAAGATCGAATTATGGGGGCTTTTTCCAGCCAACGAACATGGCCTCAGTTGGTGAATATCGCCACCGATGGTGAGTCTTATGGTCACCATCACAGATTCGGTGAAATGGCGCTGGCTTTCGCAATAGAACAATTGCTTATTGAGCCTGATGTGAAGTTGACCAATTACGCTGAATTTCTTGCAAGCCATCCACCCGTAGCGCAGGTTGAAATTATTGAAAAAACCGCTTGGAGTTGTTCACACGGCGTAGGTCGTTGGATGAGAGATTGCGGGTGTTCGGCCAATCAAAAGCCCGGATGGAATCAGGCATGGCGTACACCTCTACGCAAGTCCCTGGATTTGATTCGTGATCGTGTGGACAGACTATTTGAAAAACGGGGGATTGATTTATTTAAAGACGCATGGGTAACACGGGACAGCTACATCGATCTTCTTTTGCGTGACCGTTCCGAAATTACAGCCTTTTTAAAATCATCCGAAAAGCGTGAACTAACCCCCTCTGAATATGTTGAAGCGTTGAATTTATTGGAAATGCAAAGAAACCGAATGCTTATGTATACAAGTTGCGGGTGGTTTTTCGACGATATTACAGGTATCGAATCTTTGCAAATATTAAGTTACGCGGCACGCGTTTTACAACTTGCAAGCGCATATGATCCTGCTTTGGTTAACGAATTTCTCAGAGCATTGTTTCCGGCTGTTAGTAACACTCAGTCCCATATTCATGGAGACGATTTATATCAGGAAAAAATTGCTCCCCAAGTAGTTGATTTGCCACAGGTAGCAGCCCACGTCGCAATTTCAGCTCTTTTTGACGCGCCTCATGCATCGCAAAGAGTTTATGTTTATAGAGTTTATTTAATTGATTTTGTGAGAGAGGATTTTGGCGAACGAATTTTGCTCATTGGGCAGGTGAGAATTCAGAGTTCTGTCACTCTTCGAGAACAGCGATTCATTTTTGCTGTTTTGTATTTGGGCGCTGTTGACCTTCGTTGTTCAGTTCAACCGTTATCGGGTGGACAGCTAGCCTATGAGGACCTGAAAAAAGATCTTACGGAGACGTTCAAGAAGCATTCTTCCACAGAATTGATACGAAAGCTCGATGGATATTTTCCTCACAAGTATTTTACATTCAGGGATCTGTTCATTGAACAAAGGTCGAGGCTTCTTGATGCGGTAACCAAAAGAATGTTCCAGGAACAAGCGGCTTTATTGGGTTCATTCTATAAGAAGAATGAAGACCTTGCACGCCTTATAGTTAATCATAGCTCACGGTTGCCTGACACATTCAGGGCCGCCGCAAGGTTCGTTCTAAACCGTAGATTTCTCAGGGAACTGGAAAAGCTTTCGCAGGAAATTTTCCCGGAAGGCTTAGAGTCAGTTCTTCGAGATATAAATTTTTGGAAAATAGAACTGGATATGAGCGCGGCTCAAAAACTGATTAGTCATCGAATCGGATTACTCGTTGAAAAACTTGGTCAAGATTGGTCTAATAAGTCTGTCCTATCTGAAATTTTCAGATTTTTGGACATGGCCCAAAATCTTGATATTCCACTTCAGCTTGGTGAGGCTCAGATTGAGTTGTTTCGGATTGTCCACAATGATGAAGGTCAGTCCAAGATTGAAATTTCACCGGAAATGAAAAAACTTGCGGAGCGTCTGGCGGTGAAATTGGATTGAAATTGATCCTTATAAATCTTTTATGGAAAAAGTGTTGAGTTAATAGTCCAAGTATCCGAATTCCCTTATTTTATTTATATTTTTTGTCCAATTTGGAGAAACTTTCACAAATAGTTCAACTCTAACTGAAGTCTCCAAAAACTCCTCAAGTTTTTTCCTAGCTAGAGTTCCGATAGATTTAATCATGTTCCCGCCACGGCCGATTAGAATCTTTTTCTGACTATCGCGTTCTACGTGGATATTGGCTTGAATCAATACTCTGTTTTCACCTTCCTGAAAAGTTTCTATGGTAACTGCTGTCTTGTGGGGCACTTCTTCGGTAAGGAGTTTCAAAATTTGTTCCCTAATGAGTTCCGTTGCAAAAAATCTGATTGGCATATCGCTTAAATCATCAGGACCATACAAATAGGGGCTTTGTGGTAATGACTCAATTATTTTATTTAGAAGAAGTGCCCCACAAGACAGCA
>JAMCYH010000241.1 GCA_023474025.1 Deltaproteobacteria bacterium
AAACGATAGAAATCCCTCTAACTGCAGGTCGGGGAGATAGTGTTTGCTATTGGTAACCCCTTTGGGCTGAACAGGACGGTTACGTCAGGGATAGTAAGCGCCACTGGTAGAACAAATGTCGGGATAATAGATTACGAGGATTTTATCCAGACCGACGCAGCCATTAACCCGGGAAATTCTGGCGGACCTCTGGTAAATATCGATGGAGACGTCATTGGTATTAATACGGCCATAGCGACCAGAAGTGGCGGGTACCAGGGGATAGGATTTGCCATTCCGTCCAGCTCCGCCAAGTTGATAATGGATGACTTGATCAAGCATGGCAAAGTTAAACGCGGTCTACTTGGTGTAAACATCCAGGATATGAATGACTCGCTTGCCAAGTCTTTCGGCAGGAAGGACGCCGAAGGGGCACTGGTATCACAGGTTATAGAAGGTAGCCCTGCAGAAAAGGCAGGAATCAAGGCAGGCGATATAATTCTTAAATTTAACAATCAAACCGTAACAGGGGCTGCAAACCTCAAAAATCTGGTTGGTAGGGAAAAACCTTCAACATCTGCTACCTTGACGATATATAGGGACAAGAAAATCATTGAAGTCCCCGTAAAGATCGGTGAAAGGACCGCAAAGGCCATTGCTTCGAGCGGAACTTCCAGTGAGACGTCTGCAGCAGAAACCTCCAATGAACTCGGAATACAGATAGAACCGGTTCCCGGCCCGGTGGCGTCCAAGATGGATATTAAAGAAGGACAGGGTCTAATCGTTAAAGATCTCAATCCTAACGGTGTAGGTTCCACGATGGGTCTGCGTTCCGGAGACGTAATCCTTGAGGTTGATGGAGTCGCAGTTTCGAATGCCGCCTCATTCAATAAGGCTGTGTCTGAAGCGAAGAAGAATAAGGTGATCCGCCTCAAGATCCAGCGCGGAAAGGCCAAAATTTTTCTGGCAGGATCTTTTGATTAAAGTTTAGTTGAATCGGGGGCCATTTGAGGCCCCCGACCTCACTTGAACCTGGACGAAAATTCCGTTTTTCCGATCATTCCATCCAGTCTAATTGAAAGACACATTAAATTTGTAACCATGGGGGCCCAAATCTTTTTCCAAGGCCCGGGAGGCCGCAAGGAACAGGTTCTTGTGTTCTCTTGCGCATCCGGATCTGGGCGCTTCATCAGGAAACATGTCGGATCTGGATTCAAAAATCCATTCATTAAAATATTGGTCCAGGACTTGATCCCAATAACCAGATAACTTCCCATGATGATGGGAAGTGTGGTACTCTATCTTCTGATTCACAAATAGTTCTGAAACTTGAATTTCTACAAGGAATCCCGGGTGGTAATTAATCTTTGCAATAAGAAAATCGTTTCGGGTAATTTCTAACGAGACCATCATCGATTCCCCCTAAAACAGAGAATATAAAAAACAGCGAGAGGTCGATCTGGACAACCCGATGCATGCCCTATCTCCAGTACAATCAATTCGAGTCACTTGACAAACAAAATATATAAGTTTAATGAAACCTTTTTTAGAGAGATACAATTATCTCACTCCCGGCACGCAGATCCTGGATATACAACATAGATGGACGGACTACCTAATTAAGTCAACGGCTTAACGGAGGCCATTATAAAATTTGTAATATTATTGTGGAATATGCTATCGCGTTTCCCCAAAAAGCAACCTGTCTATCTAGTTGAAGTTAGAGGGATTTCTATCGTTTTGGGTGGCTAGGAGCGTTTTGGATCGTTCTTTCAAAACGATTCGCTCGGGATATTTTTCAAATCGGATGGGAGGTTGGAGTACAGTTATGGAACCTTGTCCAGTACTTGTTAAGGGAAACCGGGACTCGGACAGACCCTACCGAAAAGTGGACTGTGATCACTATAGTGAATGTTTGAACGTAGCTTTAAAATGTCGTTGGTCCGATTTTTCATGTTCAGAGTGTGACGCCTATTCAAGAACAAGGTTTATTGAACAAGCTACAGGATCTGAGGATTATTGGTGAAAATGACCACAGTGGCATAACATTTCTCTGGATAAATTATTCAAACAGTTGCTATTATATCTGAACCGGCCTGGGTGAAACGTCCTGGAGATATTGTCGAGGATCACCCGGCCTTTTTACTGCTGTAATACTTGCGTCACGATATGCGTTTGGAGGATTTATGGCAACACTACCGAGAAACAGAATGGGGTCCCAGCAATATGACGAAAACAAGCTAGGTTTTGGTGATATTTTCACGGACAATATGTTGACGATCGAGTACTCCTCGACTGATGGCGGCTGGCAGAGTCCAAAAATTGTAAAAGTTCAGAACCTGTCTTTACATCCAGCGGGTATGATTTTGCATTACGGACAACAGGTTTTTGAAGGCCTTAAAGCATTTTCCGGTGCGAAAGAGTCTGACATTTTGTTATTCAGACCGGACATGAATATAGCGAGATTTAACAGGTCCTGCCAGCGCTTGTGCATTCCTTCGCTGGATCCAAAGATATTCATGGATCAGATGTCGGAATTGTTACGAAAAGACAGGGACTGGATACCCAGGACCCCAGGGACTTCTCTTTATATCAGACCTACAGTAATTGCTACGGATGCGCACCTGGGCGTGAGACCATCCAGGACATACCTCTTTTTTATTATTCTGTCACCAGTGGGGGCATATTATCCTGAAGGCTTCGAACCGGTACGGATAATGGTTACCGAAAAATACGCCAGAGCCGCAGCCGGTGGGGTAGGTGAAGCTAAAACAGGCGCTAATTATGCCGCCTCGTTACTTGCTGCAGAAGAAGCCCACGCTGAAGGTTTTACCCAGGTGTTATGGTTGAACGCAGTGAACAGGTTGTCTATAGAAGAAGTCGGCACGATGAACATATTCTTCCGGATCGATGATGAAATAATTACTCCCAAACTGGGAGGAACAATCCTGCCCGGAGTAACGCGTGACTCGGTAATTCAACTTTGTAAGGCAAAGAACATGAGGGTTTCCGAAAGAGTTATCTCCATTGATGAACTTGTCTCATCGGCAAAGTCCGGGAAACTTCAGGAGGTATTTGGTTCCGGTACCGCGGCGGTAATTTCCCCCGTTAGTCATTTTAGATATTTGGGACATGATTATATGGTTGGAGATGGTAAAACCGGCCCTATCGCAAAAGAGCTTTTTGATGAAATAACAGGTATCCAGTTGGCTACCCGGCCTGATCCGTTTGGCTGGGTGGTGAATGTGGGCTGATCCATCAGTTTATCAGTAATTAATCCGGGTTTCTTATAACCACGGTAATATGGTGTTTTATGCGGTTAAGCCTGTCAATGTTTTTGTTGGCAGGCTTTTTCATGTCCGTGATGGTATTTAACCTCTCGGATGTGTCCTTTTGTGGACTTCCTTAAGTCTAGTTGCGGCCACATGTGTGTAAATTTCTGTGGTTGATATGTCCGAATGGCCCAACATAAGTTGCACTGATCTAAGATCAGCGTCGTTTTGAACCAGGTGTGTCGCAAATGAATGTCGCAATGTATGCGGGGAAATCTCCTTGGAAATACCAGCGTTACGGGAAGCTTTTTTTATAATTTTCCAGAATGCCTGACGGGTCATTTTCTTCCCTTTACTGGTAACAAAAAAGTATTCGCTGCGTTTGCCTCCAATAATTATTGGCCGAACGTTCTCAAAATAATTTAAAGCTTTCCTTGAAGCGTTGAGTCCCACAGGCACCACTCTCTCTTTGGATCCTTTACCCATAACCGTTACACACCCCACTTCGAAATCGACCCTGTAGGTTTCCAGCCCAACGAGTTCCGAAACACGCAGGCCTGTGGCGTAAAGAAGTTCTATCATGGCGTCATTTCTGATTCCCTGGGGGCTGGAAGTGTCCGCTGAAGCGATAAGCGCCTCGACTTCACCCTGATCAAGATAATGGGGAACCGTTCTGGGCAGTTTGGGAGTCTCTATGTGTTCAGCGGGATTCTCATTGATAGAACCCGTTTCGATAAGGAATTTGAAAAACCCCTTCAGGCAGGACAATCTTCTGGCCCGTGTCCTTGCGGAAAGCCCCTGTCTATTCAAAAGATCCAGAAAAAGTAGCAAATGCTCTTTCTGGATCTCGCCAGGATTGATAACGTTTCTGGAAGTCAGAAACATTGTGAAATCAGCCAAATCTGAAGAATATGATTCTACGGTTAACTGGGCCAGTCCACGGTTAACCAGTTCGTAATCCAGAAATGCGCTAACAGCGATACTAAGGGCTCTAAAATTCGACTCCATGGCTCCGTAAGATCCAGCGAGCGCCCAAATCCGCTTACTCTGGTTTAATTCACCATCAAAACGTTATCTGGGTTGGCGTCTGTTTTTCCAGTGAAACCTGCTCCATTATTGTTAAATGGTTTGTCAGCTCTTCCTTGATGAGATCAAGCCCGTCAAAGTCAATTATTTTGGCGCCGCTTGAATCTTGGGTATAAAATATGTCTGCCGCCTGATCCACTTCGGTTGAAATTTTGGCAAGAACTATATTCAAACCGAGTCCTGACAATCTTCGGGTTATATCGTAAAGCAGTCCAGGCCGATCATGAGCGTTAACTTCAATTATCGTGGCGTTGTCTGAAGTAGAATTATCAATTTCAACTTTTACAGGGAACCGCGGGTTAGACTGTCTGCTGAACAAGCCTCTTGTTTGCCGTCTGCTTTCGACAAGCGAGTCAATATCCGTCTTTCCGGTAATGACATTTCTAAAATCTTTCTGGAAATTTGCCCATCGTTCCGGATCATCAAGAGGCCCTTCGGGTATGTTGTTGACATGCAAGGTAGCAATGGCTATGGGACCTATCAGATGTGTCCAGGAACTAAGTATGTTAATCTTGTTGGAAGACAGTGTCCCGGCTATCTTGTAGAACAGACCTGGTTGATCCGCTATTATGAGAGTTATTGAACTGTACCCTGGTTTCCTGTGGTCGATTTTTCTGGCAATGAAATCGTCTGGAGTCAGGGTATCTCTTTGGGTCTGAGACAGCCTGTCCTCAATTTCCATAAAATGATCAACTATGACACCAGGGTAGAAATCAAGGCAGTAACGCGGAGTCGCTTTAGCAAGAAATTCTTCGAGGCGCTGTCCCCTGCGCTCGAAAGGAACCAGGTCCCACACCACCGCCTTTATTTGTTTGACCCAATCAGATAAATCCTCGCCCTCGTCCTCTCCACCTTCTATGACGTCCAGAGTCCTGTAGTAGAGTTCCTCCAAAAGCATCTTTTTCCACGAATTCAGCGCTGTAGGGCCGACGGCCTTGAGGTCAGAGTAGGTCAAAAGGAGTAACAGGTCCAGCCTGCGTTTGAGCATAACGTTTTCCGCAAATCTATTAACGAGAGCTTCATCATGAATATCCTTTTTAAATGCAAGATGGGTCATTGCAAGATGATTCCTGATCAGATACACGATCTCCTCAATATCTTCCATTGGCAGGGCCAGACGGTCCAGAATCGGCCTGGCGATACTTTCTCCCTTAATCTCATGCCCTGACCCACTCCCTTTGGCAATGTCATGGAAAAGACCGGCAAGTCGGAGATTTTCAGGTTTCTCCAGCTTTGAGAAGATTGTTCTCAACAACCTTTCATCTTCCGGCCCATCCGCCTTTTCAAGTCCATCCATGTTTTCAAGTACAGCGATGGTATGCAGGTCAACAGTATATTGATGATAAATATCGTACTGAGGCAGGAACCTGATCCTCGCAAACTCGGTTATGAATCTTTCCAGAAACCCCACTTTCATCATTGTGTTCAGCGCCCTGGAGACGTTTTTCCCGCATTGTAATATCTCGAGAAAAAGCTGGTTAAATGATGGGTCATTGACCAGTTCCTTATTGACGCGAGACAGATTCGACCTTATCAGATCCACAAGCCTTATATCCAGATCGCTTCCTGTTTCAGCAATCAGCTTGAAAGCCTGAAGGAACTGCGACGGTTCCTGTAAGAACAATTCCGGATTCGAGAAATTGATTCCGCCAGCCCCCAAATAAAATGATCTTCCAAGGTCGAGTCTCTTCCTGTTTGAAACCAGTTTGGGTCTTAGAAAGAGCCTCGCTTTAGCTAGTAACTGCCTTCCAAAAAAATCAATGCCGGCCGCGTGCCTGTAGTATTCTCTCATGAAGTTTTCAACCGCTGGCCGTTCAGGAGTTTCCTCGAAGCTCATTTGATTTGCCACGAGGGCCTGGCAGTCGAATTTGAGCCGGTCATCCCGGCGTCCCTCGATAAAATGAAGACGGGTCCTGATTTCAGCCAAAAAACGAACCCCCTGTTTTATTTCCTGGACAGACCTCTCGGAACATAAATCGCCAATTACGAGATCGTCCAGCGTGGCGCAGCCGAATATCATTCGAGCCAGCCAGGTTAGAAGCTGAACATACCTCAATGAACCTGGTCCTTCTTTTAGATGCGGTTCGAGCAGATATATGGTATGGCCAAATTTATCACGTGACTTTCTGATTTCACTTTCAATGCGAAGATATAGATCAAGGGGATCGGATTCGTTGATAAGACGCTCTCGCTCAACCACCAGTTCATCAAAAATCTCATGACATCCCCAAACACGTCTTATGTCCATCAAGGATGTAAGGACAGCCAGGTCTTTGTCAGCTTCCTGTTTGCATTCGTTCACGGTCCTGACGGAATGGCCAAGTTCGACCCTGGCGTCCCACAGCAGGTAAAGGATGTTCCTGATAGCGCGATAAACTCCTTCAGGCGCGTTTTCCGGTCTTAGAAAAAGGAGGTCGATGTCGGAATAAGGGCTCATTTCCTTTCGCCCATAACCACCTAAACCTATCATGGCGATCTCATTCTTCCAATAGCCCAAAAAGTGGTCACAAACCTGACATAGTAGTTCATCGTACACGGAATGCATCTCAAAGTTCGCTGGATCAGACTGACCGGATTCCCTGTAACTTGCAATCCCGTCACGTATCCTCTGGATTTGTTCTGCCTTGTCGTGGGTAGAAAAAATGAACCTCATCGAGAGATTGTCCTTTCCGTGAAGAGATATGACTTTGTGGAGATATATGCCAACGTCAATTGGGGTTGTCAAAAAAATGAGTCTTCATTTTGACCATGAATCGAAGCCTACATTAATATATTTATTTAATAAAGCAATAAGTTATACGTAATCTATAAAGTATAACAATAACAATAGTTAAGGCTTAATCGTCATTGACTTGTCATTAGCCTTATGTTATTGTGCATCCATTCCATACGTATTGTTGGTTAATTTGTTTAATAGGCCGCTGTCGCTTTAAGGCCATTTAAAGGTTTTTTTGTTAGCAAGCTGATTTCTCTATGGTTTGCGCCTGTTGGCTAAATTTAAAGCCACTGGCTGTTATTTTTGAGGTTTCGAAAGTCAGTTTGCAACAAATTTTGTGAAGGTAAGGTATGATTCGTCGAACCGGGGCCACCATTGTGGTGACCTCTCTAATATTGGTGTATATCTGCGTCTATCCGGTTGCGGCGCAGGCCCAGGGCATCGATTATCCTCTGGATGTGATGTCTGGTCTGGTCTCTACGGTGGGCGCCAGGGATTGGCGATATACAATCGGGTTCAAAAAGTTCTTCAACAGCTACACTTCCTATCAGTTTCCCAATCCCTTTCCGCCTGAACAGGACCCTCTGAGTCGTCTGGAATTTCCCATAGATCAATGGTTTTTTGGAGGGGATTACATTTACGACGCATGGACGTGGTCCGCCTCGCTTGATCTCTGGACGAATATCAACAAGGATAGCCGGGCGCCCATGCAGGATAGTGATTGGGACCAGGCGAATCAGCCTGACCAGAAGTCTGTTTTCAGTGAGTCCAAATGCAAGCTGAAAAGATCATGGCTGGGTGATCTCAAGTTCCTTATCAAACCGCAGGTTTCATTTTTCAGGACCTTGCGTCCAATATTCGGGGTGCGGTACCAGACCTTCTCATTTGTAACTCATGATGGAAATCAGATAAGTCTTGACGGGTACAACATGGACCTGCCGGGTGAGGGCATCGAGTTTGATCAGTCGTTTTACCAGTATTATGTTGGTGGGCAGATAAACACGACGCTTAAAACAGCGGGACTTGCGAGATATGTTTCTGGATTGGGTATAGGGCTTGTGCTGGACTATGCGCTGGTTTCCGCAAAAAATCAGGATCTTCACCTGCTTCGGGAAGGCGAACGCATAACAACCGAAATCACAAAGGGTCATTGCTGGCACGCTGAAGCCACGGCTTCACTGCCGCTGCGTGACAATATCAGACTCCAGTTGGATGTGGATTTCAAACGCATCATAACCAATGGTGACCATCAGTTAACAAACAGTTTCCTCGATGTGGACTTTGGTTTCAATGGTTCAAGGGTCTGGTCCGACCAGTTGTCTGCGGCTGCTGTAGGCGAGCTAATATTCTAGTTGAGAAAATTGATAGGTCAGGGGGACAAATTGCAGGAGAACTGTGGACTCGGGAATCAGAAGTAAATACCAAACTCTGCCCCGTAAAGGTTCCAGAGCATATCCAGACTCCATGAAGTGGTGGGGTTTGTTGGATTTGAGGTTGAGACGTCCGCGCTGATAGAGAAAGTAGACCGTTCCAGCTTCAGGCGGGTAAACAGATCGAACCGATAGATTTGTGGTCTAAACACAAAAGCCACGCCATAAGTTTGCAGCGGTGAGCCTTTTAACGGGAAATCGGCGTAGGCGTCGAAATGCATGGGGAAGCCCAATATTTCTGGCGGAACGTACCGAATGTATGCGCCAATTGTCCATGGAGCGCTCCCGCTGAAGTAAACCTGATCTATGAGTTTTCCCTGCGTAGGTTGTTGGTCTATTTGTCCATTGGGGCGATACTTACCCCCATAATAAAAATTAAGATTATTGAACTTGAAATATGGCTGGTTAAGAAAAAACTGGAGCCTGCCCCCGGCTGTTAGCCAAGGTCCCTGAATTATATCAACATCTCCAGACAAGACGACGGAATCAAAGAAAAAACCACTACCGTCAGCTCTACGGCTGTGCGAGTCAAAAATCATATAGTCAATCTTGCCAGCAAAACGCCATGCTCGAAACTTGGCGAAAAAATCATATATAATGGGTCCACCATCAAGCGACTGGGTCATTATTATAGGTTCCCATCCCGCTGTAGCTGTAGGATCGGGTGGCGTAGTGGCGTTACTGTTGAGAAGGTTTAGAGAAACTGGGTTATTAGTGGTATCTGTGCCTTTAAGTTTTATTCTGTCGAACATTGGAGTAGACATTCCCATTCCGAATTCACTGCGGAATGTATCCCCTATGCCATTAGGCGGAAAGAGTGGGCCAAAGAATGTCTGGAGGGACTTGAACGGTACGATCGACCCAAACCCAAAGTCAGGAACCTGCGCTTCGGCGCGACCCCACCCCAAAGCTGCAAAAGCCAACAAAAAAATCGAGCTAATAATAATCTTATTGAACGGGCTTTTTGTCATCTGGCCCTTCAAGCGGGTAAAATCGTCATCGTGATAGGAATTTAAGCACATAAAATGCTATTGCGTCAAGATAAATAGACTTCCAGAGCCTAACCTGAACCCTTCATGGTTCAGGTTAGATCCCTCCGGAAATTTGTACTACTTGAACAATTGGGAAGTTACAACAATCCCCTTTTAGCCATTACGGGCACAGGGGAGACGAGATGTTTGTCAAACCATGTTTTGACCTTGGGGTCGTTGAAGGCCACACCAATCAGTTCGGTCA